>CAZMFG010000009.1:15100-26727 GCA_964565525.1 uncultured Thermodesulfobacteriota bacterium
CGATGAAGTGATGGCCGTCGCGCTTTGTCCCCGGGATGGCCACAAAGAGATCACCCTCCTGCACCCGGTGGCTGTGGTACGAGATATCCCTCATATCCAGATCCATGGTACCTCTCGATTCTATTACATCCAGTGAACGGATCAGCTGGGCCAACTGCACGGTAGTTACCGTTTTAGCGGCGAGGGGAGAGTCTCAGGGAGACCTCACACCCTTCTTTGAGGGCATCGCCGGGATCGGGCCGTTGACTTACCACAAAGCCGTTTCCCGCCAACCTGATCCGCACCTTTTCCCCTGATAATTGTGCCAAGGCCCGCCTCATAGTGAGGCCTCGCAGATCGGGCATCCCCTGGTGGGAGGATATCGTGGTTTGCCCCCCCCGCCGGCGTTTCGCCTGGGGGATCTGCGTCAGGGTGATTCTCTTGCCGAAGTCTTCTTCCGTAGGGGGAACCCCGCTATACCGCATGAGTTCTTCGGCGATCCTCTGAAAGAGTGGCGTTGCCGTTGCCCCCCCGTAGGGGGTAGCGCGGGGTTCGTCCACAACCACCAGGATGGCCATCCGGGGCTCATCTGCGGGGAGAAATCCCATGAATGAGGCGATGCTTTTGACCTTTGAATACCTCCCGGTAACGGGATCGACCTTTTGTGAGGTAGCGGTCTTGCCGGCCACCGCATAACCGGGCACCCGTCCTCGTTTACCCGTTCCGCTCCTCACTACCCCCTTCATGACGGAGGTGATCCGCTGGCATATCTCCGGGGGGAGAACCTTTCTCCTCACCTGCGGGGCGAATTCAGCTATCACCGTGCCTTCCTCATCGGTAATGCGCTCTACGATATACGGCTTCATCAACTTACCGCCGTTGGCGATACAACTCAGGGCGGTGGTTAGTTGGAGGGTGGTGACCGATAGCCCCTGTCCGAAGGAGATGATGGCCAGATCGACAGGGGACCAATCAGCAGGGGGACGTATGGTTCCCACATCCTCCCCTAAGAGATCGACCCCCGTTTTTTCGTTGAATCCAAAGGCATGCAGGTGACGATAGAATCTCTTCGCCCCCAATTCTTTCCCTATTTTATAGGAGCCGATGTTGCTGGAGAGCCGTACGATGTCGCGCACGGTCAACCACCCGTGGGGGCTCATATCATGGATAGTGTGTCCCGGTAGTGGATAGGCACCGTTTTCACAGAATATGATATCATTTTCTTTTACGGTGTCTTCCTGTAAGGCGGCGGCCAGGAGAAACGCCTTGAGGAGGGAACCGGGCTCAAAGGGATCGGTGACGGCGCGGTTACGCCACCTGTCAGGGCTGTACTCCTCGAAGAGGTTGGGGTTAAAGGAGGGTTGGATTGCCATGGCCAGGATTTTTCCGGTGGAGGGTTCCATAACCACCACCATTCCCCCTTTGGCCCTTTGATCCATGACTTCTTTGCTCAGCTCCCGTTCCGCTATATACTGTACCCTGAGGTCGAGGGTGAGATGGAGGTCATAGGGGGCCTGCATTCCTCGTTCCCGCTCGGGGAGATATATCAATCTGCCGAGGGCATCCCGATCCAACACCACATACTTGGTCGCGGTCTTCAGGTATTTGTCGTATGCCCGCTCCAGCCCCTCAAGCCCCTGCGAATCCATCCCCGCGAAGCCGATGACGTGAGCCCCCAGCTCGAAGTTGGGGTAAAACCTCCTGCTCTCAGGTATGAAATCCACGCCCCTCAGGTGCAAGGCCTCGATCCGTTCCTGTTGGAAGGGGTTTATTTTTCTCTGCAACCAAACAAAGGGTTTGGGGCTTGACAACAGCCGAGCGATGTCGCGGGGATCTCGGCCCAGGATGGGTGCAATCCTGGTAGCGACAAGGGCTTTATCTTTTATCTTGGCGGGCTGGGCATAGAGGGAATTGACCCTCATGCTCACCGCCAGCTCCCTCCCCCTGGAATCATAGATGGTCCCTCGATGGGGGGCCACGTTGATCCTCCTGGAGTAGTATTGTTGCTGAGCCAGGGTGAGAGATTTTCCCCGCTCGAGGACCTGCATACGGTAGGCGCGCATCACGATGAAGCCGAAGCAGAGGACAAAAATGGCGCAGACCATACAGACACGGATCTTAAAGTAGAGGTGCGTTCGGTCCTTCATCTGATGATTACCAGTTGATCCTTGCGGGGGGGGCTCATCCCCAGTTTTTCCCGGGCCCTCTTTTCCACTTGCCCTGCCGAGCGCAAGGTGGCGAGCTCTATCGTCCGTTCATTGTATGCGATGACAGCCGCTTCCTTTGCCCGTAAGGCCGAGGAAATCTCGTATCCATACTGCACCACCTGGACCCTCGTCCATACATACAAGAAGACGCTGATGATGAAGAGGAAAAACAGACCGGACACCAGGAGGGAGGGTCGCGCCGTTTTCACCTTCGCCCTCTTGGATACCCGCTGTCTCTGCAAGATCTTGATTCCGCCAATGGTTTGTGCGGAGACGGCGGCGTCTTTCATCGTCTACCTCCTTGTCCTGTTCCCCTCTCTGTCGTCATCTATGTGGTCATCGCGCCACAGGTGCAGATATCCACCTGTGGTCTTTTTCAGCCGTTTTTACGTGGAAGTAGCTCCTCAGGGGGATCGGCAGCTCAAAGATCGCAATGCCTTGGAGCGAGTCGCTTGTGTGCTCCTGCGTCTCGTGGTCGTCGTTTACCGGCGGCAAGCCCGAAGGGGAGTTTTTTGCCAGTTCCTCCCGGGCGCTTCTATGGGCATTTTTCGGAGATAACCCTTGCCGATAATAGAACCACATTATCCTGATGAACGTGGCCTCTCGTTCGCTATACTCCCTGACCTGTTTTTTCCCCACCCTCGTTCTGGTGGGGGCAAGATAGCCTTGGCGCTCCCAATTGTGCAGATGATCCATGGTAATTCCCGGAACGTTCGTCATTACTGCAGTAGCTTTCATAGCACACCCTCCTTCTCCCTATAGTCTCTCCGCCACCCTCAGTTTTGCGCTCCGTGCCCGGGGGTTATCCCTCAATTCCTCGGGGCGGGGGGTGAGGGGACGCTTGGTGATGACCTGCAAGACCTGCTCCCTCCCCCCACAGACGCACTGCGGGAGTGTGGGGGGGCAGATGCATGTCCTCTCCATTCCTTTAAAGCCTTGTTTGACGATCCTGTCCTCCAACGAATGAAAGGCAATGACGCCGATTCTCCCTCCTCGCTTGAGCAACAAGGGGGCTTCGAGAAGGACCTCTTCCAGCTTTGTGAGCTCTTCATTCACCGCGATCCTCAGGGCCATGAAGGTCTTGGTCGCCGGGTGTATTCTGCGGGGATGATGTTGTTTGGGGATGGCTCGCGAGACGATCTCCGCCAACTCACCGGTAGTCTTGATCTCCCCCCGCCGTCTCTCCCTTCCGATGACCTTGACGATCCGTTTGGCCCACCGTTCTTCGCCGTATCTTCTGACAACTTGTTCCAGCTCCTCCAAGGCAAAGCGATTGACGATATCAGCGGCCGTCAATGTCCCCCTCGTATCCATCCTCATGTCCAGGGGCCCGTTGTGATGAAAGCCGAACCCCCGCCCCTGTTCCATAAAGTGAAATTGCGATATCCCTAAATCGAAGAGGAGGCCGTCGATCCCTTCTATCCCCCGCTTGCGCAGGATCTGCGGGAGGTGGACGAAGTCATCGTGTATCAGCGTTACCCGATCGGCATATCCCGCCAGCCTCTCCCGCGCACGCCCGAGGATCTCGTGATCCTGGTCGATCCCGATAACGGTGGCCTGGGGGGAGGCCCGTAAGATCTCCACGGTGTGTCCTCCCTCACCGACGGTGGCATCGACGAATAGTCCTCCCTCCGAACACCTCAGGTATGCTATCACCTCCTCTGTCAAGACGGGGGTATGGAGATATCTCTTCACAGCCCCATCCGCTCGGCTATGCTCTCGCTTATCTCATCAAAGCTCTCTTTGTATGTTTTAATTTCTTCTTCCCATCCGGTCTTGTTCCATATCTCAAAGCGATTCATCACGCCCACGAAGACGATCTCTTTGTTTAAATCGGCATGTTCACGAAATTGGGAAGGGATCAGGATTCGTCCATGGTCGTCGATGGCGCACTCCATGGCCCCGGAATAAAAATAACGCAGGAAGGACTTCGCCTCTTTTTTGAGTTGAGAGAACTCTTTCAACTTTTCCTCGAAGGCCTGCCATTCCGCGAGGGGATAGGCCACGAGGCAACTGTCGAAGATGGTCATGATCAGCTGATCGCTGCCGTACTCCCGCTTCAAGATCTCCCTGAACTTGGCGGGGATACTGACCCTTCCCTTGCCATCTATGCTGTGTTCAAACCGGCCCCTGAACATCGTGTACAGTACCTCTTTGCTCCACTTTATCCCACTTTATCCCACTCCAATTATATAGAACAGGGTATCCTTGTCAAGCAAAATCTTAAATTTTTTTACAAAAATTGGTATCAAGGAGGGGATTTTGTACAGTAAATTATACTATAAGGAACTAAAAAGTGTTCAAAATGGGATTAGGCAGGGGGTTCTTCCGCCTCTTTTTTCTTCTTCCCGACGATTCGTGCCAGCACAATGCTGACCTCGTAGAGGACGAGGAGGGGACCGGCCATCATGACCTGGGTGACGACGTCGGGGGGGGTTAAGATGGCCGCCACCGTGAAAATCCCCAGGATTACATACCTCCTGTTACGGGAGAGCATCCGGGCGTCGACCACGCCGAGCTTGGCGAGGAAGAAGATAAAGAGGGGGAGCTCAAAGATGAGGCCGAAGGCGAGCAGGAGCGTGGAGCAGAAGGAGAGATATTCCTTGAGCTTGGGTGCCGGTTGTATAAGATCCGTGGCAAAACTCATGAAGAACTGGAAGCCGAAGGGAAAGACGATGAAATATCCGAAGGCGGCCCCTCCGATGAAGAGGAGGGTTGATGAGACCACAAAGGGTATGGCGTATCGCTTCTCCCGGCTGTAGAGGGCCGGTGCCACGAAGAGCCAGATCTGATAGAGGACCACGGGAGACGCCGCAAAGATTCCCGCCAGGAGGGCGACCTTCAGGTACGTAAAGAAGGCCTCGGGGAGGCTGGTGTAGATCATCGTCGCCCCATGCGGGAGGGCCTTTTGCAGGGGGATCATCAAGATCTGGAAGATCTGTTTGGCAAAGATATAGGAGATGCCGAAACCTATCCCCACGGCGATCAGGGATATAATCAGTCTCTTACGGAGTTCTTCCAGGTGTTCTATGAAGGTCTGTTTTTCCTCCACGTGCTGCTCAGTCTGAGGAATCCGTATCGGCCTCTGAGTGCTCCTCCTCCCCTTCGAGGAACTTTTTCTTCACGGCCTCTTCCAATTCCCTTTTGGTCGGGATTTCGTCTTTGATGGGGTCGATCTCCTCGGAGATGGTCTCCTTCAGATCGTCGGTGGCCTTGCGCAACTCCCCCATGGTCTTGCCCAAGGATTTGGCGAGCTGGGGGAGTTTTTTGGGGCCGATCAATATGAGGGCGAGGCCCAGAATGACCAGCAACTCCGGCATCCCTATACCAAACATCGTTTTTTCCTCATGTGATGGTGTGCACTTACCTATATCGATAGTACCATATATCTGTACCTCCTACAATGGGGAATAACGCCGCACCAGGCATTGTGGGGAGGGCTTTGTGTTATAAGGGAGCTGGGGAGAAAAGCGGCCGGGCGATAGCTCAGATCGCAATAGTCATCATATCCTCGGCCAGGAGGACCTCCCCCTGAAATACGTTCCGGCAGTCCTTTTGGATATCTGATTGGTCGCAGGGGGGATAGAAGTGGGTGAGGACCAGCCTCCGGCACCCGGCCTCCTGGGCGATGCGCCCTGCCAAGGAGGGGGTGAGATGCCCTGCCACCTTCTGCCCCTCGGGGAAGGAGCATTCCAAGAGGAGGAGGTCCGCCCCCCCGGCCAGCTCCACGATGTTTGGACAATAGTCCGTGTCGCCCGAATAGACCACGACGTGCCCGCCGGGGGAGATTATCCGGTACCCGACGCTTTGGGGGGCATGTTCGAGGGGGAGTGTGGTGATTCGGAGGTCGTCTATGGACACCTCGTCGGCCGCAACCTCGCGGATGTGGATGCGAAAGGTCTCAGGCTCCATCCAGCTGCCGTGGACCCATTGCAGCCCCTCGAAGTAATCTCGAAAACCCTTCCCGCCGACTATGAGGAGGTCTTGTGCGCGCGGGTCCTCCTGGTATTTGCAGGCGAAGATCAGGGGTACCAGGTCGGCACAATGGTCGGGGTGGATGTGCGTGTAGAGGACGGCGTCCACGTCTTTGTACGTCACCCCCGCGCCCAGCATCCGCACGAGGGTCCCTGAGCCGCCGTCCAAGAGGATGGATTGATCGCCCTCCTTGAGGAGGGCGGCAGGCGAGCCCCGCCTCAGCGAGGGGACGCCGGTCCCCGACCCCAGAATAATTAATTCCATGGTATGCCCTCTCGTGAATCTCACCCTAGCATGAGGGGGGGGCTCTGGCAAGGCGGTAAGGTCTTTTAATAATAAGGCAGACCAATTTTCCCCTTGAAAAAAAGGAAAAAGGGGGGTATAAAAAGGCCCTCAATTCATTCCAAACTTAAAGGACGGGTGTAATGCCATCTCCCCAGGGCGGCGCTGAAGGTCATTCTGTGTCTCAACTCTCCCCGTGGTACGAGTTTAATCAGGCCTTGACCTCGGCCACGGACGTGCGCTCCCTTTTCTCTCACTCCATGGCCTTTTTGGCGAAGATTGCCAAGGTCAAACACGGCCTCTTGGGGCTCTTGGATGGGACACGGAGGCAGCTCGTGGTCCAAGAGGTCTACGGCCCGGCCCTCAAGCGGCTAAAGGGGAATAGCTGCCAGGCCGATGAAGGGTATTGCGGAGAGGTCATGCGCCGCGGGTCCTCCAAGGCGATTGCGAACGTCCTCAAAGAACCCCTCTTGCAGGGGATAGGCGGGGAGGATCAACGCCCAGAGATCTCTTGTATCTGTGCCCCCCTGCGCTGGGGGGATATCCCGCTGGGGATTTTGTTGAGCGACAATCCCCATCCCTCTTCTAGGGACGGGCTCACCGTGTTGGAGGCCGTCGCCGCTTTTATCTCCCCTTCCTTGGTGGTGATGCGCTGGGGCAAAGACGCATCTTTGGATGAGATCTTGATGAGTAAATTGGATAGGGCGGTCACGCGGATGGATTTACAGACCGAGAGCAATGGGAACCTCATGGCGGATGTCGTCTCCCTGGTGGAGCGGACCCTCATCCTCACCGCCCTGAAGAAGTCGAACTACGTCAAGCTGACCGCCGCCCGCTTTTTGGGCATCAATCGAAACACCCTGCACAAGAAGATCAAGGAATTAGGCATCACCCTCCCGAAGCCTTGACGCACTGGTCGGCCACCAGGTCCCCCACCTCGCTCGTGGTGTATCCCATCTCTCCGGCCGACATCCCCTTGATTTTGTCCTTCACTACCCGCATGACCGCTTCCTCGACCCGTCGGGCGGCCTTTGCCTCCCCGAGCTGATCGAGCATCATCTGACACGCGCAGATGGCCGCCAGCGGGTTGATGCTGTTTTTGCCCGTATACTTGGGCGCGGAGCCCCCGATGGGCTCGAACATGGAGACCCCCTGGGGGTTGATGTTCCCTCCTGCGGCGATGCCCATGCCCCCCTGGATCATGGCCCCCAGGTCGGTGATGATGTCGCCGAAGAGGTTGTCGGTGACGATGCAGTCGAACCACTCGGGGTTTTTCACCATCCACATGCAGATGGCGTCCACGTGGGCGTAATCGGTGGTGATATCGGGATATTCCCCGGCGACCTCGTGGAAGACCCGCTCCCACAGGTCGAAGGCGTAGGTGAGGACGTTCGTCTTGCCGCAAAGGGTGAGTTTTTTCCCCTTGGCACGCCGGCGGCACAGTTCGAAGGCATAGCGGATGCAGCGCTCCACCCCCGTGCGGGTGTTGATCGATTCCTGGACGGCCACCTCATCGGGTGTCCCTCTCTTGAGAAACCCTCCGGCACCGGCATAGAGCCCCTCGGTGTTCTCCCTGACGATGACGAAATCGATCTCCTCCGATCCCTTGTCCTTAAGGGGGGTCTCGACCCCCGGGTAGAGCTTCACCGGCCTCAGGTTGATGTAGAGGTCGAGCTCGAATCTAATACGAAGCAATATCCCTTTTTCCAGTATCCCCGGCCTGACCTCGGGGTGGCCGATGGCGCCGAGATAGATGGCATCCATGCGGCGCAGCTCCTCCAGGGTCGCATCGGGCAGGGTCTCCCCGGTCTTGAGGTAGCGGTCCCCGCCCAGGTCGTATTCCACGAGCTCCGTCTTAAATCCCTCGACTCCGGCAACAGTCTGAAGGACCTTGAGCCCCTCTCTCACCACCTCCGGCCCGGTACCGTCGCCGGGGATCACGGCGATCTTATATGACTTCTTCATTTACGCCTCCTCGGCTTCTCTTAATAACTCCTTGATCATCCCCTCTGGCTAAAGGGCCACCTACGGCATAGAGTTATTTAAAGGGTAGGGGGATATGTCCTCCTTATAGTTCACCCCGTGAGATTTCAATCATGCCTGGCCGCACGACCCGCGGGGGATCAACGGTCAGATCGACCACGGTCGACCCGTACCCCGCTACCTCCCCTCCATCGATGATCAGGTCCACCTGATCCCCCAAAGCCTCTGCGATGCTCCGGGGATCGCTGAGATCCCCTTCCCCTGCAGGATTGGCGCTGGTGGAGGTGAGGGGTGCATCCATGGCCTCCACAATCAGCCGGGCGACGGGGTGGGCCGAGATCCTCACCCCGATGGTCCCCTCTTTCCCCCGCAGTGGCGGGGGGAGTCCCTCTTTGGCCCGGAAGATGAGGGTAAGGGGGCCGGGCCAATATTGCTCCATCAACACCCTCCCTATGGGAGGGATCTCATCCACGAGCGTTGCGAGCATCTCCTGGTCCTTGATCAAAAAGGGGATGGGTTTATCCCTTTCACGTCCCTTGATCTCATATAATCTATTGATCGCCTCGAAGTCCAGGGGATCGGCCCCCAGGCCGTACAGGGTCTCGGTGGGATATACGATTATGCCCCCGTTCCTCATCACCTCCGCCGCCTGGTGGATGAGGCGGGTGGAGGGTTTCACGGGGTCTATGTGCACGACCTCGGCCATGGGCTTGCTCCGGGACCTCGCCTTGAGCCGTCACCCCGTGTCGAGTTCTTTGGCCGCCTCCTCCACCTGGCGGGCCATTTCCTGCCTATACTCCCCCAGTTGTTTGTGCAGCTCCGGCCGGCCGAGGGCAAGGATCTCGACTGCCAGTATCCCCGCATTCTTGGCCCCGGCCTTGCCCACGGCCATGGTGGCCACGGGCAGGCCCCCGGGCATCTGGACCGTGGCGAGGAGGGCGTCGATCCCTTTGAGGGGCGAAGAGTCTATGGGGACGCCGATGACCGGCAGGACGGTCTCGGCGGCGATGGCACCGGCCAGATGGGCGGCACCGCCTGCGCCGGCGATGATGACCTGGAGCCCCCGCTCAGAGGCGGTGCGGGCGTATTCCTTGGTCCGCTCAGGGGAGCGGTGGGCCGAGCAGACGGTCATCTCGTAGGGGACCTTGAAGCGCTTTAAGATCTCCCCGGCCTCCGCCATAATAGAGCGATCGGACGCGCTCCCCATGACGATGCCTACCTGTGGATTTTCCATTGCTTCTCCTTACAAGCAGAGGATCTTGTTTACGGAATATACCATGAAAATCAGCGTCCTCCTTGAATCCCATAAAATCTAAATTTCACTTCCGTTGTTTTTTATATTTTCTTTCAAAATATTCCCAAGAGAACAAGCTTAAAAGAAGGCCCGCAAAAAAAAGCGGTACTACATGCATTAACGTTCCATACATTACGTCATGGAAATTATCATAAGCACCGGCGATGAAACCAAAGATAGAATAAAATATTCCCGTAGCAGTGATAGCAAGCGTATAGAGTATAATATAACGAAACTTACCTTTTGCTCTTGTTCTTTCCCATTGACGAAGCCATGCCCTACTCATACTCATGATAGTAGTATACGTTTAATCCAACGACATTACTACTTAAGATACTAGGTATACTGTCAATCTATTTATTCTTTCACCCAGGCAAGGGCCTTTTTGCCGATGTCCGTGCGAAAATGGATCCCCTCCCAGGTGATCTCGGAGACTGCCCGGTAGGTAGTGTCCATGGCCTCCTTGATCCCCTTCCCCAGGCCCGTCACCCCCAGGACCCGACCCCCGGCGGTCAGGTAGTTCCCATTCTCCACTCTGGTTCCGGCGTGAAAGCAATACACCCCTTCCATTCCCTCGACCACATCCAGTCCCTTGATGACTTTGCCTTTTTCGTAGGACCCGGGGTAGCCCTGAGAGGCCATGACCACGCAGACCGCCGTACGCGGGTCCCATCCGATCTCCAGATCGGCGAGGCCCCCCTCGATGCAGGTCTCCATGACCGGGACGAGGTCCCCCTTCATGCGCATGAAGATGGGCTGGGTCTCGGGGTCTCCGAGGCGGCAGTTGAACTCCAAAACTTTGGGTTCACCGTCTTTGATCATAAGGCCGGCGTAGAGGACCCCGTGATAGGGGTAGCCCTCCGCTGCCAGGGCCTTGACCGTAGGGATCATGATCTCTCCCATGATGCGGTCGTGGACCGCCGGGGTGACCACCGGGGCGGGGGAGTAGGCCCCCATGCCGCCGGTATTGGGTCCTTTATCGTTGTCATAGATGGGCTTGTGGTCCTGGGACGAGGCCAGGGGGAGGACGTGCTCCCCGTCGCTGAAGGCGATGAAAGAGGCCTCCTCACCTTCGAGGCGCTCCTCGATCACCGCCCGCCCGCCGGCCTCTCCGAATACCCGCTTTACCATGATTGCATCGAGTGCCTCGATAGCCTCTCCCTCCGTCTCTGCCACGAACACCCCCTTGCCCGCTGCCAGGCCGTCCGCCTTGACTACGATGGGCGCGCCTTTCTGCTTTAGGTAGGCAACGGCCCCATCGTGGTCGTCGAAGACCCGGTATTCGGCGGAGGGGATGTTGTATTGTTTCATCAGGTCCTTGGCAAAGGCCTTGCTCCCCTCGAGCTGGGCCGCGCCCTTTGTGGCCCCGAAGATCGTAAGTTTTTCCTTTTGAAAGAGGTCCACGATCCCCATGCACAGGGGGATTTCCGGGCCAACTACGGTGAGATCAATCTTTTCGTCCTGAGCGAAACGGGCCAAGCCCTCCAGGTCGTCGGCAGCAATGGCGATGCAGCGGGCGATACGGGAGATCCCCCCGTTGCCCGGTGCGCACAAGACCTCCTTTACCCGGGGGCTCTGGGCGATCTTCCAGACCAAGGCGTGTTCCCTGCCTCCTGAGCCGACTACCAGGACCTTCATCCCTTATTATCCTTTCACCCCTGCGAGATACTGGGCGATGGCCCCGTCGTAGTGGTGGGTGTGCTCGAAGGCCTTTCGCGCCAGCTCGAAGTTGGTTTGCTCCGAGATGACACCGCCGCTTCCCTTCAGCTTCTCGGCCAATCGAGGGTAATCCGCGGGGTCGACCACCACGGTGACGTGCTTGTTGTTCTTGGCCGCCGCCCTGATCAGGGTCGGGCCGCCGATGTCGATGTTCTCGATGGCCTCCGCCAGGGTGCACCCATCCTTGG
>CAZMFG010000009.1:26827-28711 GCA_964565525.1 uncultured Thermodesulfobacteriota bacterium
GGGCCGCCGATGTCGATGTTCTCGATGGCCTCCGCCAGGGTGCACCCATCCTTGGCCACGGTGGCCTCAAAGGGGTAGAGGTTTACCACCACCATGTCGATGGGCTTGATCCCCTGGGTCTTCATCTGGGAGACATGGTCCTCCTTGCTCCGGTCCGCCAGGATCCCCCCGTGGACCTTGGGGTGGAGGGTCTTGACCCTCCCTTCCATCATCTCGGGGAAGCCCGTATACTCGGATACGTCGGTCACTGTAATACCCTGTTCCCTCAGGCTCTTGGCGGTGCCGCCGGTGGAGAGAATCTCCACCCCCAGCTCGGCCAAGACCTTGGCGAATTCACCCAATCCCTGTTTGTCCGAGACGCTCACCACAGCACGAGTGATCTTACTCATCCATAACCTCCTCTATGCGATTTTGTATGATGCCTTGGTTATCCACTGGCCAAAGGGCCACCTTCGGCTTCGGGAATCCCGCCCTTGGCGGGATAGTTTACTTTTTATATCGGTATGACCCGTGGGTATGGCCAGGAGAGAGCATTATAGTGGTGGAGGCAGATGAAATCAATAGCCTAATTCTTCCCGCACCAGGACGACCGTGATATCCGTTAAGTGCGGCCGCCGCTCCATGATCAGGATCGAACGGCATATCCTTTGGGGGGAGTTGCAGTCCTCACATTGCCCTGTCTTCGCGCAGGGGAGCGCCAGCCCCAGGCGGCGGGCATTCTGGGGGGCGGCGACGTTGCGCACACGCCCCAGGGCTCGGGGGAGGTCCTCTGCGATCTTGTTTGTGCCGGCCACGATGATCACCTTTTTGGGTCCGAAGTTCATGGCATTGATGCGGTTGCCGACCCCGTCGATGCTGACCAGCTCCCCGGTCTGGGCTATGGCGTTGACGCTGCTCAAGAAGCAGTCGCAGGTCATCTGTTTGATCCGCGTCGCCAGGACCTCCTGCGGGGAAAGCCCCTCGGCCGAGTGGTCGTAGACCGTATTGCCCCGTTCCGCGAGGGCTTCGATGAGCCCCAGCTCCCTTATCGTGACCGATCCCCCCACCCCTACTGTGGCATCGGCGGGTATGGACTGGAGCACGAGCTGGGCGGCCTCCTTCCTGCCGGCTACGTACTCAACGGGGAAGGCGTGGGCCCGCAAGCTCTCGATGGTCTTCTTGATTTTCTCTTCCATATAGTATCTTCTCTTTACCCCAGAGGGTCTCCTCGATCTCTGTGAGCAGGGGGGCGAAGGTTCCTCTATCGAGGGCCGAGATCGCAATCCCGCCGAAGCGGCGGCAGATTCGCTCGGCAAAGGCGGCTTCCACCCGGTCCGCCTTGTTGAAGCAGCGCAGGAGGGGGATTTGGCCGAGGTCTAATTCCGCAAGGAGGGCCTCCACCGATTCCAGCTGGTCCTCAAACCGGGGGTTGCTCACGTCGATCACGTGCAGGAGCAGGTCCGCGTCATGGAGCTCATCGAGGGTGGAGCGGAAGGCGCCCAGGAGGGGAGGGGGGAGGTCGCGGATAAAGCCCACCGTGTCGGTGATGATCACCTCCCGCTCGCGGGGGAACCTGAGCCTGCGGCTTGCAGTGTCCAGGGTGGCGAAGAGTTTATTTTCCACCGCCACCTCGCTCTCGGTCAGGGCGTTGAGCAGGGTCGATTTGCCGGCGTTGGTATAGCCGACGATGGAGAGGATGGGAAGACCCTGATCGATGCGCCTGGTGCGCCGCTGCCACCTCCCTTTTCCGAGGTGGTCAAGCTCCTTCTCCAGGCGGTGGATCCTCTCCTTGATCCTGCGCCGGTCGATCTCCAGCTTGGTCTCGCCGGGCCCTCTCCCCCCGATGCCCCCCATGAGGCGGGACATGGCGATCCCCTTGCCGGTCAGGCGGGGGAGGAGGTATTG
>CAZMFG010000010.1:0-27371 GCA_964565525.1 uncultured Thermodesulfobacteriota bacterium
CATGTGCTGAACAAGGGGCCGCTGGGGGTCGTCAGTCCGTTAGACACTCTCTGAGGGATAAAAGGGCGATAAAAAGGGACGGTCTATTTAATTATACGTATTCATGGCTAGATCTTTTCCTGACACAATAATAGCCTCGATAGCCTCGGAGGCCTGTGCGATGCTTTCCTCGACCAGCGGAAGCTGTTCATTATCGAATGGAGAAAGGACATAGTCCGCCCCCTCGTCAGGCCTTTGGGGCTTGTCAATTCCCACCTTCACCCTCAGAAAATCAGGGCTCCCTATCTGCTCAATGATCGAGCGGACCCCCTTGTGTCCGCCATGCCCTCCCCCTTCCTTGATCTTCATCCGGCCGCATTCCAGGTCTAAATCATCATGTACCACGACGAGGTGATCGAGGGGAATCTCCAATTCCTTGATCAACTTCTTTACTACCGAGCCACTCCTGTTCATGTAGGCCCGGGGCTTTGCTATTACTACCCGCTGTGCTCCGATCCGGCCTTCCCCTACCTGAATCTTTCCCAGGCGCCTTTTTTTTAGCTTGATCCCCTTCTTTCCGGCAAAGCGATCCACTACCCGAAAGCCCACATTGTGTTTCGTCGATTGATATTGTTTGCCCGGATTCCCCAGGCCGATGATAAGCCAGGTCACTTTGTATAACTCCTCAAATATAGTGGTTTTTATTGCCGATATAGTGAAACTCTTAGTGCTTGATGTCAAGAAAAATTTATATTTCCCACCCCTCAACATTGAACTTCCTTTCACAAAAAGATGAAAAATGCCTTGACTTTACTGGATTCGTTCTGTTAGATTAAAGCACTTTTATAAAAAGGTCCACATAAAAACAACACAAGGAGGACGGGATGATGATTTCTAAAAAAGTTTTCAGCGCGGCATTACTAGTATGTATAGTGATGCTCCTTGCATCTCCGGTACTTGCCGGTGAAGCGGATATCATACTGCCGCCTCTCGATCAGGTACAGTTCAGCGCCTTCGGCGGTATAAGCGGTCTTTCCATTATGTACGTCGGTCTTTTTATCTGTATTATCGGGTTAATCTTCGCGATAATTCAGTACAAGCAGACGAATAATCTGCCGGCCCACAAGTCGATGCTTAATATTTCCAGCATCATCTGGGAGACCTGTAAATCCTATCTCACGCAGCAGGGCAAGTTTCTCATCGCCCTCTGGGTCCTCATCGCCGCATGTATGGTATATTACTTCATAGTGCTCTCCCATAAGTCGATCGGCGAGATGGCGGTCATCCTCTCCTCTTCGATTCTCGGCATCCTCGGTTCCTATGGAGTTGCCTGGTTCGGTATGAGGATCAACACAAAGGCAAACTCAAGAGCCGCTTTCGCCTCTCTTGCGCGCAAACCCATTGATGTAGTCAATATCCCCATGAAGTCGGGCATGAGCGTCGGCCTGCTCCTTGTCAGTGTCGAACTCTTCTTCATGATCTGCATCCTCGTGTTCCTCAAGGAACTGGCAGGCCCCTGCTTCATCGGTTTCGCCATCGGCGAATCACTCGGCGCGAGCGCGCTCAGGATCGCGGGCGGTATCTTCACGAAGATCGCCGATATCGGCTCCGACCTTATGAAGATCGTCTTCCATCTTCCTGAAGATGATCCGAAGAATCCCGGCGTCATCGCCGACTGTACCGGCGACAACGCGGGCGACAGCGTTGGCCCCACAGCGGACGGCTTCGAGACCTATGGCGTAACCGGCGTCGCACTTATCGCATTTCTCGCCATCGCGCTGGCTGCAAACGTGGCTATGTCGGCAACCCTCATCATCTGGATTTTCGTGATGCGTATTCTTATGATACTCACCTCTCTCGTGTCATATTTTGTCAATAGAGGCATCACCGCTTCTCTCTTTGGCGACAAGAAGAAATTCAACTTCGAACAGCCGCTGACAAATCTCATCTGGCTCACGTCGATCATCTCGATCCTTGTTACCTTCGGTGCGACCTATGTGCTTCTCGGTGAGCTCGACCCTAAGCACCCCGGACTCTGGTGGACGCTGTCCATCATCATGAGTTGCGGTACCGTGGCCGGGGCATTGATACCTGAATTCACCAAGGTCTTTACGAGCACTAAGTCGCGCCATGTGCGGGAGGTTGTCGGCGCGGCCCGGCACGGCGGGGCATCGCTCGACATCCTCTCCGGATTTGTAGCCGGCAACTTTTCGGCCTTCTGGGAGGGTCTCGTAATCCTCGTTCTCATGTTCATTGCCTATGTGGTGTCCCTCCATCCCGCTTTCCTCGCGATCATGCCGGAGAAGTTCGTATTTGCGGCGCCTGTCTTTGCGTTTGGTCTTGTGGCCTTCGGTTTCCTCGGCATGGGACCTGTCACGATCTGCGTTGACTCCTTCGGCCCTGTCGCCGACAATGCCCAGTCGGTCTATGAACTCTCCCGCATCGAGAGCATTCCCCGCATCAAGCAAGAGATCAAGAGGGATTTCGGGTTTGATCCCGATTTCAAGCACGGCAAGGACTATCTCGAAGAGGCAGACGGCGCCGGAAATACCTTCAAAGCGACTGCGAAGCCGGTTCTCATCGGCACCGCTGTTGTCGGCGCCACTACGATGGTCTTCGGCATCATCATGCTTCTTGAAAACCTCTTTGGAAACGTTGTCGCCCACTTGAGCCTCGTAAATCCCAAGATCATCCTCGGTCTTCTGATGGGGGGGGCAGTTATATACTGGTTTACCGGCGCTGCGACGCAGGCTGTCACAACGGGTGCATATAGGGCCGTTGTCTTCATCAAGAGAAAAATCAACCTCAAAAAAAAGGCGGCATCCATCAAGGACAGCAAGGAAGTAGTAAAGATCTGCACCCAGTATGCGCAGAAAGGTATGGTAAATATCTTTATCGTCATCTTTTTCTTTGCCCTTGCACTCTCCTTTTTTGATCCCTACTTCTTCATCGGCTACCTTATTGCCATCGCATTCTTCGGCCTCTACCAGGCTATCTTTATGGCAAATGCAGGCGCTGCCTGGGATAACGCGAAGAAGATCGTCGAGGTAGACCTGAAAGAAAAGGGCACTCCGCTGCACGAAGCGACCGTTGTCGGCGACACCGTCGGCGACCCCTTTAAGGATACCTCTTCGGTCTCCATGAACCCCGTCATCAAATTCACCACGCTCTTCGGCCTGCTTGCCACGGAGATCGCGGTGACGATGACAAGCCGTGGTTTGAAGCTTGGCCTCGGCCTTGCCTTTTTCTTAGTCGCTCTGATCTTTGTGTATCGTTCATTCTACAGCATGAGGATCGGCAAAGAGAAGCTCGGTTAATCAGTACAATAAAAATAAAAGGGGCGTTCCGGGTAGGACGCCCTTTTTATTTTTCGAAGTTTTCTTTACCACACCATTAAACCTGCGTGCATACCAATCGGGATTTATTGAGAGAGCGCGACGAGGAGGCGGTTGAGGTCGGTTGAAATGCACTTCGATGTATGCTAAAAAGGTGAAGAGACGCCATGAGAAAACGAGCAAAACCATCCTTGATAAATCCGAAGGCCCGACGAAAGGAACAGATGAGACGAGGAAAGCTGATCTTCCTCATCGTTGTAGCCCTTGCCGTAATCCAGCTAATCGCCTCTCATCAATATATCCTTAAAGCCATCGGCCGATATCTTGTCTATCAGCAGAACCCCCAACACGCTGACGTGATCGTCATCCTGGCCAACTGGGACGATACCATCGTCAGGGCCAGGGCCGGGGCGGATCTCTTCAAAAGCGGGTTGGCGAAGACCATCTTTGTCCCCCGGATGGAGCGCATGGAGGGACATGAAGAGATAGCGCAACGGGGTATCACTATCCCCGAGAACCGAGATCTCCTCATTACCATCCTTCTAGGGCTTGGGGTCCCCTTGGTTGCCATCGAAACATCTGGGCAAGAGGTCACCGATACGTGGGATGAGGCCCGAGAGGCGAGTCATTTCATCGAGGCAAAGGGTTATACGACCGTTCTCTTGGTAACATCCAAATATCACGCCAGGCGAGCCTCTCTTATCTTTAAGGATGCCCTCAAGGGGAAGGCTACGGTCATCAGTGTTCCCTCCCCCTATGACTCGTCTGATCCCGAGGTATGGTGGAAACAAAATGAAGATTCAAAAAGGGTGATCATGGAATATCAAAAACTCCTGGTGTACTGTTGGCGTAAGATTTTCTGAGGAAGGAGGAAACAATGGAAAAGGGCGATACCATTACCTTTCCTTTTGGAAAGGGTGAAAAAGAAGGGATAGTCTACCAAGTTTTTCCCACAACGGTATATATCAAGGCAGACTTTCCCAAACACAAAGGGAAGATTATCAAGCGATCGATTATGGATGTGCAACCGACGAAGGAAGGTAAGAAAATAAAGGAAGAAAAAAAGAAAGGGACAAAAAAGAAGGAGGCGAAGATAAAGGCAAAGCAGAAGACCAAAGCACCAAAAGAGACACGTAAAAAAGGAAAGAGTGTAAAGAAATCCACCCCATAATGAAAGAAGGCATCCTCCAGAGGTACCTATGGGATTTAGGTGCGGTATAGTAGGACTACCCAATGCGGGGAAATCTACTATCTTCAACGCCCTCACAGCGGCGGGGGCGGAGGTGGCCAGCTACCCCTTTTGCACCATCGAACCCAATGTCGGTATCGTCCCCGTACCGGACGAGCGCTTAGCGGCCTTGACTCGCCTGATCAAGCCTCAAAAGGTCACCCCTACGATGCTGGAGTTTGTCGATATTGCAGGGTTGGTCAAGGGGGCCAGCAAGGGGGAAGGACTCGGGAATCAGTTTTTGGCGCATATACGGAACGTGGATGCCGTTGCCCACGTCGTCAGGTGCTTTGCCGATAGTGATATAGCCCATACTTACGGCACCATCGATCCCCGCCGAGACGTAGAGATCGTAGATACCGAACTCATCCTCGCCGATCTCGAAATCGTGGACAGGAGAATAGAGAAGGGAACCCGTCTCCTCCGAGTGGGTGAGAAGGGGGCAGAGGAGGAATTGCACCTTTTGAAGGAGATCAAGGAACTGTTAGCGAGGGGACAGCGGGCGGGGAAATATGCGCAGGGTGCACAGGGTGCAGAAAAACCCTTCCCCCCTGATCTCCAGCTCCTTACCGCCAAACCGGCCCTCTATGTGGCCAACGTGGATGATTCGGGGGCCGTGGGAGAAAATCGATATGTCAACGATTTACAGGAGCTGGCCCAAACCGAAGGCATCCCCGTGGTGATAATCGCCGGAAAGTTGGAGGCGGAGGTCGCCCAGCTCAATGAGGGGGAGCGAGAGGAATTCCGCCGGGAATTGGGGCTCAAGGACTTTGGCCTGGCGCACCTGATACAGGTGGGGTACGATATCCTCGGCCTCGTGACCTTCTTCACGACGGTGAACTTAGACCTCAGGGCATGGACGGTCCCTCGCGGGACTCCTGCCCTTCAGGCCGCTGGAAAGATCCACAGCGATATGGAACGGGGGTTTATCAAGGCCGAGGTGCTATCCTTTGAGGACTTCATCCGCTGTGGCTCAGAGCATAGTGCGAGAGAAAAAGGACTACTGAAAGCACACGGAAAGGACTATGTGGTGCAGGATGGGGATATCATCCATTTTCGGTTCAATGTTTGATTGCGCATTTTTTCTGTTCACGTCTTGATTCCCTCATCAGCCTCGTGAAACGAGTATGTCACGTATACGGCCCCTTCTTGCTGGTCTTATCCTGATAGCCTCCTACGGCGCCCTGGGGTGGGTTTACTACCACTCCCTCCCGGACGTGAGCCCCCTTAAAAACCGCCGATATAGCATGACGCTCGTAGTACGCGATGGGAATGGAAAACAAGCGCCCTTCGTTTTGGGGGAGCGAAATCCCTATTGGGTCCCCTTTGCCCACATTCCCCCTGCTCTTCAATGGGGTGTCGTCGTGGCAGAGGACGACACCTTTTACCAACACAACGGCTTCAATTTTGCCGCGATGCGAGATGCCCTGTGGGAAGATATCAAAAAATTGAAACCCGTCAGAGGAGGGAGCACCATCACCCAGCAGCTCGCCAAAAACCTCTATCTCTCCAAAGAGAAATCCCTTGCAAGAAAATTGAAGGAAGCGGCTATCACCTGCGCATTGGAGTGGAACCTCAGTAAAAACAGGATCCTCGAATTATACCTCAATGTGATCGAATGGGGGCCGGGCGTATATGGGGTGGGAATGGCAAGCTGGTACTATTTTCGTAAGTCTCCTGCCGAGCTGGATTTTTTTGAGTCTGTCCTCCTGGCGGCCATTATTCCCAGCCCCACACGGTACAACCCTCTCCAGTATCCCGAACGGGCCTTGGAGCGTTATAAGACCGTCGTGGGGTTGATGTACAACTCAAAGTTCCTCACCCTCGAGCAATACGAGATCGCCAGTGACGTGCAACTCTCCGTGGACCCGTTGGATCAGACGCTCTCCATCGGCCCTCCCCGGGAAGAAAAGAAAGATGTAACACCCAAAGAGGAAGAGCGTGAAGACCCAGACCTCCAAGAGCTTGTCATCTGACCGCCGGCAACGGGCATGAGGCAGCACGCATTTCGCAACAAACATAACCTTCACAGCTACCGTCTGTGAGCGCTTACCTCCGCAAGGTATTAGTGAGATTCGCGCCTCGTGACCGAAGATTCCTCGTCTGCGGTAGCGTGGGCGGGCTTCAACTCAATACCAACTCTTGGAAAGACGAACTTTTTTAAGACCGTAAAGACCGCCCAGCCGCATCCTGCCCCCAGTATCGCCCCCCCGACGACATCCAAGGGATAGTGGACGCCCAGGTATACCCGGGAATATCCGACGAGGAGGGCGAGGGGTACCATCACAAAGAGCCATCGCGGAAAGAAAAATGATAAAAACGTGATCCCCGCCACGATGTTCGTGGCGTGGCTTGAGGGAAGGGCGGGGGACTTGGGGCAATACCCCTCTATGAGACGCATCCACTCATGGATGTGGCATGGTCTGACCCGGTCTATGATTTCCTTTACTATCATGGTGCTCATCGCCTCGCTGAGCAGGATGGTCAAACCGAGGCCGACCACAATGAGGACCCCCTTGAGGCGCTCTTTGACCACGATGAATATTACAAGGAAAATCAGGGGAACCTTCCACAAATCAAAATCAGAAAAAAGGGGGATAACCCGATCGAGCAATGGATGGGTCAGCTCCAGGTTAAAAAGACGCAAAAGGGCGGTATCTACATCCAGGATCCAGTTCACTGCTCACCCTCCCCCCTTGTCGTCCTCAGTATAGAAGCACACGGATTTTATCCCCCCTCAGACTCCTTTTCTGCCACGATCTCAAAACTGGTGACCTTGTGCTGATATTTTTCATCGGTCAGTCGCGGATTGGCCTGAATGATGCGGAAACCATTCGCCTGGCAATATGCCTGTGCCTTCTTGTACTCGTCTAATAAACCGGTAATGATGATCCGCTCAATTTTCTTCCTTGTGACATCCATAACGTTACCACAATCTCTCTTGCAATCTATCGTAGAGATCATCGAGATAACCGCGCAAGCCGTGGGATCTCAAACCGTTACCCCTTTCCCTTCTTAGCCGTGGCCATTGTCGCTGCCGTCAGGATGGCGTTGATGAGGCTCAGGGGATCGGCCACTCCACGACCGGCTATATCATATCCTGTCCCATGATCAACAGAGGTCCTGATGATGGGCAATCCCAGGGTGATGTTCACGCCGTCTCTAAAGTGGAGGAGTTTCAAAGGTATCAGACCCTGATCATGATACATGGATACAACGGCATCATACCTCCCAGAAGCGGCGTGGTAAAAGAGGGAGTCAGGGGGAAAGGGACCATCGACAGCCATGCCCGCGTGACGGCACTCTTCTATGGCGGGCATGATAACTTCCCTCTCTTCGGAGCCGAAGAGGCCACCCTCGCCGGCATGGGGGTTGAGCCCTGCCACGGCCACGTGGGGGGATGCGATCCCCCAATATTCCCTCAAGCCCTGATCGGTGATTCTGATGGTCCTCGAGATCCGCTCTGTAGAAAGGGCAGCGGGGACCGCTCGTAAGGGGAGATGGATGGTCACCAGGACCACGCGCAACCGGGGGCCTGCCAGCATCATCACCGGATATTCCGCCCCGGTCAGTGACGCCAGGAGTTCTGTGTGGCCGGGGAAGGCATAGCCGGCCGCATTGAGGGCCTCTTTGCTGATAGGGGCCGTCACCACGGCGTCAATGCTGCCCCCCTGTGCCAACTGGACCCCCCTCTCGATATATCGATAGGCCGCCTCACCTCCCTTCTTCTGGGGAGCGCCAAGGGGAACCTCCTCAGGGGTGAGATTGCTCAGGGGGATGAGATTCAGGGTCCCCGCCTCAAATACCCCTTCCTCAGGTCCCTCGATCCTTTTGATCGTAACAGAGCTTTTCAACCATCGAGTGGTATACGTTAATATACCTTCGTCACCCAACACCACGGGCCGGCACTCAGCAAAGACCCTTTTCTCATCTATGGTCTTGGCGATGATCTCCGGTCCTATACCGGCAGGGTCGCCCATGGTTATGGCGATCAGGGGAGAGGGCATGTCATGCGTATAGTCACAGGGGGTGGGATTTAGAGTTTTTTCTCCACGTCGGAGTGCGACTTTAAATCCTCCAGCCACTTGGCATAGAGCCTTATGACCTCTTCGCGGTAGTAATCCTCCATGACCCGGTTCTTTATTTCTTCGAAGGGGAGGACCGACCCTTGCTTTTTCTCCGTCACCTTGAAGAGATGGAGGCCCTGGGAGGATTGAACAACGCCGCTTACTTCCCCCACGGCCATATTGAAGACCACCCCTTCAAGCATCGAAAGCATCTCGCCTTTTTTAAAAAACCCGAGATCTCCTCCTGAGCTAGCTGAGGGGGCATCATCCGAATAGAGGGCGGCCGTCTCTGCAAACGTCGCCCCTTTGTTGAGTCTCTCCAGGACCCTTGTCATCTTCTTCTTGGCTTGCTCCCAATCCTTGGCAGTTGGCTCAGAGGGGACTTGGATCAATATCTGGCTGATTTTTACCTCGGGCATCAGATAGCTATCTGCGTGGCTTTGATAATAATTCCGCACTCTTTCCTCAGTCATGGATACTTGGGGTTTGATGGCAGCCTCAATGATTCTGGCCCGCCTGATCTGTACGGCGAGAAAGTGACGATACCCCTCTACCGTGAACCCCTGCTCGGCGAGTTCTTTTTTTACCTGCTCATCGCTTATATTCCCATCTTGCTTCATCCGCTCAATGGCCTTGTCTATTACTTCGTCATCGACCGTGATGCCAAACCGCCTGGCCACGCTTTGTAAGAGTTTCTCCTCGATTAACAGATCCAAGACTTCCTTGCGCGCCTGTCTCAGTCTGATTTCTTTATCTAAAGGATTCCCTTCATCAAGAAGGTTCGCCATCCCATAGTACGGCATGGCCGTATCGAGGTCGGAGAGGGTGATCATATCGCCATTCACCACCCCTACCACTCGATCGTACACCTTCCCCATGGCGGGGAAAGGCATTAACACACAAAAGATAAGTATAATGTGGAATATCCTCTTCACCATGATCCAGCGCCCCCTTTATTGATTTTCTTTGTTTTCTTTTTCCTGGGGAGGAGGAATTCGTAGTTCCTCCAAGGCCTTTGTATTTATTCTGATAATCGCCTTTTTCTTGACCTTTTTCAGCCAATCTTGGAAGATCTTCTCTTCCTCTTCTCTCACGACTATCTCTCTGATCCGATCTTTCACCTCGGCAAAGTTTAATTCGGATCGCCCCTCTTTGGCCACGACCTGAAAGATGTGATATCCATAGGGGCTCTGTACAATTTCGCTCGTTTCTCCCGCCTGCAAAGAAAAGACCACATCAAACTCTTCCGGCATATCCCCCCGGCCGAAGAATCCCAGATCACCCCCCTGTTCGGCCTCGGGAGCAACGGAGTGTCTCTTCGCCAACTCCTCGAAGGAATCCCCCCGCTTAACCTTACTGAGGACGCTCTCTGCCGTTTGGCGATCTTTGGTCACGATCTGTCGTACCCTCACCTGCTCAGGTACCATAAACTCCGATTGATGTTCCTTATAATATTTGCGCAAAACATCCTCATCGAGAGGGACGGTAACCTGAGAGACCCTATTGATAACCTTCTCGATCACAAGCCGCTGGCGCAGCCGTTCTTTCCATCGGTGAAGGGCCGCTTCGTCGCGCACGACCTCATCAAACCCGCCTTGAGGGTAACTCCTTTGAATGGAGGCAAAGGCCTCCTCTAGTTCATCATCGCTCACCGTAATCCCCATCTGCTGGGCCTCATTGAGTATAAGCCTTTTTTCGATGAGCTGATCCAAGAGGGCCTGTTTTAGGTTCTTTAACGCCGCTTCCTCTTGCGCTGAGGGAGAGAGGTGGTAGCCCTCAATGAAAGGGGAGAGTTCTGCGGAGAATTCCTCAACGGTAATGGTATCTCCGTTAATCTCCGCTACTATGTGTGACGGCATATTGCTCTTGCATGAGCTCAGCGCAACAACAGTCGCGATTACGAAGAGGGAGATGAGAACCTCGTGGTAATATCTCATGTACCCTCTTTCTCCTCCTCCGTCAACAATTTCTCATTAATATGGATTTGGGCTCCCTTACGCAGCTCTTCCAGGTGGGCAGTAAGTATGGCTTTTCTTTTCTTTTCTTTCAGTAATTTCCTGATGTCATCTTTGGCTTCGGAAAAGGTGAGCTGATGACGCTTCACTCTGTCTTCTAAACGGATGATGTGGAAACCAAATTCCGTCTCGACGATGTCGCTGAGGTCTCCCCGGTTCTTCAAGGCAAAGGCGGCCCGTTCGAACGATTTGTGCACCACCCCCCGTTCGATATAGCCCAAATCTCCTCCCCTCTCCTTGGTGGGCCAGATAGAGTATTGTTTCGCCAGGGTGACAAAGTCCTCTCCTCGATACAACCGCTTTTTTATCTCCTGGGCCTCCTCGCGGGTCTTTACCATGATATGTCTGACGCGTACTCGTTCCCCCAACAGGTACTTCTCCTTGTTCTCCTCATAGTAGGCCTTTACCTCCTCGTCGCTGACCTTATCCTTCCCCGCGCAGAGTTCTTCTATCAGAGTCTCAATGATCAAACCCTCTTTAAATTGTTCCACCTTGTTCAGGACTTTGTCATCTTTGTCAAACCCCTTCCGTACCCCCTCTTGTAAGAGGAGTTCCCGCTCTATGACGTTTTGCAAAAATCCCTTCCTCCCTTTTTCTTCGACCATCAATGTCTTGAGCTGAGGAGGGAGTTGCTCCATCTCCTGTTCGAACTCCTCCAGGGTGATCACACGGTCGTTTACCCTCACCAACTCCTCCTTATTCAGGGGTTGGACCTTCTCACATGATAATGGGGAGAATAGGAAAAAGAGGAGGGGTAACACCCACCATACCGTACCTTTGAGCATCACGTTATATCCACTCCTGTTCGCAAGAGGCTATCATATCACACCAGCCCTTGCAAGATGTTTCTCGTTTCATCCAGTACCTCCCGCCACTCCCTCCCTTCGGGCATATAGAGCAACTTCATGTCCGGGGTCAATTGGTACTTGCCGCCCCCCTGCTCGATGAGATTCACCACCTTTTCCGGGGAGATCGCCCCCTCGGGGGCAAAGGTCAATACCACCCGGTTATCCCTGAGCTCGAATCTCTGAATCGAGAAGGTGCCCAACCATATCTTGAGCCTGATGACCTCCAGGAGGTTCAATAAAGGTGCCGGGAACGGGCCGAAGCGGTCTTGCAACTCGCCGGTGATCTCCTCGATCTCATCCTCGTCTTGCAGGGCGGACAATCTCTTGTAGAAAAGGAGACGTTGGTTGTCGTTGGAGATATATTCGGCCGGGATGAAGGCCTCGATGGGGATATGTATCTCAGGGGTTACCCGCTCTTGCACCTCTTCCCCCTTGAGCTCCCTCATGGCCTTTTCCAAGAGGGTGTTGTAGAACTCGAAACCCACCTCGGCGATGTGCCCCGATTGAACGTGGCCCAAGAGGTTTCCGGCCCCCCTGATCTCCAAATCCCGCATGGCCAGCCGAAACCCTGAACCCAATTCGCTCAATTCCTGAATGGCCCGCAACCTCTTGAGGGCCTCGCGGGAGAGGTGCTGCCGGGGCGGGACGATCAAGTAGGCATAGGCCCGCTCGGCGGATCTCCCCACCCTTCCCCTGAGCTGGTAAAGGTCCGCCAACCCAAAGCGCTCTGCATGGTTGATGATGATGGTATTGGCATTGGGGATGTCCAGTCCCGACTCGATGATGCTGGTGCAGACCAGAAGGTCGATCTCTCTTCGAACAAACTGCATCATTACCCCCTCCAAGGCCCGCTCCCGCATCTGGCCGTGGGCGATGGCAAGACGGACTCCAGGAACCAACTCCTGCACAAGGGAAGCCATGGCGTCGATATCCCGCACCCGGTTGTGCACAAAGAAGATCTGGCCGCCCCTGCCGACCTCGGTAAGGATGGCCTCTTTGATCACTTCCTGGTCAAAGGTGATGAGGTGGGTGCGGATGGACTGGCGATTGGGGGGAGGGGTGGTGATCAAGCTCAGATCCCTGATCCCGACAAGCGACATCTGTAGGGTGCGGGGGATGGGGGTGGCGGTGAGGGTGATGCAGTCCACCAATTTCTTCATCTCCTTTAAGCGCTCTTTGTGGGAGACGCCGAAGCGATGCTCTTCGTCGATGATCAAGAGCCCCAAATCCCGAAAAGAGACATCAGGTCGAAGGAGGCGGTGGGTGGCGATGATGATGTCGATCTTTCCTTCTCTCAGGCGCTGCAGGATTTCCCCCTGCTCGGCACGGGACTTAAACCTACTCAAACTCTCCACCACCACGGGGTAGCCGTGGAGTCGGGCAGCAAAGGTCGCGTGGTGCTGTTGGGCCAAGACCGTGGTGGGGACCAGCACGGCCGTCTGCTTGTTGTCCAGGGCCGCCTTGAAGGCCGCCCGGATGGCCACCTCGGTCTTCCCGTATCCCACATCTCCGCAGACCAAGCGATCTGCAGGCCTCGGCGCCTCCATATCCTCCATCACCCGCTCGATGGCCTCCCCCTGATCGGGCGTCTCTTCATACTGAAAGCCCGCCTCAAACTCCTTAACGTAGGCATCACAAGGGGAGAAGGCGAACCCCTGGAAAGCCTTGCGGGCGGCGTAGATATCCAGGAGCTCTCTGGCCGCTTCTTGGACCGCCCGCTTGACCCGTTTTTTGGTCCTTTGCCAGGCATGCCCCCCCAACTTGTCGAGCTGAGGTGGGCTCTCACCCGTCCCGATATACTTATGGACCAGATTGAACCGGTCGACCGGGACATAGAGCTTATCCCCTCCCTCGTATTCTATAAAAAGATAATCGTTCTCTACCCCTTCCCTGGCCAAACCGGAGGTGGCCCTTTGGCCAGGGCCACCTCCGGGGGCTCCCAGCCTCACCAACCCCCGGTAGAGCCCTATCCCGTAATCGACGTGGACCACATGATCCCCGCCCCTGAGGTCCTCATAGGTGGTAAAGGGTGTCGGCTGGGCCCGCCTGCCGTGGCCGACCTTTCGCTTCAGGCCGAAGATCTCCTCCTCGGTCACCACCGCGATCCCCTCGGTGGGGAGGCGGAAACCGGCCTTGAGGTCCCCTACCACAATCGTCAGGCGGCCGCGATCCTTCAAGGGATGGGGGGGGAAGGAATCCTTCATGCCCACTTTTTTCAACCCGAAGTCCTCAAGGAGCTCCACGAGCCGCTTCCCTTGCCCCGGGGTCTGCGCGGTGATATAGACCGCCCACCTTCCCTCCAGCCATCCCTGGGCCTCGTGCGTCAGGATCTTCAGCCCCGACACCCTGATCCCCCTGGAAAGCTCCTCGTTGGAGGAGGAGCGGAGTGTGACGCGGTGAGAAACTGGACCCCCCGGTGAGGTGAGCGCCCAGCCCCCAATCTCGGCCAGGGGCCTCTCCCGGATCATGGTCATGACCCTATCAGGCGAGAGATAGCGATCCTCTCGGCCGCTTTTTTTCAACCCTTCCCAGAATTCCTGCGCCTCGTGTTCGGCCTCGAGGGGGTTGTCGAACAGGATAGGCGTCTGAGCGGGAAGATACTCGAAGAAGGTGCCCTTACCCTCTCCACCCATAGGGGTGATGACTGCCTCCCCGACGTGTCCCGCTGACCGCTGGGTCTCCACATCAAAGGTGCGCAGGGAGGCCACCTGGTCGCCGAAGAACTCCATCCTGAGGGGGCGATCTTGATCGATGGGGTAGATATCCATGATCCCGCCGCGCAGGCTCATCTCCCCCCGCTCCTCCACCATCTCCACACGGCTGTAGCCAAGGGCCATACAATCTCTCACCAGTGTCTCCCGATCCCGCTCCCCCCCCACTTCGATGCGTATCAGTGATTCAATAAGGACTTGCTTAGGAATGACCATGCCCTGGAGCCCGTGGATGGGGGCGATGACTACGGAGGCCCTTCCCTCAGCAAGAAACCGCAGCGCCTTCATCCTCTGGGCGATAAGACCCAACGGAGGTATATCTCCGTAGGGGATGCCGTCGGAGGGAAAGAGGAGGATTCCTTCCCGCTCCTCAGGGGGGGTGAAGAAGAGGACATCTGCAAACAAGGCCTCGGACGCATCATGATCAGGGGTGATGACCAGGAGGGGCAAGCCCCCCCTTCCGAGGAGATTGATGAAAAAACCCTTGCTCCCCCCCTCCAACCCTGAGATGGCGAGCCCCTCCCCCCCCTCCCACGCCCTCGTGGTCAGGTGCAGGAGCTCCTCTATGCCGCAGGAATTTTCCTGATCTCTGAACCTACTCTCACTCACCTCTCTGCTCCAGGGGGAGGGTGCATAGTTCAGGAACGAGACAGCTTCCACAGCGCGGCCGGCGCGCCTTGCATTGTTCCCTCCCGTATCTGATGAGGTTCAGATGCAGGGGGATGGCCTTGCCGGGGGGGAACAACGGGGACAGGAGTTCATGGGCCTTCTCCGCCGTTACCCGCGCGGGAATAAGGCCCAACCGTTTGGTGACCCTCAGGATGTGGGTGTCCACCGGGAAGACATCCCTGCCGCACCCGAAGGCCAAAACACAGTTGGCGGTCTTAGGGCCGACCCCCTTTAAACCGAGGAGGATGCCCCTGGCCTCTACTGTCTCCATCGCACAGAGCGGCGCAAGGGTCATGCCCCCCCATCTGGTCTGAACCCATTGGAGGACCTCTTTGATCCTCTCTGCCTTCTGCTGATTCAGCCCCCCTACCTTAATGGCCTCAGCGATCGCGTCGGCATCGGCCTCGATGATGTCCTCCCAGCGGGGAAATCTCTTCCTCAACGCTTCATAGGCAGAATCTCGGTTCCTGTCATTGGTGTTTTGTGAGAGGATGGTGCGGATCAGTACCTCCAAGGGATCATCCAGAGGACCCGTGTCCGGCACTCCGTACTTCCGCTCCAAGGCCTCGGAGACCTTGTGCAGGATACGTTTTTTCTTCTCATTGTCAGAAGGGGAAACAGACAAAGGGGTTTCGACCTCTTGCATCCTCTCGATTTCGCTGTATAGCTAATATGGTAATGACATAACCCCTGCAAGTCAATATATACTCACTCACAATATCCGTGTCTTGCCTCCGGGATGTTTTATTGAAATGGGGATGGGAAATGTGGTAGATTAAAAGACACGTTCTCATTGTTTTGATTCTCGAAGCG
Source organism: uncultured Thermodesulfobacteriota bacterium (assembly GCA_964565525.1). GTDB lineage: Bacteria > Desulfobacterota > B13-G15 > B13-G15 > RBG-16-54-18 > JAFGNJ01. Next base: position 15,666 of record CAZMFG010000010.1, read on the forward strand.
ATAGCAGCATTGTGCGTTTTCACAATAAAAGGATGTAGGTGATAGGATGAAGATTTATACGCAGTCATGGCGCGGATGGTTGGGGAGATTTGTTCTCGTATTGTTTTTTCTCGGCACCGGCGTGGTTATGCTCTTTGTCTTAAGGGCATTAGAAATGAAGGCCCTGGGGTTATTTTCTCTCCTCATGGGTATCTATGTAAGCTGGTTATCGATAACAACACGCGAGAGTTTTTTCATCCGGGTTGATAACGATGCCATTGCCTTTCCCTCTTTTACGTGGTGGGGAAAATACGTCGGGAAGAGAATCCCCTGGAAAAATGTGCTGGCCGTCTACACGCTGAGCGAATACAGCTCAAGGGAGACGTACGTGATCCCTCTGCTACGAACAGGGGATAAGGATTTCGATCGAGCGATCAACCAGGAGATCAAACAAGGCAAAGAGGGCAAAAGGGCGAGGAAATATCTCGATTACCTCAAAAGGACTTCTCAGATATGGAGAATACCGCGAGGTATCAACAACTATCACCGTTTGCTGATAGATATATGCGCGAGGGCGGTCAAGGCCGCGATCGATGAGGATACGAAAAGGCGCGCGGAGAGGAAACAATCTCCCGTACACCTCAGCGATAGGATTATGAGGGTATGGAGGGCGATCTTCCCAGGCGGGGGTGCCGACAGAAAGCAGTCGGATACGGGCAAACAAAAAAAGCATACACGAAAAACCACCAGGCGCAGGCCGATCGTTTTCATAGACAAACCGGCGCACCCATATTGGCTGATACTGATTTCCTTCTTCTCATTTGTGATTGGGGGGGTATTGGCTTGCAGGAATTACCTCTTGCTGGGGAAGCCTGAAAAATACGGCGTGATGGGTATCGTGATGCTCACTAGCCTCATTGTCGCAGCGGTCGTCTATCTTTTTTCTTCATCCGACTTTATCAACGCCCTCGTATGGATAAATCTCATGACCGGGGCCCTCATGGCATACCTGCAACAGCCGGATTATTTAGAGTGGGACATACGGCAGTCGATAAGGGAGAAACCGAAAAAAGTTTCCCGAAGACGATACGGAACAAGAAAGAAGAAAAAAGCGGGGAGGTAATAAACTTAACCGTGGCAGGGTGCCGATAGTGTGAGAGAAATCCGGTCTCGATTCTTCTTTTATCACAACAGCCCCACGAGGGCTTTTATTACTTTAGGATGGGTGCAAACATAAAATAATGAAACAATTGGAACGTGAAGATGCATAACGAGCGATTGCTGATCATCGGCGGAGGACTGGCCGGCAGTGAGGCGGCCTGGCAGGCGGCCTACCGGGGAGTGCCGGTGACCCTCTGTGAGATGAAGCCGAAGCGCTTCTCAGCGGCCCACCATTCACCCCTCTTGGGGGAGTTGGTCTGCAGCAACTCCCTCAAGTCCGAGGACCTGGAGACCGCCCCCGGCCTGCTCAAGGAGGAGCTGCGCCAATTAGGCTCCCTCATCATCCATGCGGCCGATCAGAGCCGGGTCCCGGCCGGGACCGCCTTGGCCGTGGATCGAACTGTCTTCTCCCGCCTCATCACCGAGGCCCTGGAGGCCAAGGATGAGATCGAGATCGTCAGGGAAGAGGTGACCGCCATCCCGGATGAGGGGACCGTGATCATCGCCACCGGACCCCTCACCTCCGACGCCCTGGCAGAGGCCGTCATGGAGCTGACCCACTGCCGCTCGCTCGCCTTTTACGACGCCATCTCCCCCATCGTGGCGGCGGACTCCATCAATTTCGATATCGCCTTTAAGAGCTCCAGATACGGCAAGGGGGGTGCAGATTATGTCAACTGCCCCATGAACAAAGAGGAATACTATCGCTTCGTCAAGGCCGTACGGGAGGGGGACAAAGTACCCTTACGTGCGTTTGAAGAAGCCATGCCCTTCGAGGGGTGTCTCCCCATCGAGGACCTAGCCGAGCGGGGGAATGACACCCTCGCCTTCGGCCCCATGAAGCCGGTGGGGCTGCTCGACCCCCGCACCGGGGAACAGCCCTTTGCCGTGGTGCAGCTTCGCCATGAGAACAAGAAGGGGACCCTCTTCAACATCGTGGGGTTTCAGACCAAGCTGACCTATCCCGAGCAGGAGCGGATCTTCCGCCTCATACCCGGGTTGGAGGGTGCGGAATTTGCCCGGCACGGGAGCCTGCACCGCAACACCTTCATCGATGCCCCCCGCCTCTTGCATAATACGTTACAGCTCAAGAGCGACCCACGCATCTTCTTTGCCGGCCAGATCACCGGCGTGGAGGGGTACATGGAATCGACGGCCATGGGCTTCTTGGCCGGCGTCAATGCGGCGCGCTCCCTCCACGGGGAGGAGATCATCCTCCCCCCACGGACCACGGCCATGGGGGCCCTCGTGGGACACATCACCAACCTCTACGCCCGCGACTACCAGCCCATGAACGTCAATTTCGGCCTCTTCCCTCCCTTGGAAGGGCGTGGAGGCAAGCGGGAGAAGCGGCGGCGCATGAGCGAGCGGGCCCTGTGTGATCTTACGGCTTGGAGGGAGGCAGTCGCGTGATCGGGCTCTCTACGGTCTGGACCTCCGGGGACGCCCGCTCCGGTGATGACCTGCTCGGTCCCATCCTCGATCTGGGGTTTACTGCTGTCGAGCTGGAGTATCGCATCACCGAGCAACTCTACCAGGAGATCCTCCCCCGGATTCGGGCGAATGAGATTCAGGTCTTGAGCGTGCACAACTACTTTCCCGTCCCCGCAATCCTCCCCCCTGAGCGGGCGAGCGGGGATTGCTTCTCCCTCTCATCCCTCGACAGGGAGGAACGTGCAAAAGGGGTCTTCTACACCTCCCGCACCATCGAGCATGCCCATGAGCTGGGGGCGCGGGCCGTGGTCCTGCACCTGGGCAGGGTGGAGACGGACCTGCCCAGGAACGGCTTGCAGCAGCTCTATCGGGAGGGGGCATGGGAGGCGGAGGGAGCAGCACTCCTGCAGCGGGAACGAGAGGCACGCGAACAAAAAAAGAAATCCCATCTGGATGCACTCTTGTTCAGTCTCGAGCGGATCCTCAAACGGGCGGAGCAACTGGGGGTTGTCCTGGGGATCGAAAACCGCTACTACCTCCAGGAGATGCCGGACAAGGAGGAGATTGGGATCATCCTCGATCAGTTCCTCGGCGCCCCTTTCGGCTACTGGCACGATACCGGCCACGCCGCGGTCTTTGAGACCCTGGGGATTGTGAAACATGAGGAACTCTTGCAGCGCTATGCCCCTCATCTCGTAGGGACACACCTGCACGATGCCCTGAAGCTCGACGACCACAAGCCGCCAGGCAAGGGGGAGATCGCGTTTGAGATGGTCAAAAAATACATCCCGGAAGGGGCGATAAAGATCATGGAGATCCACCCGCAGGCCACAGGACAGGAGGTCCTGGACGGATTGGCATTTTTACAGGGAAAGGGGATTGGGTAGTTTTTGCCGCCCTTGGCGAATCCGCATATTTCGGTTAGAATTACCTGTAAGCATAATTACGTTAGGCCTGAAAGCACCCTATGAAAAAGAGCGGTCAGAACCGGATCACCACAATCCCCATGATGACATCGAATGCGTATGTCGTGGCCAACGGGAAACGGGCCATCCTGATCGATTGCGGGATGAAGAAGAAGGAAAAGAAGATCATTGCCGCCCTAGAGAGGATGCAGCTATCACCAAGTGATATCAAACTGATTATTCTCACCCATACGCACTACGATCACTCTGGGAGCGTTAAGGCCTTGCAGGAAATCACCGGTGCGAAGATCCTCGTCCACCAGGCAGAGGCCTCATGCCTCGAACAGGGGTATTGCGCGTTCCCCAAAGGAACCATGTGGTTCCCAAAGATCACATCCGCCGTAGGCAGGGCCCTTAATAAATGGGTGGGGCGGTATGCACCTGTTTCGCCCGATATCCTGATCTCAGAGCGGTTTGATTTGCAGGCCTATGGCATAGATGGCTACGTCCTGCCCACGCCCGGACATACCGCCGGTTCCATCTGTGTCATCATCGAAGGAAGGCATGCCATAGTCGGGGATACCCTCTTTAATATCTTTAAGCACAGCGTATTCCCCCCCTATGCCAATGATCAGGAGGAGCTGCTGAGAAGCTGGAAGATATTATTGGAGATCGGGTGTGAACATTTTTATCCCGGCCATGGAAAACCCTTTACGAGAAACAGGTTGCAGAAAACCTATGAAGAGAAGAAAAGATAAAAGGATATCAGAGGAAGAGGCTACGGCAATCGTTAAAAGGGATGCCGAGCGCGTCACCGAGCAGGACATAGAAAAGGTCCTCGATAAATCAGAGGATATCCGCAGGCAGTTCGAGTCCGAAGGGCCGCTGAGAAAGTTCGTAGATGATTTCAAGCTGCTTATGGCCCTGGTCAAAGACTACTGGCATGGTAAATACAGAAGAATCCCCTTTTGGACCATCGCCGCGATCACTGCAGCCCTGCTCTATGTGCTCAACCCCTTCGATCTCATACCGGATTTCATCCCCGGCCTCGGCCAGATCGACGACGCGGCCGTTGTCGCCGCGTGTCTGCTCCTGGTCAGACAAGACCTGCAGAAATATAAACGATGGAAGGTCGAGAATTCAGAGTGATACCTGCTATTAGCAGGCAGTTTATAACAATGAATATAAGGCTAATAAAAGTAGCTTCATCATTCATATTTCCCTATCAATATGAAAGGAGCCCAGTAGTATGGATGGGAACAGGTTTGACTTATCTCGGCATCTTCTTCAATTATACCGCCTACTCCCCTTTCCCCTGAGGCGGTAACCTTGCCCTTTATGAGGCCTAGTTTTGCCTGTCGTAACGCTTCTGATTTATTCATAGTCTTTAGATGCTGGTAAAATCGTTCCATTAATATACTCGTAGAACGATCATTAACATCCCACAAACTGACAACAAGAGAATCGGCGCCTGCATGTATAAATGCATGCGTAAGTCCGACAAGTCCTTCTCCACGTATCTCTTCTCCAAGACCGGTTTTACATGCGGAGAGGACTACAAGATCAGCGTTAAGGTCCAAGTCATATATTTCATCCATTGAGAAAAACCCATCGTATTTTTCATCAGTTCCTAATAGCGATAATACGAGGGCTGGTTGATCCATCCAGGTTATCTCATCAGCCAAGATCCCGTGAGTTGCAAAGTGAATTCGTTTATAATTTTTTAAGTCCAAGTCATGAACTCTTTTTTCCGTAGCCTTTTCTCTTAAATTTATACATTCGGAAGCCGGATCAAGATTAAATATTTTTGCTATATTTTCTACTTCTTGGGATGAATAAGTGAGACGCTCAAAGTTGACGCCACGAGTTTCGTAAAAGCCTCTTTTGTCAATTTCAGTTTCTTGGCTTTTTTCTGTGTTTGAGTATACAGGGTCACCAAAGGCCACAATTTCATATTGTCCCTTTTCAATTTTAGGACCTGTTTTTGGCTTCTTCATCATAGAAACCATCACCGCTCCAGAGTGAAAATAGGCAATCGTGGTCTTTGTTATAAGATAAGGAATGCCCTGTGTATCTTTCTGGCCAGTATCGGGCTTGAGAGCTTGGGGAATAATTAAGGTTTCGAATGGAAGATAGTATAAAGGACCGTCTGGAACCACGATCAATTTTTTGCCTGCCAAGATTTCATCTTCTATTGGAGACAGCAGAATCTTGAAAAGTTCTTGACCAATCCTAATGTGGTTAGCTAGCTCCCCTATAGATAATTGGGGTTTCATAAGGATAGTTCGATAATTTTTCACCAGTTCTTCCAATTTCTGAGAGTCTAAAGATAATTCATATATTTCAAATTTATCTTTTGTAATTAACCATGAATATAACTTGTCTTCGCTACAGACATATTCTACAAAGATTGTCTTTTCATCCAGAAAAGACTGTATTTCTTGGTATTGGATATCAGGCGTTGCAAGATTCTTAGCAGTAGGTTGTGTCTGCTCAGGCGCTTGCTGTATAGTCTTAAACAATGCAAGTTCATCTTGAAGAATTGCAGCGTCCTTTTTTAAAGCATTCTTTTGGGAAGTAGCTTCCTCGCCAGTTTTGAGTTTAGACTCTATAGCTACTAATCTTTTCTCTATTTCTTGGCTCGGTGAGAAGCTCTTCTCTTCACCGACAGGTTCTGAAGCTTTTACCCTTTTTATACTGTCGAGCAAGGATCTAGCTTTGGCTTTTTCACACGTTGTAAAAGCAAGTTTCTTAGACACATCATCAGCGTTGGCATGATAAAGTTTTACAAGCAGTCTAAATTTACAATCATAAGGCTCTCTTCTTTTTTCTAGAAATTTGCCTTTCATAAGGCCAAGGGCAAAACTGATTTGCAAAGTTTCTATTCCCTCGATTGCTTTTTGATAGTATGTTAAGGCATCATTATATTGCTTCTTGGCTTCTAAAACCTTGCCCAATTGATGATTAGTGGCTATTAATACTTCTGGGATAAAATTCTTCTCTGCAATTAGTGAAGCATTTTGGAGAAGTTGCCGGGCCTTGTCAAATTCTTCATTCTCAAAATAATAAATGCCTAACATTGTTAAAATAGCAGCCTCGTTGTTTTTAGCTTCAATTTTTTTAGAAAGTTCTAATGCTCTTTGCAAATCATCTAATATTCTTTTAGTGTCCCCAATTGATTCTCCCCCTCTTTTTCTTTCAATTAACTGCTTCCCAAACACAATATTTTTAACTACAAGAGATTCTATCTGCCCTTTTATATTTCCTATTTCTTGAAATATTTTTTCTGACTTTGCCAAAGTATCAAATGCTTCTTTGTAATTCTTCTTTTCTCCAAGGATCATTGCAAGTTTATTTAGAGCAGTCGCTTCACCCCAGCGGGAATTAGCTTTTCTAAAAAATTCTAAAGATTTATCTCCATAGTGTTGTGCTTTCTTATAATCACCCATAGCTATATAAGTCAGTCCCATTGCACCGTAGGCTTCTGCGATTAGATTTAAGTTTTTTCTTTCCTTCATTTGTTCTGAATAAAGCGACAAAATAAGAATGTTTAGTGCATTTTGATAGTCTCCTAATCTCATTCTTGAAATTGCTGCTACAATATAAAATTCATTTAGATCTTCAAAATCCTTAACATAAGGGATTATCTTGAAAGCTTCTGATAACCAACGTTGAGCGAGTTGGTTGTTTCCCATTTCAGAATTTGCCCATATAAGGAGTGTTAAGCAATTCAGAATACCCTCATGATTTTTCAGTATTAAATAACCTTGAAAGGCTTCCTCGACATAACGCAATACCTGCTCAAATTGGTTTAAATTAAAGTAGGCCCAAGCGATTGTGTGCAACTCTAAACAAGCATTTTCAACATCACCATACTCCCGATTAATAGCCAGTGCTTTTAATCTAAATTCAATTGCCTTTTGATAATTTCCGAGATTAGAATTAATTGCGCCAAGACCTGAATAAAAATAGGTTTGGTCCTTTTCTAAACCGGCTTCTTGAGCAATTTTTAAGCCCAGCTGATTATATTTAATTGCTTCTGGCATACGTCCCATAGCTTGGTACCCATCTGCTATTTTTTCAATGACCTCAAGTTGTAATTCTACATCTTTATTCTGTTCTGCTAGATGTAAAAGTTCATTCATATAGTTCAAAGCCATATCGTTATCATTCTTATAAAAGTACCAATAGGCCAAGCCAAAAAGAATATATTTTTGAAACTTTGTGTTTTGAAATTTTATGTTCAGTTGATTAGCTGCTTTGTAATATTTCAGGGCATAATCAAGGTTATTATGAGGGTTAATATAATAATTCATGTCTGCAAGTAGAATATTAGTAAATATCTCACTCTTCAGATCCTTATTCTGATTTGCTGATGACAACTTGTCTTTAAGATAATTCTCAACAGCTATATATTTTTTTTGACGAAAGTAATCGTTTTCCGAACTAATAAAGATATTATCTATTATTGCCTGCCTATCTTCTATTTCGTAGTAGGATTTGAAGAAATCAAGGAAAGAACTAATCGCATTATCTTCATCACCTAATTTTCGATATAAAGCGCTCAGCGCTAGTGAGGCTTGCGCAATTCTTTTTTGATCGGGAATCTTCTGAGAGATTGTTATAATATTTTCCCCTAACTTTATGGCTTCATTTAGATTCCCTATTGCCTCATAGCATATTGATAGGTTGCCTAATGTAGATAATTGACAAGCCGTATCATCTGATTTTTCACACAAAAGTAAAAGCTCCGTCAAGTAATCAATAGCTTCATTATTTCTGCCTAAATTTAAAAAACATAATCCTAAACCTTCTAGTATTGCTTTTTTTGAAACTAATGACTTTGTTCTTTGATTTATGTTAAGAGATTTATTATAATATTCAATGGCCTTATCGAATTGTCCAATTTCTTTATAAACGAAAGCAATTGATGTAAGAGCATGTTCCTTAAGTTCAAGATTTTCCACTTCCTCAGAAATTTGTAAAGACTGTTCGTAATGCTCCAAGCTTTTATCAAACTGATATAACTTATCGTAGATCATGCCCATTAGGCCGTGTGTAGCTGCCTTAAAGAGTAAATTGTCTGTCATGCTATTAAATTTTAAAGCGTACTCATGATACTGTAGCGCCGTCATATATTTTGAACGCGCTTGATATTCACGTGCAACTTCATTGACTAGTTTGCTTAATATATCTATGTAATTTTTGGCAGAAGAGGTTATTCTAATTTTGGGAGTTAGATCTAGGGAAAGTTCAAAAAAGTCCTTAGCCTTCTCATGATTCCCCGTGAGTCCATGACAACAGCCTATGCACCCAAGCGCCAGCATCTTCACCAAAGGGTTGTCTATTGATTCACCGACTCGCAAAGCTTCCTGAAAGTAAGTAAGGGCCTTCTCATATTCTTTTGTATCTAAATAGAGAACTCCTATTGTCCCGGTTAGCAGGACTGCAAGTTCATTTTCTTCAAGTTCCTGATATGTATCACGAGCTTTATGTAGCAATTCAAGAGCTTCAAGGGGTTTTTGCTGAGCCAGATAACCTAACCCTTTTAAATGGTTGTCAAGACCATTAATTATTGCATCTATATTTTTAAAGGCTAAATACTCAGTCGAACAATTAAGTTGTTCGAAGCCATATTTTGTACTTTTTAGTAAAATCATCGCTTGTTGATAATCAGTTTTGTATGCGTAAATTTTGGCTGTCCAGGTATCTACTGCGTATGCGGCGCACATGTCCCCCGTTGATTCGAAGTTCTCTCTTGATGATCTAAGTTTTTTTAGGGCTAAATCATATTCTTCGCGATCAATAAAGTTATGAACTTCTTCTATTAATTTAGGAAGTTCAGTAGTACTATTTCCATATAATGATTGATTAAGCTGTGCATAACTAATAGGGATAATAAAAAATAGAAATAAAGCAGGCAGGATAAATTTGATGAGTTTTAGAGATGACATGTTTATTGTCTATCCACGGTAATATCGGTCAATTTCGTTATCCTTATCATAGTCAACTCCGTAAAGGTCAATCGTACCGTCTTCATTGTTGTCAAATTCATAGGTTTCTGGTACTCCGTCTTTGTCTAAGTCTCTCACAACGAGATCAATCTTTTGATTCCCGTTTCTGTCGAACCCAATATAATCAGGTTGATTATCTTGATTCTCATCGAATATCCAAGCATCTGGCTTTTTATCTCCGTCAACGTCAATAATGACAAGATCCACGATTCCATCTTTGTTTAGATCAAATTCTGTATGCCCCTTAATTTGAAGATTACCCCACAAAGGCCTTTTCTCGGCAACTCTGCTTCCCTTTCTTCTCAGAAATTCTTGAATAGCATCTGTGGAAACAGCATAGTTAAGTCCTTCACCACTCATTGAACAGGCGTTAATTCCAATAACCGCTGCTTGGTCATTGAGCAAAGGACTGCCTGAACTTCCCGGATTAATCGGTGTTTGCGTTTGGATTACTTTCGCTTTGTGAAGACTCCCATCTTCATAGGTCCATTCATAATTTGGCCGAATCTGACTTATGACCCCTTTGGTATATGTCCATACTTCTCCTTCTGGATGTCCTATCGCATGCACTTCTTGGCCTACCTCTACTTCTTTGATCGATCCGAGTTTCAAGCTAGGAAGATTCTTTGGAGGATTCTTTATTTTAAGCCAAGCGAGATCGGACAACGCATCAACCTTTACCACCCTGGCAGCAAAAATCAAATCTTCCCTTATTTCTACCCCTGTGGATGGTTTCAGTATAACCACGGCTTCAGGGATATCTTGAACCACGTGCCAGTTTGTTATGACATGTCCTTCCGCATCAAGTATGGCTCCTGATCCCATACCCTTAATGTCATCTTTGCCCTTAATACTGACAACTACGACTACAGCTGGCGAGGCTTTTTTGTAAACAAGGCTCCCTCCCGCGCCTCTGGTCGTCTCTGATTTCTTGCTCTTTTCAATCTCATTTAAAACATTAATAATATCTTCTTCTATAGGGTTTTCCTTGGTTCGTACGAAGGCCTGGATGACATCTTTGCTATTATCAAACAGTTCTTGGCCTCTTTTAGATTCAAGCGTCTTTTGGGGCTCAAAGGTTCCTACCTTCTTCTCAACCGTGCTGATGTTATCAATGAGTTTTTGGTCAGTGTGCAAAATGCTTATAATCTTGGCAGCAAGCAGATTGGTTCCTAGAGTTTTTTGCAGCTTATCGATTCCTGAGCTTTTGAGTGTACTCATTACCGATTCCGTAGCATCCAGTGGATTCTCCGTAGCAATAATGTATATGGTTTCCTTACCTACATTTTTATCCAGAAAAAACCACTTATCCTTGGCAGGTATAACGTATTCATTATCTTTTATAACCCTTATAGGTTGCTTTATTTTGGGAAGGAGACCGACCTCTCCTTTGCTATCCTTAATAAATAAATAAATATACGCATCTTGGCTCGCATTAAAGCAAACCTGAAACTCATCACCGGATCGGAGGACTCCCTCATGTTCTATAAGTACTCTGTTGGGAACACCTTTTTGAGCGCCCCTAACTGTGTGGGAAGGGCTTTTCCCAGTAAGACTGGCAGTTAAGTCAAAGAAGGGAGAGGTTATTTCATCATCTGGTCCTGGACCTTTTTCGTACAGGGTGAATATGGAGACAACAACAAGTAAGGCCACCGCTACAGTTCCTAATGCTAATGGAATAGGTCTCAGGGGCGGGAAGACCTGGGCTATCCATTCACCTATGCTACGCGCTGACTTAGTTGGTTTTTTCATACCAATACCCTCCCGATGTTTTTTTACGAGGCTCTTGGCTTTTTTTATCATTTCATCTGGCACCTGCGGAAGCTTCTCGCCTGCGTCCATCTGGAGAACTCTATTCATAACTATGACATATTCGCTGCACTGAGCGCATAAAGAGAGGTGTTTTTCTACTGCTTCTACTTCTGCTTTATTTAATCTCTTTTCTAGATAAGAAATAAGTGTCTCTTCATCCAGACATTTGCTTTTTCCCTTGGTTTTCATGCCCGTCTTTATCCTACGATAAGCAGCTTTAATTTCCTCATCCAGTCTGTCTTTGTACTTTGCCATAGTAATCCTCTTATAATAGACGTGAAAAGTTTCGTTTTCTCACAGCATTTTTTTCTTCTTAATAACTCTCTTGAGCTTCTCCTTAAGACGGTTTTTTCTCATGTAGACAGCGTCGATGGATAGCTTCAAAACCTGGGCTATTTCTC
>CAZMFG010000011.1:0-14347 GCA_964565525.1 uncultured Thermodesulfobacteriota bacterium
ATGCGCGTCCTGCTCATAAACCCCTATTACCCCATATCCGAGACCCCCTCTCCCCCCCTGGGGCTGGCATACCTGGGCGCGGCGCTTGAGGCGGCAGGGGTGGAGGTGAGGCTGCTCGACCTGGTGGTCTTCCCGTACAGCAAAAAGATGCTCGAATCCGTGCTGCAAGAATTCCCGCCGCACTTTGTGGGCGTCACGGCCGTCACCATGACCTTCGACAATGCCGCAGCGGTGATCAAAGACGTGAAATCCATAGACCCGCTTATCTGGACCATCATGGGCGGGCCCCATGTCTCCTTCTGCGCGATGGAGACCATGCGCGCCTTGCCCCAGCTGGATTTCATCTGCCTCGGCGAGGGTGAAGATGTCCTCGTCGAGCTGGTCAGGGAGGCGCACGACGGCTGTCAGTGGGAAAGGGTCAAGGGCTTGGTCTATCGCCAGGGCCATGAGATTCATTCCACCGGGGTGAGAGACGCGATCCCTAATATGGATGCCATCCCCCTGCCTGCCAGGTCCCTGATCCCCCTGGGGAGGTATCGGGCCCTGCACATGCCCGTCAGCATGACCACGAGCCGCGGCTGTCCTTTCCGGTGTATCTTCTGTGTGGGGAGACGGATGCTCGGCCCCAGGGTCCGCTACCGGAGCCCCTCAAAGGTGGTGGATGAGCTGGCATATCTTCATGGCCTCCATTTCCATCAAGTCAACATCGCGGACGATCTCTTTACCGCCAACAAAAGGCACTGCCTCGCGGTGTGCGACGAGATAATCGCGCGGGATCTCCGGGTGAAGTGGGCCTGTTTCGGAAGGGTGGACACGGTCTCCCCAGAGATCCTGGAGCGGATGAGGGCGGCAGGATGCGACGCCGTAGGCTTCGGCGTAGAATCGGCCAACGCGGCGATACTGAAGACCATAAAGAAGGGAATTACTATTGACCAGGCGCTGGCCGCCGTCGCCATGTGCTCGGATGCGGGGATCACACCGCATGCATCCTTTATCCTCGGCCTGCCGGGCGAGACCCCCGAGACCCTGCGGGAGACGACCGATTTCGTCGAACAACTCAAGGATAAAGGGGCGTCATGCGGCTTTCATCTCTTGGCGCCCTTTCCCGGGACAGAGGTGCGCGAGGAGCACGAAAGGCTGGGTATCAAGATCCTGACCGACGACTGGAGCCGGTACCACGCCAACAGGGCCATCGTGGAGACCCCCATGGTAACGCGCGAGATGCTCGATCAGGTCGTCATCGAGTGGGAAGAAGAATTCAACGAGCGGCTGGGAGAGATCAAGGTACGCATGGGAACCGGGGATGCCACGAAGGAAGAGGCCTCCCTCCTGACAAATCTGGAGCATACGGTCCTGATCTACGACCTGATGATGGACCAAATAATAGAGAAACAGGGCTCCTGGCGCAACGGCGGTAAGCCCCTCTCCGCCCCGGATGTCTTCAAAACCTTGGTGGATAGGATTGTAGAGGCGACGGGGCTTCGGGAAGCGGATGTCTCCTCCTCCTTGGCCCCGGCCATGGAGCGCGGGGACCTCACCTATGCAGAGGACGGGGGGGAGGTGCGCTGGAGATGGGCGGATTATATTTGACATACCGCCCTGTTTTTCATAAGATACAGCCACCACCAGAGATCCCGACAGCGATTAACTGCCACACGTAAACTACCCCGCCACTGGCGGGTTTGAGCCCTTTTGGGACAGAGGTCGGCCTCAAGGGAAGGGTATTCTTCCCTGCATGGGACAACAACCGATGGTGATTGGGTGACGGTGCCGCACAAACGACACACTTTGGAAAAGAGGGCGTATAATGCCCGGGGATAATCAGGCCCCCCTGAGAATATGTCTGTTGAGCTATCGGAGCAACCCCCACTGCGGCGGTCAGGGGGTCTACCTCAAAAATCTCAGCCGCGCCCTCAAGGACCTGGGGCACCAGGTGGAGGTGGTATCAGGCCCCCCGGACCCCCAACTCGACGACGACATCCCGGTCTTTCGCCTCCCCTCCCTTGACCTCTACAACCCCGACGCCCTCTTCAGGGTGCCTTCTTTGAAGGAACTCCGCGATCCCGTCAACATCATGGAATGGGTGGGGATCTCCACCATGGGCTTCACCGAGCCCTTTACCTTCGGTCTCAGGGCGTATCGATTTCTGAAAGATAAATTCCACCGCTACGATATCGTCCACGACAATCAGTGCCTTTCATACGGCCTGCTGGCCATCACGAAGCGTATCCCGACCACGATCACGGTTCATCATCCCATCACCGTGGACCGCAGAGTCGCCATCCGCTCCGTCAGGGCGCCGTGGCGGAAACTGCAGCTCATGCGGTGGTATTCATTCGTGGGGATGCAGAAGCGGGTTGCCGCGAGAATAGCTCCCCTCATCACCGTCTCGGAATGCGCACGGAAGGATATTGCGAAGGAATTCAGGTTGCCCCTCCACAATCTCAGGGTCGTACCGAACGGCATCAATCTGGACCTCTTTTATCCCCTCCCCGAGATCGAGCGGGAAAGAAATCACCTCATGGTGACCAACAGCGCCGACACCGCCCTCAAGGGGCTCTCCTATCTCTTGCTGGCGGTGGCCGAGCTTGCAAAAACCCGTGACCTCCGGCTTACGGTAGTGGGCGCACCCAAAGAGAACGGGAACATCGTCAAGCTGGTCAGGAAGCTCGGGATAGGGAGGCTTATCACCTTTACGGGCCGGATCGACAATGGGGAATTCGTCCACCACTATGCTAAGGCGACGATCGCCGTGATCCCGTCGGTGTACGAGGGATTCGGCATACCGGCTGGGGAGGCCATGGCATGCGGGGTCCCGGTCATCAGCACGACCGGTGGTGCCTTGCCCGAGGTGGTAGGGGATGCGGGCATACTGGTGCCCCCGGCCGACGCGGGTGCGCTCGCCAAGGCCATCGGGGAGCTCCTCGACAACCCCCAGAGGGCACGGCAACTGGGGGAGGCGGGATTGAAAAGGGTACGAGATTCATTCACCTGGCACAAGGCGGCGGAAAAGACCGTCGAGGTGTATCGGGAGGCCATCCGTGATCACCGTCGATCTTAACAGACTGCCTCTAGAGCCGGGGTCCAAGATATTGGATGTGGGCTGCGGCACGGGACGCCATACCTGCGCCGTGGCACGGTTGAAGCAGGTGATCGCCGTCGGCGCGGATATCAGCTTCGATGAGGCAAAGGAGGCCCGAAAGCGGCTGCAGTACGAGGAGGCGATGGGTGAGGGAGGGGGCGGGATATGGGGGGCTCTGGTGGCCGACATCACCGCGCTGCCCTTTAAAAACGATGCCTTCGACTGCGTGATCTGTTCGGAGATCCTGGAGCACGTGCATCATCAGGACGCTGCGGTTCGTGAGGTCGCCAGGGTCCTCAAGGAGGGGAAAGACGTGGTGGTCAGCGTTCCCCGATATCTGCCGGAACGCATCTGCTGGGCCCTCTCGGCGGATTACCACAACGCGAACAACGGACACGTTCGCATATACAAGCGGAAAGAGTTGATCGAACTGTTGGAAACGGCCGGGGTCAAAACATGGGCCCATCATTTTGCCCACAGTCTCCATACCCCCTACTGGTGGCTCAAGTGCCTGGTGGGACCGACCCGGAACGATTCGTGGCTCGTGAACCTGTATCACCGTTTTTTGGTGTGGGGCATCATGAAACGAAGCAGGGTTATGCGCCTGCTGGAACACCTGCTGAATCCCCTGTTGGGGAAAAGTCTGGTACTCTACCTGCGGAAAGGAAAACATGCCTAAGACGATCCCTTATCCAAAAGCTCAGTATGCACCCCTTGATATCGCAACGACGACGGAATTCATCCTCACCATACAAAAGGAAAACGGGGAAATCCCCTGGTCAGACGGCGGCATGACCGACCCCTGGGACCATGTCGAAAGCGCCATGGGTCTGACCGTCGGGGGCTCTTGCAAAGAAGCCAGGAAGGCCTATCTCTGGTCCGCCCGGACACAATTGGCAGACGGGAGCTGGTGGTCTTCTTACCGCAACGGGGACCCGGAAGAAGGGGCGTACAAGGATTCAAACATGACGGCCTATGTCGCCGTCGGGGTTCTGCACTACTACCTGGCGACCGGCGATGAGGAGTTCGTGCGTACCATGTGGCCCTGTGTGAGCAAGGCCATAGACTATGTGATAGACCTCCAGGCCGAAGGGGGCGAAATCTTCTGGGCCAAGAGGGCCGACGGCAGCATAGATGCAAAGGCGCTCTTGACCGGTTCAAGCTCCATCTATACGAGCATCGGCTGCGCCGTGAGGATGGCGCAATGCTTAGGCGAGCCGAGGCCCCGGTGGGAGGAGGCGCGTATAAAGCTGGGGGATGCCATCAGGCACAAGCCGCACCTCTTTGACCAGACCAAGTCCTGCTTTTCCATGGACTGGTACTACCCCATACTGGGCGGTGCGGTTACGGATGAGGAAGCCCTCAGCAGGATTGAACGGGAATGGGATGCGTTCGTCGCTCCCGACTGGGGGGTGCGCTGCTTATCGGACCGGCCGTGGGCGACCATGGCCGAGACCGCGGAGCTGGCCATAGCGCTTGCGGCCATGGGAGAATTCGAGACGGCGGAGATGGTCTTCGGATGGCTCCTCGACAAGCAATACGACGACGGCGCATTCTGGACCGGCGTCACCTTTCCGGACTGCACCATCTACACCCTGGAAAAGACCGCATGGACGGCGGCGGCCGTACTCCTTGCCGCCGATATCCTGTATGATATTACCGCAGCCAGCCGGCTTTTCAGCCACGGCTTCTGGAGGCCGGTGCCCTTCTCACGAGGGGATGAACGGCCCTCAACCCGAGATACCACCTATTCTTTGGAGCACCCCGAGGGTCTTGACCATGGGCAGCTCATGGAATAGGCCGGAGCCGACTGCACGCTTATACACCTCATAGGGCGCCTGGCCCCCCTGTGCGGCATCAATAAAAATATCATGAATCAACAGATAGCCGTCCGGCATGAGGTGCGGGGTCCAGCATTGGTAATCCGTGAGCACGGACTCATATGAGTGCCCCCCATCGATAAAGACCAGACTGAGGGGCGTGGCCCACAGGCGGGCGGCCACGCCAGAGCGGCAGACCAGGGGAACGACCGTGTCTTCAAGCCCGGCCTTTTCAATCGTCCTCCTGAACTCCTGGAAGGTGTCGATCCGACCACTCTGGGCATCGAGAAGATCAGGGTCGAAATACTCCTCCCCCGGCTGCTGCTCCTCCGAGCCCCGGTGATGGTCGATCGAAAAAAGGATGCCGTTGTTCTCTCTGCAGGCGCTGCCGAGATACACCGCCGATTTGCCGCAGTAGCTCCCTATCTCCAGGCACGGTCCTCGTCGACTGGCCTCACGGGCCGTCTCATAGAGGCACCTGCCTTCCTCCTTATCTAAAAACCCCTTGATAGCTCCTAAGAGCACCTCACCCACATCCATCGCCGCATCCCGCACGGTGCACGGTGAGAGGTGAAAACGTCTGATACGCCCGAATCTCGACAATCACACAACCGTGGTTCCATAAAACTCCTCGCGGCAAAAAAAGATCCGCCTTCAAGCGTTGACAGGTATTGTAACACA
This sequence comes from uncultured Thermodesulfobacteriota bacterium, assembly GCA_964565525.1. GTDB lineage: Bacteria > Desulfobacterota > B13-G15 > B13-G15 > RBG-16-54-18 > JAFGNJ01. Next base: position 5,584 of record CAZMFG010000011.1, read on the forward strand.
GAGTAATACTATACGTAAAAGTCTTCATTGACCGAGAACATAGTCAACGAAATGGATGAGAAAAGGGGCATCTCCACGGGAGGGACGGTGAAGAAGCGGCCTTGTGTGAAGAAAAACAACGTTTTTTGCAAAATCACGTAAGGAGGGAGGGATTGATATGGAACACTATAAGCTCTTTATAAATGGTGAGTTCGTTGATGCTCAAGACGGCAAGACCTTTGAATCGATCGATCCGGGCACCGAGCAACCCATTGCCACCGTCGCCCAGGCCGGCAAGGCCGATGCCGAGGCGGCCATAGCCGCCGCGCGCACGGCCTTTGACAGCGGTGTCTGGAGCAATCTCGCCCCCACCGAGCGACTGGCCAAGATGCAGGATTTCGCCGACCAGATCGCCCAGCAGGGGCTGCGCCTGGCCGCAATGGAATCCATGGATGCGGGCCAGATCGTAAACCTCGCCAAGGTAATGCCGCTGCTCGGCATCGGATTCACGCGCAATATCAGTCTGTACGGGGCCACGAAGTTCCCCTGGGAGGAAGAAATCCCGGCCTCAGGGAACGTCTTCGGCCCTGGGCGCGAGTATATCCGTCGTGAACCCATCGGGGTATGCGTGGGCATTATCCCCTGGAACTTCCCCATGCTGATGGCCTTTTGGAAGATCGTGCCGGCCCTCATCATGGGCAACACGGTGGTGCTGAAACCGGCTTCGTACACCCCTCTCACCGCCCTGATCATCGCCGAGGCGGCAAAGGCGGCCGGTATTCCCCCCGGGGTGGTAAATGTAATCGCCGGGCCCGGCGGGGAGGTGGGCACAACCCTCTGTACCCATCCGGCTGTGGACAAGATCGCCTTTACCGGCAGCACGGAAGTGGGGCGAACGATCATGAAAATGGCCTCCGATACGGTAAAAAAGGTGACCCTCGAACTGGGCGGCAAGTCCGCCAACATCATCCTTGACGACGCGGATCTGGACCTGGCAGTGGAGGGGGCGGCGTACGGCACCTTCTTGCACCAGGGACAGGTATGCGAATCGGGCACGCGGGTGTTGGTCTCCTCAAAGATCTACGATAAATTCATCGATAAGTTCAAAAAGCGGGCGGAGGCCCTCCGGGTGGGATATCAGCTGGATCCGAACTCGCATATCGGACCCCTGGTGAGCGCGCAGCAATTGGCCACGGTTGAAGGCTACGTCAAGCTGGGGAAGGAAGAGGGCGCCGAGCTCGTCACCGGCGGCAAACGCGTCGAGGTCGAAGGAATCCCAGGCGGGTACTATTACGCCCCCACCGTCTTTGCGAATGTGGACAATACAATGCGCATCGCTCAGGAAGAGATCTTCGGCCCCGTCGTCTGCGTGATCAAGTTCACAGACGACGAGGAGGCGATAGCAATTGCCAACGATTCCATCTACGGCCTCGGCGGGGGGGTGTTTTCCACCAACACCGCCCGGGCCGAACGCATAGCCCGCGGGGTCCGCACCGGCACCATGTGGATCAACAATTACCACATATTTTCGGATTTCTGTCCCTTTGGCGGGTATAAACAATCAGGGGTGGGACGTGAACTGGGCGCCGCCGGCCTGCATGAATACACCCAGATCAAGAGAGTGCATGTCAACTATCAAGCTGATACTCATACCAATTTTAACTTCGCCCTCCTCAGAGACGATAAAAAAATCGCCGGTTTCCAATACAACTGCCCGACCAGCGTAGTAGCCGGACACGGGGCCCTCAGCTCAATATTCAAGGAGGTACCGAATCTTCACTGCCGCAGGGCGCTGATCCTGACCGATCCCGGTGTCAGGAAGGCCGGACTTGCCGATCTGGCTAAAAATGCACTGGCGGACTTCTGCGTGGGCATCTATGACAAGGTCCCTGCCGATCCGGACCTTGCATCAGTTGACGCCGCAACCGAGGCCGCCCGCGAACTCCAGGCGGATTGCATCGTCAGCGTGGGTGGCGGGAGCGTCATCGATACCGCAAAAGGGGTTTGCGTGACCTTAAAGAACGGCGGCAGGGCCAATGATCATCTGAACCTGTTGGTGCTGACCGAGCCGCAGACACCGCACATCGCCATCCCCACCACAGCGGGTACCGGCAGCGAGGTGACCAATATAGCGGTCTTAACAAGCACGGGCGCGGGTCGTAAGCTGTTTATAGCTGATACCCATATCATGCCGAATATAGCCATCTTGGACCCACGCTTTACCATGACCCTGCCCAAGGACTTGACCGTCACCACGGCCATGGACGCCATGACCCACGCCATTGAGGCCCTCATGAGCATCATGTCCAACCAGATCTGTGATGGTCAGGCCCTCCACGCCATACGCCTGATCAATGACAACCTGCCGCTCGTTGTCGCCGACGGCAAAAATGAAAAGGCCCGGCTCAATATGCAGATAGCAGCCACCATGGCGGGGTGGGCGTTCACCATCGCCCAGGTGGGGCTGGCGCACGGCATGGCGCATACGGTGGGAATACTGCATCATGTCCCCCATGGGGCTGCGTGCGGCATCGTATTGCCCAAGGTGATGCGGTATAACGTCGATCACGCCGTTGACAAGCTGGCGCTGGTGGCGCAGGCCCTGGGGGTCGACACCGCCGGCATGCAATCGCGCGATGCGGCCCTGGCGGCGGCGGATGCGGTTGAGGCCCTGATGAAAAAGGTGGGGCATCCGATGAGGCTGCGCGACGTCGGTGTTCAGGAAGACGATCTGCCCATCTGCGCATTTCACGCCATTGCCGATACCGCCGACCTATTCAATGCGCGCCCTGTCAGCGATCCGAACGAGGTGCTCGAAATCTACAAGCAGGCGTATTAGCGGCACTGAAAATACCTGGGCGCCCAGACACCTTGTCACCGAGCGGAGGTGGTTGTAATACCCTCACCTATACCTGAAGGAGGTTTCCGGGTATGGTACGATGAGGAGCAGAAAAAAGGCCTACCTCGGGGTGGCGGTCCCCTCATGTCATTGGCCGAGGCTACAACCCTGGTTCCCTCTTACCACCCCTCCCCCCTTCCGTTAAATACTTATTGGTATTTCCAAGATTTCGTAAAAATTTCGACAATACCGACGACCAAGACGACGATCGCGATGGACCACAGGATGACATATCCCCGTACGGGGATATCCAGAGGACTACAAAGCAACCACACCAGCAAGGCGAGGGCCCCGCATAGGTTAATGGCAATGGCGCCGCCGAGTCCAAGGCCCCGGATATTTCGCAAGAAACCGTATCGCTCCATGAGCAACGCAATGCCGATGCCGAAGATGACCGCGCCAAGAATCGTGGGGTAAAAGTTCGGGGGTGACTTCGGAACCCCTAACAGCTCCGCCACGCCGACAGGGAACAGGAGAAGAATAATTCCCAGTATCAGATTGATTATCCCATCAATGGTCAAGAGTATTTCATGCCTTTTTTCCATGCGTAACCCTCCAATTCTGGTAAGGCATCTAAGCCGGATACAGAGGGGGGTCGTTCGTGCTACCTGCAACACCTTCACTGCGCAAAGAGTATAGCGACGGTAGGTCTACGGGAGCAGAAGGCCTTGAGTCTCCTCATGGGTACTGGCCGAGCCGGTTACCACCTGATCAAGGCGCTCCCCCACGTAAATCCCCCCCCGAAGGCGGTCAGCAGGACCAGGTCCCCCGGCTGGATGGTGCCGTCCCTCACCGCCTCATCCAGGGCGATGGGGACCGTGGCGGAGGATATATTTCCGTACTTATGAACGGTGACGTATACCTTATCCATGGAGATACCCAATTGCTTGGCCATCCCCTGCAGGATGCGCAGGTTCGCCTGATGGGGGATGATCACCTTGACCTCATCCATGGTGCAATCGTTGTGGGAGAGGGCCTCCTCACAGGCCTCGGCGAAGCGCTTCACCGCCACCTTAAGGGACAAATTGGCCCCGATCATGTTCAGGAAGTGGCGTTTCTCGTCCACGCTCCGGTATGAGATGGGGGTGGTCTTCGAGCCGCCTCCGGGCATCAGGAGGCTTTCCCCGCTGGCCCCGTCGGTATGGATGTGGGTGGAGAGGACCCCCCGATCATCTTCCGTCTCCGTGATCACCGCCGCCCCGGCGCCGTCGCCCCACAGGATGCAGGTCTCCCGGTCGGTCCAATCCAATGTCCTGGTCATGACCTCCGAGGCGACCACCAGGGCATTGCGGTAAATCCCGCTCTTGATATACTGCCCGGCCACGGAGAGGGCGAAAATAAAGCCCGTGCAGGCGGCGGTAACATCGAAACTGACGGCGTTCACCGCCCCCAGCTTCGCCTCCAGCCAATTGGCCCCGGCAGGACAGTGGGTGTCCGGGGTGACGGTGGCCATCACGATGAGCTCTATCTCTTCGGCCGACACCCCCGCATCCACCAGGGCCCGCTCACACGCCACCTGGGCCAGGTCCGAGGACGCCTCGTCGTCCCTGGCCACCCGCCGCTCCCGCACCCCCGTCCTGGTGGTGATCCACTCGTCGCTGGTATCGAGGATCTTCTCCAAGTCGAAATTGGACAAGACCTTTTCAGGAAGATACGAACCGGTTCCAATGATTCCTACGCGTTTCATCCCTCGCCTGCAATCGACAACGCCCTACAAGGCCTTAAAAAGATATACCGTCGTCCTCCCCCTTGTCAATGGGGATGGGCACCGCCCACAAGAAGGTCTTGACAGGGAAAGGGAAAAAAGTGTATAAGATAGGTACGTTATGAGCTTGTCGTGAGGTCGGGAGATGGAGAACGCCTTACTTTTGAACGCAACCTATGAGCCTCTTCGCGTCGTATCGTGGAAAAAGGCCATCACCCTGGTTACGTTGGGCAAGGTGGAAGTCATCGAGGAATACGACCGGGAGGTGCACAGTATCTCCTTTACCATCAGACTCCCCTCCATCATCCGGCTCATCAGGTACGTGCGCAAGAAGAAGGGGGGGGTAAAATTCTCCCGCCAGAACATCTACGCCCGGGACAAAAACCAGTGTCAGTATTGCGGGAAAAAACTCTCCAGTGAGGAGTTGACCTATGACCACGTGGTCCCCCGTTCGAGGGGGGGGAGGACCGAGTGGACCAACATCGTCACCTGCTGCATGGAGTGCAACCGCAGGAAGGGAGGAAAGATCCCTCGCGAGGCGGGGATGACGCTCTTGCGCCGGCCCGCCAAGCCGGAGTGGCTCCCCATCCTGCGCATCACCATCAATCTCAAGCAGGCCCCCGAATCGTGGTTTGACTACCTCTATTGGAATGTGGAGCTGGAGTCATAGACCGCGGTAACATCCCCGTTATCCGTGACAGGCAGGCCATGGCCTGCCTGTCTTTTTATTGTTATGGACGCATATGACATATGAGGGTAGCCATCCGTCGCCATATCAGGTATGGTGAAGGGGGCTTGACGAACGATGAAGATCATCCATACCGCCGATATCCACCTCACCGAGTACGGCGATGAGCGCTGGGGTGCACTCCAGCAACTCATCACCATCGGCAAACAAGAAGGCATCGAGCTCTTCGTCGTCAGCGGCGACCTCTTTGACCGCGGAGTCGACGCCGAGACCCTGAGGCCCCATATCCGGGGGCTCTTCTCCGATACCGGCTTTAAAATATGCCTTATCCCCGGGAACCACGACAGGGCGTCGTATACCGGCGGCATGTATTTCGGCGAGGACGCCGTCATCATCACCGACCTGAACAAACCGTATGAATATAAGAACGTCATGATATGGGGCATCCCCTTTGAGTCGGCGGACAGGATAACAATCCTGCATCAGCTCCGTTCCATCGCCGATCGAATGACCCCGGAAAAAAAGCACATCGTGCTCTACCACGGGGAGCTGCTCGACGCCTTCTTCTCCCGCACCGATTTCGGCGATGAGGGCGACGAGCGGTATATGCCGGTGAGGCTTTCCTATTTTAACGACCTCCAGGTCGATTACGTCCTTGCCGGTCACTTCCACAAGCGCTTCGATGTCCGGCAATTGGACGGGGGGGGATACTTCGTCTACCCCGGCTCCCCCGTTTCAATAACCAAGAAGGAGACCGGCCGGCGGCGCATCAACCTCTTCGAGCTCGGCAAGCCGCCCCGGGAATACCCCCTCGATACCCCCCACTTTGAAGACCTGGTCATCGTCTGCAACCCCTTTGCCGACAAAGACCCCCTGGAAACGATACGGGAAGACGTTCGCGCCGTGCATGAAAACGCCCGCATCCTCCTCACCGTTACCGGATTCATCAACGGTGAGGCCCTGGGGATGAATGAAGAGGAGCTGGTAAGACAGGCCCGGAAGATCGTGAAGGGGAGGTGCAGCGAGGAACGGTATGAATTCCAAGACATACGCACCATACTGGAAGACGATCTCTTCAAGGGCTTTTTAGAGAAACTGGAGCAGACCGACTATGCGGGAGCAAAAAAGGAGCACATGCGGCAGATCGCCCTCAGGGCCATGATGGACGCACGGCGATGAGGATAAAGGAATTCTTCATAAAACGATACGGTCCCCTGCGGGAGGTAACGTACTCCCTCTCCCACCCCCTGACGCTCTTGCTGGGGAAGAACGAAGACGGCAAGACCCTCACCATCGACGCCCTGGTCAAGCTCCTCCTGGGGCGCCAGGTGAGGGATTTCGGCCGCATCATAGATCGGGTGGAGGAAAGCCCGGAGGGCTATTGCGTCATAGAGGGGGATGACGGGGGGGAGATCAAGCTCCCCCACAAAGAGGATCTGACGAAAATCACGGCGGTAACCGCCTCGGAGTATCGCAATATCTTTATCATCAGGGACAGCGATCTCTCCATCGCCCGCGAAAGCGAGTTCTATACCACGGTCACCAACCGCCTCATGGGCCTCAGGACCGAGGAGATCCTCAAGACGAAAGAGGCCTTGCGGGAGATAGGGCGGATAACGCCGGGCGGCATGCTCCGCGATATCAAGGATGAGATACTCAAGACCAGGATAGAGGAGGCACAGGCCCTGGTGGAGGATATCGAGGCCGTTGCCCGCGAGATGGGCGAAGCGCGCTTCGACGAGCTGGAGGTGGCGCAGGTAAGACTGGCGGAGAAGATCGAGGGGATCGGGCATAAGCTGGAACGCCTGGAAGACGCCCGCAAACAGGAGATGCACACCAAGGCCACGGAGGCCCTGGCGAGGCTCCTGGCGGCCCAGGAGGAAGGAAAAAAGGTCACGGCCTACACCGAGGCCGATGCCCAGCTGTGGAGGGACTGTGAGAGGGACATCCAGCAGGCCGGGGAAACCAAAGGACAGCTGGCCGCCAAGCTGAAGGGGAGCGAGAAAGAGCTCAAGGAAACCGACAAGCTATTAGGGGAGAAGCTGCGGGACTTCCGCATCCTGGAGGACCGGAAAAAGAGCCTGGACGAGGTGAAGGCCGAATTGAACCTCTACGAGATGAAGCGGGGGGAAGGGGCCGAGAGAGAGCAGCGGGCCTCGGCCTACCTGCCGATGGGCGTCGCCGCCTCCCTCCTGCTGGGGATTGCCCTGATCGGGCTCATCCTCAGGCCGTCGCTCCCCTTTTATATCGCGGCACCGCTCTTTTTTATTGCGGCCGTCGCCCTCTGGCTCCCCCAGGTCCAGCGGATACGGGATAAGGCATGGCTGGCAGGGACCTTGGAGAGGATCAAGCTCGCCCTCGCCGCGTTTGAAGTAAACGCCGAATCCGTGGAGGAGACCTATGCCCTCCTCCAACACTTGGATGAAGAGCACCGCACCAGGGCCGATGAGATTCAGGAGATCACCAGAAAAAAGGAAATCTTGGAAAACAGCATAGCCGAAGTACACACCAGGGCCATACCCGGTGAGGAAACCAAGATCCAGAATGCGCAGGGGCGGATAGACGATATCCGAAAAAAGACCGGGGCCGAGTCATGGCAGGCCTATCAACAGGGGCTGAAGTCCAGGCGTCAGTATGAGAAGACGGTGGATAGAGAGCAGGGCATCTTGCGCAACCTCCTGGGAGCGGGGGGTAAAACATTAGAGGAGGCTATCCCCTTCTGGCGCCGAGAGCTGAAGACCCTGGAGACGAACGCACAGCCGCCGGGGATCGCCTACACCGAGGCCGCCGTCACCCAACGGAAGGCGGACAAGGATGCTGCCCAGGCCGCCCTCGCCTCCCTCCGCGAGCGTATGGCCGCCTTCCGCACGCGCCTCGAAGAGATCGAGCGGGAGGCCAATAAGATCCTCCAGCCGGAGACGGAGTACCTCCACTGTACCACCTCGGTGGACCTAGAGGCCGTCCGAGACACGCTGCGCGCATTCGTCCACGGCACCGAAGACACCCGGGACACCGTCCTCAAGGTCATGGACATCTTTGAGCACATAGAGGCCCAGGAGCAAAAAAAGGTCGCCGAGCTCTTCGGCCCGGATAACCCGGTGTCGGGCTATTTCAGCGAGATCACGGACGGCCTCTACGATGCGGTCCTCTTCAACCAAGAAGGGGGGCGTATCGAGGTACGGCGCAGGGACGGCAAGATGCTGGAGGCGGAAAAGCTCTCCGGCGGCGCCTACGACCAATTGTATCTCGCCATCCGCCTGGCCCTCGGCGAGAAGGTCTTGGAGGGGAAGAAGGGGTTCTTCATCATGGACGATCCCTTTGTCAAGGCGGACCCGGAGAGGCTGGGCAGACAGATGGCGATGCTCCGGCGGATCGCCGAGATGGGATGGCAGGTCATCTACTTCAGCGCCAAGAGTGAGATCCGGGACCTCGTAAAGGCGCCGGCCAAGCGCGGCCTGGTGCAGCACGTTGAAATTCAAGGGATAACCCTTGA
>CAZMFG010000011.1:14447-26465 GCA_964565525.1 uncultured Thermodesulfobacteriota bacterium
CGCCGGCCAAGCGCGGCCTGGTGCAGCACGTTGAAATTCAAGGGATAACCCTTGATACGTGAAGGTCCTTATAAAGGATTTGACTTTTTCTTTTCCCCCGGGGTAACATAGACCATACCCTCGGAGATGCAGATGCAAAACTTGTGGGCTCCATGGAGAATATCGTACATAGTGAACGATAAAGAGGATGGGTGCATCTTCTGCAACAGGAAGCACAATGGAGGAGATGATCGTGAGCACCTCGTCCTCCACCGGGGCAAAAACACCATCATCATGTTGAATAAATACCCCTACAACAACGGTCACCTCTTGGTCGCCCCCAAACGACACGTGGGTCTCGTGGAAGACCTCACCCAGGAAGAAATGAGCGACCTCATGGCCGCGATCCAGCGTTGTGTCGTCCTCGTAAAGAAGGTCCTCTCCCCCCACGGCTTCAATATCGGGGCCAATGTGGGAAAGGTGGCAGGGGCGGGGGTGGAGGATCACCTCCATTTCCACATCGTCCCCCGCTGGGAGGGGGATACCAATTTCATGCCGGTCCTGGCCGACACGCGCGTCATCCCCGAGCACCTGGCGGAGACCTATCACCGGCTCTCCCAGGTCTTCAAGGAGTTTTAGCCCATGAAATTCATCAAGGTCACCTTTACCGTCCTCCTCATTGCCCTGATCATCTTTTTTGCCGTCACCTTCTACCTGCAGAATATGGGGGAGGTAACCATCAATTATTTCGGATTGGTGGATTCCTATACCGTCCCCTTTTCCACCATCTTCCTGCTCGCCGTCTTCGTGGGGATCTTAGTCGGCTGCATCATAGGAATCCTGGGAGTAGGACTGACCACGATCCGGCTCCGGATGCAGCTCAGGAGCAAGACGAAAGAGGCGGCAGCCTTGAGAGAAGAGCTGGCTTCATTCAAGGGTGAGGCAATTTCCGAGTCCGAGCTTTACTCCCCCGAAAACGAATAACCCCATCACCATGGATTTTTTCGACCCCCAGGGTGAGCCCCTGGTCACCCCCCGGGCGCTGGTGAAGCGTCTCACGCGCCCCTCCCTCGGCGCCAAGGCCCTGCGAGCGGAGTCCTGCGCCCTCATCTGCGTCATCCCCCCTGACCTGCGGGCCTTTGTCAAGCGGCTGCACGGAGAACCCGTCAAGGCGTGGCAGGGGTTCAGGGAGGTATATCGCGGATATCTCGGGGACAGGAGGGTGACCATCGCCCGGGCCCCTTTCGGCGCGCCGGGCTGCGTGGCCCTGGCAGAGGAGCTGGCCTCCTTCGGCATGCAGCGGGCCCTTTTTATCGGCTACTGCGGCTCCCTGCAGCCGGAGGTGCGGGCCGGGGACATCATTTGCCCTGCCGAGGCCGTGAGGGAGGAGGGGACGTCCTTCCACTATCTTCCCTCGGATATACCCGCGAGACCCCACCCGGATATTCAGACCAAGATCGTGGAGTGCCTCCGACGCCACAAGGTCCCCTATCATGAGGGGACCATATGGACCACCGACGCCATCTATCGGGAGACAAAGGGCAAGGTAAAACGGTATCAGGACCAAGGGGTCCTGGGGGTGGAGATGGAGCTCGCCGCCCTCTTCGCCTTCGGCACGGCCCACAAAGTACCCATCGGGGGGATGCTGGTAGTGGCCGATGAGCTTGCCACCGGGCGATGGCGTCCGCGCTTCTTCTCCCCCCACCTCATCAGGGGGGTGCGCCGCGCCCGCACGGCGGCCGTAGAGATCCTGGGGGAGATGGGGTAAAGAGGGTCAGGGTCGGGAGCAAAAAAGGCACTTTTAACCTAGTAATTTAAATTATTCTATGCTACTATAACAGAGCCAATTACAACCTCTCTGCTTTTCTGCTTTCCCATTATCTCCCTTCACATGGAAATGGCCGATCGCCGATGAGGACGGAACGGCCGAATACTATCTCAACTCAAAAGGAGTACTATGGACACTATGCAACACAAAAGATTTGACGATTTGACGTTATCAACAGAGCTGCAGCGCGCCGTGGCCACCATGGGGTTTGAGGACCTGACGCCCATCCAATCCGGGGCGATCCCCCTCATCCTGGACGGCAAGGACATCATCGGACAGGCGCACACCGGCACCGGGAAGACCCTCGCCTTCGGCATCCCCATGCTCGAGCTGCTCGCGCCGCGGGGCAGAAAGCTGGAGGCCCTCGTCCTCTGCCCCACCAGGGAGCTCGCCGTGCAGGTTGCCGAGGAATTGAAGCGGCTTGCGCGATACCGCAGCGATGTGCACATCGTCCCCGTGTACGGGGGACAGCCCATCAAGCGACAGCTCGACAGCCTCAAGCGGGGGGCGCGCATCGTCGTCGGGACGCCGGGGCGCATTATGGACCATATGCACCGGGGCACGCTGATATTCGATGCCCTCACCATGGTGGTGCTCGATGAGGCGGATCGGATGCTCGATATGGGATTCGTGGACGATATGAAGACGATCCTGTGGGCCATACCGGAAGACCGGCAGACCCTCCTCTTTTCGGCGACCATACCCCGCTCGATCATGGACCTTGCGAAGAAGTTCCAGAGAGATCCGCAGGTGGTCAATGTGGCCGGCGAGGAGCTGACGGTCCCCCAGGTGAAACAGGCATACTGCGTGGTAAAACCGTGGATGAAGCTCGATGTGCTGTGCCGGCTTATCGAGGCGTACCAACCGGCCTCTGCCCTGGTGTTTTGCAACACCAAGCGCAGGGTGGACAGGACGGTCAAGGACCTGCAGGCCAGGGGCTATCGCGCCGACAGCCTGCACGGGGACATGACGCAGCCCCGCCGCGACACGGCCATGAAGCGGTTCCGCACCGGGCAGACGCGGATACTCGTGGCCACCGACGTGGCCGCCCGGGGCCTGGACGTGCACGGTATAGAGGCGGTCATCAATTACGACCTGCCCCAGGATGACCAGCACTACATCCACCGGATCGGCAGGACGGCGCGGATGGGGAAAAGCGGCCGCGCCTTTACCCTCGTCCTGGCAGAGGAGGTTGAAAGGATGCGGGAGATACGCTACTGTGCCAATGCGCCCATAAACCGCCACGAGACACCTTTTCTTAAAAAGAAGGACAAGGCGAAGCGCAACCATACGGCCTTCAAGACCAAGGGCCGGTCAGAACGCCTGCACGCCAACCCGGCATAGAAACCTCCTGCACAAACCCCCCAAGCAAACGAGGGGAACGTCGTTGAAGACGTTCCCCGTGTGCGCTTAAAAAACCGATGCAAAGGAAAGAGCCCTACCCCTTATTCTTTTGCACCCCCTTTTCCTTTGTATCGCCTTCGAGAGTCTCACGTTGAAGAATGCTTTTGAAAGGAAGGCATTTGGGGTATACTATCGAGAGGAGGTTACAAGGATATGAAAGACCAAGCATTACTTGAGCGAATTATAGTGGATCCTAACGTCATGGTCGGCAAACCGGTGATCAAGGGTACACGGTTAACGGTAGAGTTTATTCTGAATTTGCTTGCCCACGGTGCGACCGGAGCAGAAATCATCGGCGAATACAAAGGCCTGACCCAGGAAGATATTCAAGCCTGTATTTTATTTGCAACCAAGTCGTTAGAAGATACGACCTTCATGCCACTAGCTGTGGAGAAGGCATAAGTGCGGTTTTCCGTAGACGAATCCACCGAGCCGGCAGTGGCCGAATGGTTGCGCGAGCGGGGACATGAAGTTTTTTCAGTCTATGATGAAGCCCGTGGTATGGAGGACGACGACATCATTGAGAAGGCGACTACGGAGAACTGGATATTGATGACGAATGACAAGGATTTTGGAGAAAAAGTGTATCGCGAACGACGCCCACATAAGGGCGTCGTTCTACTGCGGCTTGATGATGAACGTTCGGCTGTGAAGATAAAAACCATCCAGCAGATGCTGAAAAGCTATGCTGATAGATTACCTGGCCAGTTTGTTGTCGTTACTGAGACCAGCGTTCGTTTTGCACGCCCATAGAAGACCTGCTGGCTACTGGGGGTCTGAGCACACCTACCTGTTTTGGCGATCACGTCGGGGCACCATTCTCGAGCATTACGCTCGCCGGTTGAGATAAATCAGTCAGGGCGCTTGACGCGGCGGGAAGACTTTTTCACGATCCCCTCAAGACAACAAGGGGAACGTCTTCAACAACATCCCGACCGTTACCGCTGGTTCCGGCCTTCCATCTGTTCCGGTCTTATACAGGTTGACCCTGAGGGACGGACCATGCTCAGCTCTCTCTACATTTCCTTACTCTTGGGCTTAAACCCTCTTTATTCATCCCCCAAAATACCATTCTAAGGCTCTCATAAGCCCCTTAATTCACCACTTTTGCCTTTTATCTCAAATAGCTACCTAGGTCCGACCCCATTCCCTACCCAGCGACGGACGGCGACACCCGGCCATCCGGGAACGCACAACGCGTCAATCCCCCGTCGTTCGGGTCCGCTCGACGAACCAGTCCCATCCCCGCATCATGACCGGCGCGACGGCGAGTGCAACGAACGCCGTTGCAACTCCGACGACAGCGTCCGTGATGTAGTGATACCGGCCGTAAACAGTCGAGACGTAGAGCGAGAGAACGATCGGCGCAAGGATCCAGAACGATGTGCGATGATAGCGGTACGCCATGACCCACATGATGGTCGCCGCCGCACTATGCGGGCTCGGAATCGAGCCTCCGATGTAGTGGAGATTCGACCGGATCGCTTCCCCGAGCCAGGTCCAGATGTAGCCGTCGAGTTTTGTCGTATAGAGATGACCGATCATCGGTAACGGTCCCGCAACAGGAAAGAGAATGAACCCGATGTCGCAGAAAATGTTCGTGAGCCCGAGCGTGAAGAAGTAGTCCTCCATCGCGAGCTCGCCCTTCGTGTAGTAGATGATGTTGCAGAGCGCCGGATACAACAAAATGTAGATAACATATGTGAACATCATCCATTCCGTGAGCGCGGGCGTGATGTAGGACTGGAGCCAGAGGGTCGGCTGGACGCCGAAGATCGCCTGTTCCATGTCGAGCACCTTCGTATCGAGCCACCCCTCGTGGATGATGTGCTGGAGCGCGTCGACAGCACCGAAGAGATAGGCGTACGACAGCACGACGGGAACGAGCCTGAGGGAGAACCGGAGGAACGTTCCCTTCGCACGTTCGCTGTAGCGGAGAATGAACAGATAGCCCGCACCGACCGCGGCGTTCTTCAGGATGAGCATCCACCAGCCGGGAACACGCTGGAAGAAGGCCAGCGCGAGAAGCGACAGGACCGCGAGCAGGGAGAGGATGAGCGCATCGGTCGCACGGATGTGGATGCCCAGGATCGTGATATGCTTGTTCGTCACGTGACAGGCCTTGTGGATAGGGGATCAGAGGAAGCTGATGTACCAGTCCAGCGAAACGCCGAGCACCCAATGGGTGATGACCGGCACGAGGAGGGACCGAGACCGGAATGCCACGAGCCCCCAGACGAGCGCGCCAAGGATCGAGCTGTAGATCTCGCCGTCCGGCTTGCCGATGTGGGCAATGCAGGAGAGCGCCGTCTGCACGAGAACCGCGTGCCAGTCGCCGAACTTCTCCCGAAGGCCGAACTGCATAAACCCGCGGAAAAAGATCTCCCAGCCGATGTAGAAGAAGAGGTATGCCACCGCATGCCACGCGAATGCCGCCGCTGAAGCGCCTGCCCCCTTGTAGAGCGGGTATTCCGCGAGGAACTGGTGATCTTTCGCCGAAGGATAGGTCACCACCACCATCACGGGAACAAGGACGAGCAGCGCAAGCAGACTGAAGCGCCAGTCTCCGAGCGCGAGACCGTAGTCCCGGAATGACTGCTTGAAAACGTACTTAATCGCAACAAGCGAGAGGACGCCGAGGAGAAGGAATGCCGAAGCGTACGTGTAGAGTTCGGCCGTCAGGGCCGCGTTGCCCGAGATCGTGACATGCGAGGCGAGATGCTGAAGATAGAAGCTCTTTGAGCCGTAGTACTTCCACGTCGTGAGGACGAGCGGAGCCCAGAGCAGGATGAGCGTGGGACGAAGGTTATCGCCGCGGAACAGGCCTGAGAGGGACAGGGACTGTTCAAACCTCTTCATCCTCGCTCCTTTCGCCGTTCACGTTCCCCGATGATCCACTCGTAGGTGCGCCGGATTCCCTCACGGAGCGGCGTGATGCGGTAGCCGAGTTCCCGCTCCGCCTTTGCGCACGAGTACGCCCAGTCCTGGAGAAAGGTTTTCACCCATCCCGGAGTGATCAGGGGATGCCGGCCGAACCACGTGGCTATCGTTCGTAATGCGAGCGCGCTGGCCATCGCGAGCGCTGGGGGCAATCCGAACTGGAGATGGCGTTTCCCGCTGACATCGTCGACAAGCCGATGGAATCCCTTGAGGGAGATGTTCTCCCCGCCGAGTATGTACCGTTCCCCAATACGTCCGTTCGCAAGCGCGAGGATGAGTCCATCTACAAGGTCGTCGACGAACACGTAATTGGCAACATTGCGTCCCCCATTGAGGAGCACCGGAAGCTTCCCCCGGTCGTACATGTCGATCATGCGGCTGACCGTGTTTCCTTCCGTGAGCTTGCCCGGACCGTAAACGCGGGTTGGATTGACGAGGACAACGGGGAATCCCTCCGCCGCCCATCGGAGCGCTTCCTGCTCAGCGACGGTCTTGCTTTCCTCATACTCGGTGTAGTGCTTCGGCGTGATTCGTGGCATGGTCTCGTCACCGATGACCCCGGGGGCCGTTGGTCCGAATGTCACAATCGTCGAGGTGAACACGACACGCTCGACGCCGGTATCCTTTGCGGCATGGAAGACGTTCCGCATCCCGTCGACATTCTGCGTGAAGAAGATCCGGCGGTCCGGCGCCCAGTTCTTTGAATACGCAGCGAGATGGAAGACATAGCGGCATCCCTGCATCCCCTCGCGAAGCGAGGCGGCATCCGCGATGTCTCCCTGGACGCACGCGATACGCTCGTGCATCAGCCCGTCGCAATTGCTCGACGGACGTACGAGGGCATAGATGCTGTGGCCCTGCGCGAGAAGCGCATTCACGAGCTTCGTGCCGATGAAGCCGCTGGCGCCCGTGACGAAGATCTTCGACGGCGGAAGGAGCATATTGTCATTCATGATGTCAACATGCGGAAAAATAGCTCAAGAGACAACGAGCGCGCCCGGCGCCGTCATCCGCGTCAGCGTATATTTCCCCGCCGGCATTGCCCTGTGAGGTTATATGAGAGACGGCGTAAGGATATTCGATGCGTAGGGGGCTAGCCATGGAAGGAGAATAGCAGATGATTTCTTATATTTCAATACCTGACCCCTTAATCTTAAGACTGAAACGGGAGATGGGCTTGGCCTGAAGGGAAGACGGTATCATCGGGCCGAATCTGCCGGGAATTCCACCGTTCGTTGTTATCAGCCCAATCAAGTGCGGTATCGATATGTTTCACCACGCTTTTACCGGCGGTATTAACCAACAGAAAAAGCATGACCCGCCCGAGGTTGATAGGAGAAACCCTGAAAAGTAACGGAATATGCCGAAGGATCGAAGAGAAAGAATAAAACTCGCTTTGGACATACCGGTGTCCCTCGGCAAGCTCCTGGGGAGTCATGTTCTTGGGCTGAAACACGACGGTATGGTGGTCGTAATGGCTCCAATCGTGAGATATGAGTCGCCCCTGCTCTGTGAAACGCCGGTATATGCGTGTTCCGGGATAGGGCGTCAGAACATGTAAAGCCATCGTGGGAAGTTTATTCCTCGCCAAAAATTCCAGGGTATCATCAAAAATGGCTTCCGTATCCGTATCAAACCCCAAAATAATGGAGGGGTGAAAGGCGATACCATTATCCTGGATAAGCTTAATAGCCTCCTCATTCTCTTCTATGGATTTAAGCGTTTTTTTCATTCCCTTCAGGCTGGCAGGCGACACGGACTCAAGCCCGAAGAATAAGGCCCCACAGCCCGAGAGGCGACATAATTTCAGCATCTCCTTGTCTTTCGCCAGGGACATGGAACTTTGTCCTATCCATTGGATGCCCAGGGGTATCAACGCTTCAAATAATTCTTTGGAATATTCCGGGTGCCCGGTGACGTTATCGTCTAAGAGCAAAAACGTCTTTGAACCTGATCGTTTAATATCCTCAACAACCAGGGAAACCGGTCTGTGCCTGATTTTCTTGCCATAGAAATCCGTCACTGAACAAAATTCACAGGCGTACGGACACCCCCTGGTCGTCACCAGCCCTACACAGTTAAAGAGCGCCTTGTCAAGGTGAAAATCCCGCCGGGGGAAAGGAACCGTTGAAAGATCGGGTTCCGGTACATGGTAGAATTTCCGGAGCCTGCCCTTTTTAAAATCGCTGACGACATCCGCCCAACAGCCTTCCGCCTCTCCGATGACAACGGCATCGGCGTGCTGGATGGCTTCGTGCGGTAAGACGGTGGGATGAATGCCGCCGAGAACGACCTTGGAACCTCGCTGCCGCAACAGGTCGGATAAGTGATAGCTTCTATTGGCCGTGGCCGTCATACAAGAAATCCCCACCAGGTCGAAATCAGAAGAAAGATCTATCTTCCTGGTGTCTTCATCGACCACGGTTATCTCCACATCCTCCGGCGTCAGTGAGGCCAGGATGTGAAGGCTTAATTGAGGGATTGTAATAGCCCTGAGTCTCTTTCTGCCAACCTTCTGAGAAGGTGAAATCAATAGGAGTTTCATCACGACGCCCTCTTTTCTCACGAAATATTTAATGATAATATCATTTCATCCCATCTCATGCAATACCAGGGTTAACCTTACCTGAGGAAGGTGAAAAAAAGGGGGCGTCCGCGCCCCCGAATACCCCAACCTCTTCACCGACGCATACATGCCGGGACCAAAGATTCGCCCCGTTATGCCCTGTACGACCCGGCTGCAAAGAAAAGAGACCTGACCCTCAGTCCTCCTCCTTCATACCCTCTTGCGTTGCATGCCGTGATTGAACTTCAGATACAATCCTAAGGCAATTAAGAGAATAGCTAATGCTATGGCATTTGCTCCGATAATAATGAAATCGTGGCGATGTATTCCGTACAACATCCATAACGTAGAGCCTACAATAAATTGAACGAGTGTTAATCCACTCACATCCTTGACCGAACGGGTCTTCCACATCTTGATGATCTGCGGGACAAACCCGAACATGGTCAATGAGGCCGCGGCTATACCGATTATCGTCCACACCATAGAGCGCCCTTTCTATTCCCCTCTCGGTCTGCCCGTGCTCAGGCTATAGCTCTTCATGGCAATTCCCTCACCCGCATTATAGACCATTTTTAATAGTAAAGAAGGAATGGATTAATAAGGCACGTTAAGAAAAACCGTCCCCAAAGTTCGTCTATTTTTGTATATGATCTATTTCGACTATCTTGCTTGCCTTGATATTTTTAGCTATTGGAAAAGTGAACGCGGGTTTTTTTTGAAATAATGCATATCCAAATTCAAGCATCGTAGTATTGCCGAGTTTAGTCACCTCCGGGGGCTTTATAAACAAATTGGCTATCACCGCCTTGAGACCGCTGAAGAAACCCCCAGACCCTCCTGGAGCACTGATAGACGCCACTTTTATTCCCATGCGTGGGGCCGTCTCTGTTGTTTTTTTGAATGAAAGCGTATCCACCCGAGCAACTACCATATTCGATCTGTTTTCGTAGTTATATTCTCCATCGTTCGGGTTGATATCATAAAGACCAATGGTTACGGGGCTTTCATGGCCTCTGGCATTGAACTGAATATCCACCTCGGTAACAATCCTCGTTGAACCGGTTATCTGTCCTTTGACCTCAATCATACCGAAACCATCTCCTTCAAACTTGATATAATCAAGCATATTTGTCAGTGCCTTTCCTTTTTTTAATTCATCGGTCTGTTCCGCAATCATCCCCGCGGGATCAAATGTGTTCATATGAATACCACTTCCCAATATTTCAAATTCACATGCCACATGAAAGGATTCTGAATCAACTCTTATCTCATGCGAGATTATAGCTACCTGCTGCTCATTATTGACACTTGATATATTGTCAACACGTGTCGGAGCTATCAGCGGAACAAAATACGCAAAAGAGGCTATAGGGTTTTTTACAAATTTCTCTTTATTATAACTCATGATCATGGTGGGTCCGCTGCCGTCCTTGGCGGCATCAGTGCCGCCCGCCACCTCTGCTTCACGGTGGTCGCCTATACGGCCGTTAGGGTCGGAACTTATCCCGACACAGGGCGTCACAAGAAAAATGCAAATAAAGGTTACTGCAAATAAAGCAATGAGACGGTTGTTTCTTAAAAAGACACGTCGATTTATCACACGTAATTGCATCGCTTACCTCCTGATAGTGAGCTACTGAACAAACCACACTTTGTTATTTTAGAAAAAAAGAAACAGACACTCCTCGGCTGTCGCATGACTTGTAACCGTCACCGTTTTTCTCGTCATGTCCGGCGCCAGCACAGCAGCAGACATAGCAAAGATCACAGTTATAGGTAGAGCAGAGGAGGGTCAGGTCTATTTTGTCGACATGGCATCGTTCCCGGTTGCTGATAATCGGGGCTGGAAATTGCCGCCTGTACCGCATCACAAGGATCACATCTTTATTCGTCAATTATTCACCCCTACCACCTTATTTGCTCCAAATAAAAAAGTCGGTGGTGTCCCTGGAACTTGGGGACGTTGGCTCTCAGAGAGCTTTGCTCTTGATAGAATCAACTCAATTTCGATAGAGAAGTCATGCATCCTAAGAATCAACGTCCCCAAGTTGCCCTCCCTTTCCTATGTCGTTGGTGTTGAGGACTAATTCATGTGCCTCGAAGCTACCTCAGATTCGCCCCAGTAGTAACAGGATGATCAAGATTAGGAGGATTAATCCGATTACACCGCTGGGATAAGGACCCCAGGACTTACTGTGGCGCCAGGTGGGCAGGACGGCGATGAGCACGATGACTAAGATGACGAACAGAATGATTCCCATGATATTTTTCTCCTTTCTTCTTTTTTTGAAGATAAAAGTACTATCTCCCCCTTTTTTTCAGGAAACGCAACTGGGTTCAGGTCTTGAAATATCATTTTCGAGGCTCGTAGGGTCATATAGCGCATATAGAACCCCCTATGGCCTATGCCAACACCTCCTCATGAGCAGGACCCACTTACCTCTTCTCAGCTCTTTTTTCTTCCCACGACCAGCAGCACGATGCCGCCCACGATCGCAATAGCGCCCACGATCGGAGACAGCGGAAGCGTCCTCGTCTTGTCAGCCGTCATATGGACGGGACCGAGATCAACGACCTTCTCTCTGGTCGTGTAGGTAATGCCCTGATACGCAAAGATCGCGATTCCCACAACAATGAGGATGATGCCTATCAACGTGTATGTTTTCATTTCGCCCCTCCTTCATATCGTCAGTTTAGCTTATGCCCTTCCGCTAACTACGCGGATCTCCCGCAACTGGCAGTATGTCGCTTACGAGTTTGGCGATTGGGTTCTTTTCGGCTGCGTTCTTTGCCTTGCCATATACCGTGACCACACCTTTGTTCGTCTCGACCCTGGCGTGAGGGCTCTGGTCGAGCAAGGGAACAGCAGCGGCATCTTTACCTCGGCGTTCTTCGAGACCTTCGTCGGCCCGGAGGATCACTGGCTGCCGCTTGATAATTATCAGGCTGCAGGCCACTGCGCGCGGTTGCGCATCGCACGTCGCCGACCAATATGGGTCTTGCCCTTCGGACGTTTATCCCCTGACCCGCTCTCCCCCAGTGCCGATTCTCGAGAATTATCGGGTCAACAATCTCCTTTCTATCCCGTTTTTCTTCCTCGCCTCTTTCAGGTTTTCCCTGTCGAGGGTTAGCTTGCAACGCCTCTCTCTATCTACGGTGTTCGCGGTCATCGTTACGGCGGTTCTGGTCCTGATCTCGGCGGTCCTGATCCCGGCGGTCCTGATCTTTGCGATCCTGATCCCGGCGGTCCTGATCTTTGCGGTCCTGATGGACACCCCAATTATTTTTCTCCCAATGT
>CAZMFG010000012.1:0-12493 GCA_964565525.1 uncultured Thermodesulfobacteriota bacterium
AAGAGGATCGAGGACGTCACCAGGCATCCGGCCACGGCGCCGCACGTCCGCGCAGCGGCCATGACCTATGCCCTGACCAACAGCAAAAAGTATCGCGACTTGGCAACAGCCACCTCCCACCTCACCGGTCATACCATCAATAGATTTACCCATGTTCATCAAAACGTCGAAGACCTAATCAAGAAGGTCAAACTGCTGCGGGTCCTCGGCCAGAAGACCGGTTCCTGCTTTCAACGGTGCGTCGGCCTTGACGGCATCAATGCGACCTATTCCGTCAGCTACGAGATTGACGCGAAATATGGGACGGATTACTTTGAGCGCTTTAAAAAATGGCTCATCTATGTCCAGGATGAAAATCTCATGGTGGTGGGAGCCATGACCGATCCCAAAGGCGACCGATCAAAGGGTCCGGCGGACCAACCGGATCCCGATCAGTACGTCCACATCGTGGACCGCCGGAAGGACGGTATCGTCATCCGCGGCGCAAAGCTCCACATGACCGGGGCCGTCAATTCCCATGAGATCCTGGTCATGCCCACCGCGGCCATGGACGAGCGGTCCAAGGATTACGCCGTTGTCTGCGCGGTGCCGGTCGACGCCCCGGGGGTAACCATGATCTTTGGGCGGCAGGCCAGCGATGACCGACGCGACAAGGGAGAACGGATCGATGCGGGGAAGCCCAAGTTCGCCGCCGTGGGCGGAGAGGCGGTGATCGCCTTCGAGGATGTCTTCGTGCCGACGGACCGTGTCTTCATGGACGGGGAGACGGACTTCACCGGCATCCTCGTCTACCGCTTTGCGGCGCACCATCGAGCCAATTACGGGGCCTGCAAAACCGGTCTCATGGACGTCTTGACCGGTGCGGTGAGCTATCTGGTCCAGATTCAGGGCACCGACAAGGGTTCGCACGTCAGAGACAAGATCACGGAGATGATCCACCTGTGTGAAACCCTCTACAGCTCTTCCATCGCCTGTTCGGCCGAGGGATGTCCGACGCCTTCCGGCGCCTACATGGTGGACACCATGTTGGCCAACGTGTGCAAACAGAACGTCACCCGATTCCATTTCGAGGTGGCGCGGCTGGCCCTCGATCTGGCCGGGGGGTTTATCGCCACCCTCCCCAGCCAGTATGATTTCGACAGTGAAGATGTCGGACACCTGGTCAGAAAGTATTTTTCCGGTGTGAAGGACATTCCCCCGGAGCACCGTATCAAGATTGCCAGACTCATCGAGGCCATGACGGGCGGCACCGCCTTGGTGGAGTCAATGCACGGTGCGGGCTCACCCCAAGCCCAGAGGATCATGATCTTCAGGGAAGGTGAACTGGACAAGAAGATAAAACTTGCCAAGGCCCTCCTGGGAATTTCAGACAAAAAGCCCTCTCAAAAAAAGTCCAAAAAGCAATAAGGATGTGGCCGGGACCCACGGTAATTGGGCGGGCCGTCAAAGCAACACGCGATAAACTGAACGAGGACCATGGGGCACTTTTAAGGAGGAGAGGATGATCATAGATACCCACTACCATTTAATACCCGTGATTACGGAGGAGCGGGCCGCTCGTATGGCGCAGTACGCGATCCGAGCGGCCACGATCATGGGGAAAGACATCACCCCTGAAGCGATCATACAGAAGGCCCTCGATACCTGGGCAGATCCGACCGGTGAGCGCCTGATCGCGCTGATGGATGATGCGGGGATCGATCTGACGGTGATCTGCATGGTAGACGACGCCGGGGTCCCCCAATTGAAACCGGAAATGACGCAAAAGGCAAACAAGATCGTGGGTGATGTTGCCGGAAGATATCCCGATCGGGTCATGGCCTTGGCCGGGGTGGACCCCAGGCGGCCCGAGGCCCCGGATATGCTGAGGCGCTGTTTCGAGGAGTTCGGCGTCAAGGGGCTCAAATACCATCCGGATTACGGCTACGACCCCAGCGGTCCTGAATCATATAGGCTCCTGGAGGTGCTGGCGGAGCACGGGGGCATCCTCCTGACGCACACCGGGCCGCTCATGCCCCCCTCACGGTGTAAATTCGCAGATCCCCGCCTGCTCGCGGACCTGGCGGTGGACTTCCCGGAGCTCAAGGTCATCGCCGCCCATATGGGCGCTGTAGAGTGGCGGTCATGGGCCAACCTTGCCGCCCACCAGCCCAACCTGTACGGCGACCTGGCCATGTGGGATGCCTATGCCTTCGGCCACTATGAGTTGTTCTGCCGCGAACTGCGCACCATTCTCGATTACGCGGGGAAGGACAAAGTCCTCTTCGGCACCGACAATCCTCTCTTTAACACCGTGGAACCCACCGGGAACTGGATCCGATTGCTCAAGGAACTCCCCACCAATGCACCGGAGGGGATCCAATTCACCGAAGAGGAAGTAGCGGCCATACTCGGCAATAACGCCGCCGTTCTGTTGGGATTGGATTAACGAATTGTTTGGGTCAACGCTTTAAACAGAGCCTTCAGGCGTAGCACGCGACCAATTGGATCGGCCGGGGACGGTTTTTCGGAGTATTGCATCATGACACAAAAGGAAACCTCTATGACCGAACGGACTTTCAGTCGGCAGCGCTTCGTAGACGCCGTGATACCGCGCATACCGCTGCGACGCTGGGGCAGGCCGGAGGATTTCGGCGCCATCGCCGTCTTCCTGATGAGCGACGCCAGCGCCTACCATAACGGCCAGAGCTTCTGCATCGACGGCGGCTACTCCGTGTTCTAATATATTATCGCAATTTTTTACCGATATACTTAAACATCTATTTTCGTTTTAAGTTCATCGGACTACCCCTTACCGGCTGGGGCATATAAAGCATGGATAGCGCGTGAATTCCTTGTATCCCATTCTTCGATACACCGGCTCACCGTATTCACTGGCCTGCAAGACGACACAACGGGCACCGAGCGCGGAGGCGGCGTTTCCGGCAGCTCGGGTACAATGCGCTGCCAGGCCTTTCCCGCGCGCAGCTTCTATTGTACCCACATAATAGATGCCTGCGATGCCGTGACTCAAAATGGCCAAGGCACAGGAAGCGGGTTTATCCTGCAGGTATGCCACAACAGCATAAATATAGGGCACGAGCAAAGCGTTTGGCTCACTAAAGACGCTTCTGCCCACCTCCTCGGGCAATCCCAGCGTGGTGAAGCTGCGCGCCGCCACCTCGGCAAAGTCCTGCGCCATGGCTTCATTGATGACATGCTCCAACCGTACGCCATCCGGCACGAAGATGTCATCAAGCGTATCCTCAATCACCATGCCGGGGGCATTTGCTATCTGATAGAGTTCAAGCCTTTTACAGGCATCGAGCAGATCCTGATCCAGATGTGCTCGGACCATAATGCTGAAAGACCGCTTACGGGCGGCAAAAAACGCCTTTGCCCGCGCAATGAACGCGTCGGGAGATGATCGCACGGCAGTGCCGACCCGTATGGCAAAGTTGATCGCCGGGAAGGTACCGGCTCCGCTGACAAAAAGCATATCCCCTTGTTCCACCATATCGGTATCGGGATTCCACCTGGAAATCTCACGGTAGGATTCGGCAAGGTTCAGATCGCTCAATTGGAGCAATTCGTTGTGGTTCATCCGTATTCTCCTTCACAGTTTTTAAACGAGAGGCTCCAACGAAAACGCTTCTCTGCCGTGCTCGTCATCGATTGCTCCGCTACCGCCACCGTATCCGCGGGAGACTGCGGCGGGACAAACGATCACATGGTTACCTATCAACGGCACAGAGGCTCGTGATTGATCCTCTTATAACACCTGTATGGAGATATTACAAGGAGGTGCTAGGTGATTGCCAAGCGGTAGCAGACCGTGTAAGGGGCTAGGATTGCCTTCACGCTGTCTTCAATCTCTTTGCCGGAGATCCCTGCTGCCGCCTGCATGGTGATGGTGACCATCGTGCCGTGGACTTTGTCTTCTGTTACGGATACCTCGATGGAATGGACCCTGTCGCCGAGGGCTGCAAGTTCTGCCTGGTAAACCCGCTTGACGGAGTCCCACCGGAGGGCAGGCTTGAATATTTTGCCGACCGGTGTCAGCGGTAGTTGATCAAGGATATAGATCGCTTTGGGGATGGCCGCCCTCTCACCAATCTCACGCTTTGCGTGTTCCAGGATTTGCTCCTCCGTGAGGTCGGAAACAGTGCCCGTTAGTGTGTCTCTTCTTTAAAAGAGCTGCGCAAATGCTCGAACTCCTCCCGCACCAGCTTTCGGTACAGATGATAGAAAAAGAGGCTCATTACCTCTCGAATTTTGACCTCTTTTTCGGTCAGCTCTTGTGTAATCAATCCTTCCAGCTTTTCCAGATAATAGTCCCTCAAGGCAGTTTGTACATAGTTCCGAATAAAATCGGCAATGCGCTTCATGTTCTCGGGGTAATAACCATCCTTGGGACCAAAGCCGAGGCGGTCCATATCAACGATCAATTTGCCGATGATGACATCATCCTGGGAGTAAACCGGTTGCCCGTCCTTGATGTGCGCCGTGATAACCTTCCACTCCTCCATCTGGGTGAGCCATTTGCTTGCAAGGCCCGTGGCCTCCCGAAAGGCGTCCCTCCCCGTAACCTCGGCGTTGAGGAGCAGCTCAAGGGGCTTGAAATACTCACTCAGCAATTGAAAAGAGGATTTTTCTGAGGGGGATTGTCTTTTCAGTTGTTTAAGGATTTTCTTGATGACGGAGAGGGGGAGGAAGTAGTTGTCCTGGAGTCCTTTGATGATATGGATCTGTTCTACGTAGCTCTCGTTATAATCCGCCCGATTTTTCCCTTTTTTGTGAGGTCTCCGAAGGACCCCCTCGCGGAGATAATAATGGATGGTTTCTTTTGGGACGCCTGCGCGTTCGGCAAGTTCGCTTATTTTCACTTTTTCTCCTGTCGTGAAGCCAGGTTCGATCCCAAATCGCTGCTATCATAAACAGCTTCTGTACAACATGTCAACAAAAATCTGATAATTTTTTTCTATAATTTTCTTGGTTATTTGGGAGAACGACAGGGATCCCCAAACGGAATGCAATTCCACAGCATGAGAAGTACAATAATTATCTTTATTTACAATAACTTACGTAACAGTGTCTTTGGTAATGCGGACGTGTGGAAAGAATAATGATTCAGTACTCGATACTACCGGTTCTTAAGTATAGAGCATCGCTATACACTCAACGTATTATAGGTCTCTGAGGTGTTATTGCGCAGAGAGTTGCCAGAATTCGCATCCCCCTCCCCTCTCAGCCCCGGGATCGCCGCCAGCCGTTTTTGAACGGATCAGGGAATTAGTCGTACGGTCTCCCCATCGATACTCAGGGAGGTCTTTGAATAACTCAGGTCGTTAATGATTGTGTCATTTTGCCCCTGGGTCCGACAGGCCGTGATCAGATCATCGTCATACGTTGAGATGACGACAGGTAACGTATAACATGGCAGGCACCCCGTTATTTCACTGCGGCTTCAATATGGCGGATGAACGGCTCGGCATCCTCGGGGGAGGTGATGACCCAGACCTCCAACCCCTCGAAAGGACTCAGGTCAGCGCAGGCGGTAGCACACCCTTCCACGACGAGGACCAGGGAAATTCCCTCGCTATCCGCCCGCACCAGGGACGCCTTCCCCCTGAGCCTCTCTTCGACCCCCTTGGCGAGGGCCACCCGGTCGTAGGTGGGATTGCACCCCCCGCAGTACTTGACGCCGATCGTCAGTTGTCCGCCATCACGCATCATAAATCCGCGGTGCTGTGTGAAGAACTATTCCCCGCCCATGGGTTGCTGTCACGGAGCCCACCGCGGATTTATGAGGGGACAAAGATCGATTCTTCCATATTCACGAAAGCACGGTCGAAGTGTTTGATGGCCTCGATCTTCCCATAGACCCGCGGAAGGAGGGAACCGATATAGAACTTGGCCGTATCGATTTTGCTTGCGTAGAATTGTTCGTCTTCCCCATGTGTCGCCTTGTGGTCATAGGCCTGTTTTGCCTGCCAGATAAACATCCAGCCCAAGGCGATATCGCCGAATATCTCAAGATATGGCGTGGCCCAGGAGTACGCCACATACGCGTCATCGCCTGCAGCCCGCTCCAGCAGGAACTGTGAGATTGCCTCGAGGGCGGATACGGACTTCCCTACCTCGTCAGCATACGGCACCAATTCGCCGACCCCGGCGGCCCCTGCCACGGCGGCCCGCATCTCCGATATAACGGCCTGCAGCGCCGCCCCATCCTCCATGCGGATCTTGCGGCCGAATAAATCAAGTGCCTGAATGCCGTTCGTCCCCTCATAGATTGAGGTAATCTTGCAATCCCTGGCGAACTGCTCCACCTTATACTCCGTGGTATAGCCGTAACCACCCAGGACCTGAATCGCCAGCGTGCACACCTCGAAACCCCTGTCCGTGGTATATGCCTTGCCGATAGGGGTCAGCAATCCGACAATGTGCCCCCATTTTCGCCTCTCCGCCTCGTCGGCGCTGACGGACTCCCTGTCCATGCAAGAAACGGTATAAAGAATAAGCGCCCTCAGCCCCTCGGTGTAGGCCTTCATCCACAAGAGGTTCCTCCTCACATCGGGATGCGTAATGATGGGGATCTGTTCGGGATCCCTCGTGCCGAATTGACTTCCCTGCCTGCGCTCCCGGGCAAAATCCAAGGCATGGAGGTATGCGGCGCTTGCCAGGGCCAGGGCTTGCAACCCCACGAGGACCCGCTGCTCATTCATCATATGGAACATAACGACAATACCCTTCTGCTCCGGCCCTAACAGCTCACCCTGGCACGCTCCATTGTCGCCGAAGTTCAAGACAGAGGTCGATGAACCATGTATGCCCATTTTATGTTCGATACCGCTACAACTGACGTCATTACGCTCCCCTAAGGTGCCGTCGTCGTTGACCTTGTATTTGGGGACAATAAAACACGACAAGCCCTTCGTTCCCGCCGGTGCACCCTCGGTCCGTGCCAACACGAGGTGAACGATATTTTCCGTAAGATCGTGCTCCCCGCTGGAGATAAATATCTTCCCCCCGACGATAGAGTAGGTGCCGTCCGGATTTTTCACCGCCTTTGCCCTCGTGGCGCCTACATCGCTTCCCGCCTGAGGCTCGGTCAATACCATGGTCCCGGCATATCTCCCCTCGTACAAGGGTTGCATATACTTTTTCTTCTGCTCATCCGTCCCATAGATCTCGATGAGTTTGCCCGCACTGTGGGTAAGCCCCATATAGATCGCGAGCGACGTATTGGCGGCATAAAATAGGAGGTAGGAGGCAAAATTGATAACAACGGGCGCATTTTGTCCACCAAATTCATAGGCATCGGGCAGGCTTGTCCAACCACCTTCACAGTATTTCCGAAAAGGGGCATGAAACGACGGTGGGGCCTTTACGTCCCCGTCTTCCCACACACACCCCACCTCATCACCATCCTGGTTGACCGGGGCAAATTCATTCACGGCGAGCTTCTCGGCCGTATCAATGATCATGTCAAACGTCTCCCGTGAATGGTCTTGAAATCGCTCAGCTGCACAGAGATCCTCTATCCCCAATTGCTCATACAGGATAAAACGGATATCCCGTACATCGGCATATTTGTTTTCCATTGCTCCCTCCCCCTCTGAATGATCTCGGATAGATAGTTATTCCACGTTAATAATAGCGCAATCACCCTGTGCCAAGCCCCCGCAAATGGCGCACACCCCTAATCCGCCTCCTCGTCTCTTCAACTCATACATCAGGGTCATCAGTATGCGTGCCCCGCTTGCTCCCACCGGATGGCCGATGGCTATTGCCCCGCCGTTGGGATTGGTCTTTGCCAGGACCTCACGCCATTTAGTCTCATCACCTCCCGCCAATATCTTGGTTGCCACCAACGTTACCGCAGCAAATGCCTCGTTGATTTCGATGACATCCATATCATCGATACCTAAACCAGCCGTCTTCAAGGCCTTCTGTATGACAAATCCGGGGAGCTCCGCCATCCTCCGTGGTTCACTGGCCCCGCTGGCCACGGCAATAATGGTCGCCAGCGGCGTGATGCCCATTTCTTCGGCCTTGGATCTCCTCATGATAATGACGGCGGCGGCCCCCGCATCCAAACCAGGGGCATTGCCGGCGGTGACCGTGGGGCTGCCGTAGATGGTCTTCAATCTGGCCAGTCCTTCCATGGTTGAATTGGGTTTGGGAAATTCGTCTTTATCAAAGATGAGAGGATCACCCTTTCTCTGTGGCACTTCAACCGGCACCAACTCATCTGTGAATTTTCCCGCTTTATCCGCCGCGGCCCATTTCTGCTGTGAATCTAAGGCCCACTGATCCTGTTCTTCACGCGATATACCGTACTCGATGGCGATCTCTCCCGCATCTTTCCCCAAGGGCGTATATTCTCGATAGGTGATGGGATTGAGATAGTCCTGGACCACGAGCGGCGTCATCCCTGATCCCCAGCGATGTCCGTTCATAAGCAACGGCGTATTGCTCATGTTTTCTGCGCCCACTGCCATGCAGGTATCCGCCTCATCCAGCAAGATTGCCCGGCGTCCCAGATGCACCGCGGTCAGCGACGAACAGCATGCCCTGTCTATAGTGAGAGATACCAACGTCTCAGGCAACCCTGCGCGTAAGAGGGCCTGTCTCCCATTCACGTTATCGTACAGGGCTGCCTCTGCCTGGTCACACATCCCATAGTACAGCTCATCCAGGTCTTCTCCTCTGAGTCCCGCACGTTTCAAGCTCTCCTTGATAACGACAACACCCAGATCGGTATTGTGTATTGCTCGCAGCGCCCCGCCAAACTTGCTAAAGGGTGTCCTCACGCCGCTTACGATAACAACGTCGTCCTTTGTGCCCATGCTCGGCTCCTTTTTTCTTTTCTAAGATGAATATAAGCCTCCCTTGCGCATTTACCTATGATACTCAGCTTTGTGCATGCCGTGCGCATTGCACGATAGGGACGTGAACTATGAATGCACCGACTCAAGACTCAATGAATAGGTAATGGTTTGCCCCTTCTCTACTCTACGGACCTTCCCCCGTTCCTCAAGGTATCGCAGGTGAGCGATCGCCTCACCGGTGGCAAACCACTTTTGTGCTATGGGGAACCGCCCCCAGGATTCCTCGTCAATATCCCAGGTCATCTCCGAGGCTATCTGAAAGGCGTTCCGCGATCCTTTGCCGAGGACGGCGAGGACTTCCTGGGCCCGCTCCCCATGATGTCGCTTCAGCTCTTCTATTCTTTCTCTATAGTTCCTGAAGAGGGAGCGGTGTCCGGGCAAGGCGAGATCGACCTCCAACTGATACACCTTGTCCAAGCTCGCCAGATAGTCTTCCAGCGGATTCTCCTCATCAGACCAGCATTGAATATTGGGGGTTATGTCATGGAGAATATGGTCCCCACACAGGAGGATCTTTTTGGCTGGCTCGTATAGACACATATGACCCCTGGTATGGCCGGGGGTTTGCACGCATTCAAAGTGGTAATCTCCCCGTACGAAGGTCTCGCCATCCTCCAATATACTCAGACGAGGAATCCCCTCGGAACCGTATTTGTAGCCGGGGTGATTATGCAGTGCCGCTCGAAGTTCCTCTTCCGGGAACCCGCTCCTGCCGGCGTACGTGAGCATGGATTCCCACCCGCTCCAACCCCCCTCCCCAAAGACTTCCGCATCCGGCCGGTTAAAATATACCGTGCTGGTATCGGTGACCAGCCTGCTGACAAGACCGAAATGATCGGCATGCATATGGGTGATGAAAAAATCCGTCTTTTTCAGGTCCACCCCCAGTTCCTGCAGGCCGGCCTGCATGGCCTCAAGGCACTCTTTTCGATTGAGCCCTGTGTCAACGATCAAATGTCTCTCTGGATCCCTGATCACATACGAGTTGAGGGACTTGAGAGGACTCCCCGGCAAGGGAATTTCTATGCGAAAGAGGGCGGGTAGTACTTCTTCTATCATAGAGCGAGTCCGCTTCCCCCTAACGCCCCTTCCACTGAGGTGGACGCTTCTCGGCGAAGGCCTTCGGGCCTTCGATAAAGTCCTCGGAAGCGCGCATCCGCGCTATCCCCGGGAAGACCGTGGCAAGGGCCTCCTCAAGCGACATGTCCAGTCCCTTCACGGCCGCTTCTTTGCTCGCCCGGATGGACAAGGGGGCGCCCTTCATGATTTCATTGGCCCATGCCTCTGCGGTCGCCATTAGCTTCTCCGCAGGAACGACCTCATTAACGACGCCATATTGGAGGGCCTCCTGGGCCGTGATGCGTTTGGACGTCATGATCATGCCCATGGCCACGTGATAGGGGATCTGACGGGGGAGACGATGGACACCACCGGCACCGGGCATGAGGCCGACACGGGGCTCAGGGAACCCGAAACTGGCGGTCTCGGCGGCGATGATGATGTCACAGGCGAGGGCGATCTCGAAACCACCGCCGAGGGCCAGACCATTCACCGCGGCGATAAAGGGCTTAAAGCAATCAAACCGCGCGGTGTTGCCCCCGAAACCACCCTTTACCCCTTTCATGATCTTGGCCATGGCCTCGGCGCCGTGCTGGGCCTGATACTTCAAGTCGTTGCCCGCTGAGAAGGCGCGATCCCCGGCCCCGGTGACGATACATATCCAGGCATTGGGGTCTGCGTCGAATTCATTGAAGGCCGCATCCAATTCCACACTGGTGGGAGGACTGATGGCGTTCATGACCTCCGGACGATTGATGGTCACGATGGTGAGGTGTTCCTTTTTTGCAACGGTAATGAGTTCGTAACCCATGGCCTACCTCCTTGGTGTTTTTTTGTAATGAAACCCTTTGTTATCCATCTATATGGCCCTGGGGCTAGCTTTCTCCTGAAAACGCCAGCCATTGTTGTATGGTCCGCGTGACCAGGGCCGCCGCGTCGTGCTGCACGAAGTGGCCCGCCTCCGGGATGGTCACCAGAGTCAACCCCTTTTCCAGCCACTCCCACGTATTGTTTAAACCGGCTGGAAGCACGTATTTGTCTTTCAGTCCATAGATGATCAAGACCGGCGCCTTGACCGGGGGGTAATCCCGCTCGCTCCCCCCGCCTGAGGAACCCTCCTTCAGGAAGTTGCGTTTGTAGTAATTGAGCATCGCCTCAACGTCCGACCGTTCGAAGGCCTCTCGGTACTTTTCCTTTGCCTCGGGGTCCGTGACCCAAAAGGAGAGGTCTTCGACCGTGACCTTCAGGTGCGCACCTTCTTTCTGGTAATCCCTGGCATACTGGCTGCTGCGCTGCTGCCGGGGATTATTCACCAACTCCCTCGCGAACCCCAGGGGGTGAGGCACGTTCAGGATGATCAGTCTATCCAGCATCTGCGGCTTCGCCATGGCAAACGCCCACGCGGTCGCACCCCCCCAATCGTGACCTACCACAATGGCCTTGTCGTGCCCCACATGCTTGATCACTGCTGCGACATCTTCCACCAGGGCGGCCATGGCATAGTTGTCCACTCCTTTGGGTTTATCGCTCAGGTTGTAGCCGCGCAGGTCCATAGCGACGCACTGGTAGTCCGCTGAAAGCGCCTCCATTTGAGAGCGCCAGGTATACCAGTAGTCGGGGAACCCGTGGATCATGACTATCAGGGGCCCCGATCCGAGGCTTGCATAGTGGATCTTGACCCCGCCGTTGTCGGCGTAGCCGTGCTCCACACGTTCTTCCAAACCCATAATATTCTCCTAAATTATCTTTAAAAAATTATCGATATTTTCCTTCTTTGATCATGGTGGTCGGCTTAAAGATCTCCTTGTTAAATTTTTTGGCCAATCCCTCCAGCCGTTTGGTCAAATCCGCGGGGTCCATGCCTTTCGCCATGCTCATCGGACCGACCGCATTACCCGTGCCGTTGACGATTGCCGTATCCACATCCTCGGCAGAGCAGGCACCCATCTCGATGAGCTTGGTCGCCTCGTTGACCTGCACGGCAACCAGATCCATCGGGTCCAAGTTATCCGTGGCCTTGGACTCGTCGATCTCAGGTCTCCCCTTGGACCAATCAAAGAATCCTTTCCCTGTCTTTTTGCCCAGCTCGCCTGCCTTGAACTTCGCCTCGATGGTCGGTCCGGGCGCGAAGTCCGGATGGATCGCCTTGGCGTAGTAATGGCGGCCGTGATAGCTGACATCAAGACCGGTATAGTCCATAAGCTCAAACGGCCCCATGGGCATGCCGAGCTTACGCATCAGGGCATCGACCTCTTCCGGCTGCGCAATCCCCTCATCGACGATGCTGGTCAACAACAGGCCACTCGGCGCCTGAACCCGGTTTACAATAAAACCGGGCACGTCCTTTTCTACGCGGACCGGAACCTTCCCGTTCTTCTTTACAAAATCAAAGGCCACCTGCATGGTCTCATCCGAGGTCTTGTCCCCCCTGATGACTTCCACCAAGTTCATAAGTACCGCGGGGTTAAAGTAGTGAAGGCCGAGGACCTTTTCCGGCCTCGTGGTGAGCGAACCGATCTCGGTGATCTTCATGGTCGACGTATTGGAAGCCATCAGGG
>CAZMFG010000012.1:12593-19940 GCA_964565525.1 uncultured Thermodesulfobacteriota bacterium
GTCCCGACCAACCGGTTGCCCGTAGCTCCCAGCGGGTGCCCGATGGCGCTACCACCGCCCATGATATTAACCCGGTCCGGATCTATCCCCAGCTCCTTGATGCAGTTGAGCGCAACGATGCAGAATGCCTCATTGATCTCCCAGTAATCGATGTCCTTGACCTCCATGCCGGCCCTTTCCAGTGCCATGCGGGAGGCGGGTACCGGACCCTTCCCCATGACCGTGGGGTCAACGCCGGCAAAACCGATGGAGCGGATGGTGGCCATAGGCTTGAGCCCTTTCTTTTTGGCCTTTTCCTTGGACATGAGGATCGTAGCTGTGGCCGCTGCATTCAACGGTGAGGAGTTGCCGGCGGTAATCACTCCCCCTTCCCTAAAGGCCGGCTTGAGGTCCTTCACCCCCTCGTACGTGGCACCGGCCCGTACGGCCATATCTCTATCAACCACCATCATCGAGCCATCGGCCTGTTCAGCCTCGATGGGAAGGATCTCGTCTTTAAAGAAGCCCTCCTTCTGGGCCTTTTCCGCCAGGTTGTGAGAACGGGTACCCCACCGGTCCATATCTTCTTTCGTGAAATCGGTCTGCGTGAAGAGCTTTTCAGCCGTAAATCCCATATTGGAAAGGGTGACGAAGTCCCAATGCTCCATGGCCTTGTCGTTAAGAAAACGAGGGTTCGGGCTGAGAGCGCCTTCTTTTGCCCTCAGAGGAGCACCGTAATTCCGGGTCTGGTGCTCCATCCCTCCCACCAGGACCGTATCTGCAAAACCCATGGCGATTTCCATAAATCCAATATGGATCCCGGCCATGGATGAGCCGCACTGCTGGTCCACGAATTTGGCCGGGATGGTCTCGGGCAAATCGGCGAGAAAAATGGGGTACCTGCCGCCGTAGGTCCAATTTTCGTTCACGCCCACCGCAGCCCCCACCAGGAAATCGTCTACCTCCTTGGGATCCACTCCGCTCCTCTTGAGTGCCTCCGGCAGAAGGCGCGCCAACAGATCATCGGCCCTCAATTTGTGGAACACATCTCTTTCGGGATCATTCGGTCTGGATCTGGATTGCGCGGTCCTTAAGTATCCAACAATAACGACATCTCTCGTCTCTTTCATTAAATATACCTCCTCGTTTTTTTGGTTATGTCTGCGCTCCGGGGAGAGTTTTCCACCACATGAGCGGGTAAACACGCGTTCTCATCACTTTTCATCAGCCTCTTCCCGAAGGCCTTTGGCGCGGGAAAAAGTATATGGAATTTGCCCTTGTGTGTCAATAAAGGATCGGCCTTATACATATGTGTAAAGGAAAGAGAAAAGGGCGACGGATTTCTGTTAATCGATCTGCATATCATGGTTGTCGTTGCATCCTCTTTCAACTGAACCTAACCTCATCAACCGCTCGTTGTAACCACTGCGTCCATTCCCCTATCCCCTCGCCTGTTTTGGATGATATTTCAAATATGGTGATTCCAGGATTCAACCTTACCACCCGCTCTCTCACCGCGTGAACATCAAAATCGGCGATGCCAAGATAGTCGATCTTATTTATGAGGAGCACGTCGCACACCGTAAACATCAAGGGGTACTTCAGCGGCTTGTCGTCTCCCTCGGGCACGCTTAATATCATGGCGTTCTTGATCGCGCCGGTATCAAATTCCGCAGGGCAGACGAGATTGCCTACATTTTCGATAATCACAAGGTCCAGCGAGGCAAGATCCAAGCCTTCGAGACCCTTTTCCACCATGGAGGCATCGAGGTGACAAAATCCGCCGGTCCTCAGTTGGACCGCCGTAATACCGGCCTGAGCGATCTTTTCGGCATCGACCATGGAATCGATATCCGCTTCGATTACGCTTATGCGAAGACCATTTCTCAGTGCTTCGATGGTTTTCAGAATGACCGTCGTCTTCCCCGCGCCGGGCGAAGACATGAGGTTGAGCAAACACGTCTTATGCTTTCTCAGCCGGTTTCGGAGGGCCTCGGCCTTTGCTGTATTGTCTGCCTGAATCTCTTCCTTGACCTCGATGAGACGGATTCCTTCCACTTTATACGACCTCCATATTTTTTATATAGTACCCTTTGCCGGAAACAAGGTTGCATCCCGTGTTTCCGCACTCGGGGCATTGAAGGTCATGCAGCGCTTCCCGCCTTATCTCAAAGACATGCGCACACGCCTCGCACTGGAACGTAATAGGCGTCCTCTGAATCACGAGCTGTGCGTTTTCAGCCACGGTGCCTTTACTCAGATAATCAAAATAATGCTGAATCCATTCATCCTCCAGGTCTGAGAGCTCGCCGACCTCCAGGAAGATGCGAACAATCCGCTTAACGCCCTCGGCAGGGGCGTATCGCAGCACAATCTTTAAAATGCTCTCCGTAACCGGCAGTTCATGCATCGCTCTCGTAACCTGCTGACCTACTGCGGTGCCGGAGGAGGGATACAGTAAGGGAACAAAATAGCGCGAACATCGATCCCCGTTTTTCACCCCCCCCCGCGCGGGAGGGGTATGTATGGTAAGATAGCGCGAGACATTGGCCGTGAGGGAGGCAAGGAAACGCCGAGCATCCCCCACCTCCTTCACAGGATTGCATGCCGCACGTTTCAAAAAATACCCTGTATAGCTGGCACCGCATGAATCATGAATCGGCTAGATGCTTGGGGAAATTTCTTACAATCTCCGTGGCCTCCTGCATAATCCGATCGACTACTTCTTGGAACGTCGGAAGACTATCTATCCTCTGGGCGCATTCGCCGCCAGCCATCAGTCCGCGCTCTGCGTCGCCTTCATAGGTGGCATGAATGCCATCCACCTCACTCTGATACAGCTCAGGTGGTATGGTAGCTAAATCATCGGGTCTGCCCAGGAATACCCCCGGTGACATCTTAACGGTTGCGTCTCCTTGTTAAACAGACTGCTGGTTGACAGGAGCCCCAGCACCCCTGCATTGGCCGTTGCCACGCAGAGGTTATTGTTGCTGAACGGACCCATGCCCGCCTGTATGATCGGATACTTGATCCCCAGAAACTCAGTAAGTTTGGTTTTGAGCGTACTCACTCGTTCTCCTTTTTCTTGTGATTATGATGCCTTACGTCTCTGTCAACTGCTGTCACAGAATGCCGGGGGAAATATCGCTATACTTTACTAAAAATTTCACAAACTCGCAATCCTTTTCTTCATTTCCAAAGAAGACCTTCGGGAAAAACCTCACGGCTCAGGCCGGGACAAAGTTCTCTCCCCTGATCTCCTTGAGGGTGATCGCTTCGACCGGGCAGGTCACCACGCAGAGACCGCACCCCATGCACTTCTCCTCATCAATCCGCTCCGTTTGATTGTCCATGTCTATGGCACCAAAATGGCACCGTTCGACACATACCTCGCATTCCGTGCAGAGATCCACATCACACACGGCCGTAAATCGACTGGGGGCGGCAAAGTTCACTCCCGGCTGTCGGGGACCCGGCCAGTTGATACAACAGTCCTCGCAGCAATTACAGATGACGTGTCCTATGGAGCGGGTATTGTTCACCACGTGCACCAATCCTTCTTCTTCACACATCCTTAATATCTTGAGCGCTTCATCCTTGCTGATCCGCCTCCCTGTGCCGCGCTCGAGGGCGTAATCGGCGGAGCGGTTGCACTGAATGCAGACCTCCAAGGGCTTGCCGCAGGCGCCGTTGACAAGTCTGCACGTGCAATTCGTTACCGCTAAGGTTTCGGCGTTCTCTACTATCTGCGTGATATCGTCAAAGGCCGCAACCTGGATATCAGGCTCCACGGCGATATTAACGGGAACGACCCTCACGACCGAGTTAGGCAGGATCGACTCAAACTGCCGGTGGTGCTTTATGTATTCAGTGTCGTAATATTCTTGCCATAACTCGAAAAATTTCCGCGGGAGGTCTTTCGTTACGATAGTGGCGTCATGAAATTGAAAAAGTTGCCTGACCCGGTAATAACGGACCTTCCCCTCTTTTCGGGATTTGAACATGAGGCCTTTTTTGAAGAGGGGCTCAATCATGCCCTCCACCGCATCAACCGGAAGCCCCGCCCTTTCGGCAATCTCCCCGACGGTGGCGGGTGGTGCCGCTGCCAATAGCACCTTGGCTTCATCCGCGTTCGCCAGGATTGCAAATATCTTTGGAATAATAGCAGAATCCCCCACCCCGATCGCTTCCGCAAGCTGCTGATATAATGGTTCCTGGGTCATGTGCTGTCCCCTTTTAATTAAATGATAAGGTTTGAAAGGGGTACCAAGATAAAGAAGATGTCCTCGACGTGCGTTTCAAGTAAACTCTCAATCTTGAGTTGGTTGATACGCTGAATGTTCTTCGGGGATAAAGTATAAGGCACTCGGCCTTATAGGTCAATTGGAAAAACTCTAACGTCGGAGAGCACGGAGGGGGAGGGTGCGCTTGAGGCAGCATAAGGTAGACCCCTCCCCTCACAGGCACCCGGCAAAACATATCATACCCCCGGGCTATACCTCCGGATATCTTGACAAAATAGAATAGGATTACTACTTTAACAGTGCCGCAAGGCAATTTTTGTAACAAAATTTTAATTAAATGTTTACAGAGATGCTGCCGCTCACCCAAAGGGATCAGGAGATCCTCAAGATTATCGTCAGGGACTATATCGATAACGGCGAGCCCGTGGGGTCGCGCACGGTGGCCAAGCAGTTCGATCTCAACCTGAGTCCGGCCACCATCCGGAACGTCATGGCCGATCTGGAGGAGATGGGCCTGCTCTTTCAACCTCACACCTCGGCAGGCAGGGTTCCCACGGAGAAGGGGCTTCGCCTCTTCGTCGATACACTCCTCGACCGGCAGGAACTCTCCCTCACAGAACAAGAGGAGATCAACAGTACCTATGAGGCTTGCCGTGCGGACATCTCGCAACTTATGCGAGGGACCTGTCGAATCCTCTCCGCCTTTTCCCACTATACAGGCATCGTCATGGCCCCTCCCCTGCAGGAAACCATTTTCAAGCGTATCGAGTTTATCAGGATCAAGAACAACCAAGTCCTCGTCGTCTTCGTAGCAGCCTCGGGCCTCGTCCAGAATCGCGTGGTAGAAATGGACGAGGATCTCAGTCAGGACGAGTTGAACAAGATCAGCAGCTACCTCAACGATCTATTGATCGGTCTTTCCCTCAGGGAGGTGCGGGAACGCATCGTAGAGGACATGCGACAGGAAAAGATGGCCTACGACAAATTGTTGCAAAAGGCTTTGCAGTGGGGAGGGGAAACCCAGGAGGGACGTGAGGAGCGGGATCTATACATCGAGGGACAGACGAACATCCTCGATGAACCGTCATTTGCGGATGTGGAGCGGATGAAGGACCTCTTCAGGGCCTTTGAGGAGAAGAGTGTCTTAGTCAAGCTCTTGGACCGCAGCATGAAGGTCAAAGGGGTTCACATCCTCTTCGGCTCGGAGTGCGGGGTGGTGGGCATCGAGGGGTGCAGCCTTATCACCTCCACCTATGGCCTGCCCGGCCGCTTTTTGGGTATCCTCGGGGTTATTGGCCCTATGCGCATGAACTACTCGCGCGTTATTCCAGTGGTGGACTATACCGCCAAACTCCTTACCGATATCGTGAATGCCGAATGGGGCAGTCCATAATACCACAGTCTAAACACGAAAAGGGGCTTCGCAGATGATGGAGAAAAAAGGGGGGCGGGGAGAGACTTCTGCGCAACATACGGAACAGGAAAAGAAGGACAAGAAGAAACTAAGCAGCGAGGAAATCATAGCGGAGTTGGAGATCGCCCTCAAGAAGGCCCAGGAGGAGGCAGCGGAGAACTATGACCGCTTCCTGCGAGCCTCCGCCGACTTCGAGAACTACAAGAAACGGGTGGCCAAGGAGAAATCCGATCTCATACGCTATGGGAACGATGAGTTGATCAAGGAGTTGTTGCCCGTCATCGACAATCTCGAGCGGGCCCTGGGGCATGCCGGTGCAGAGGGTACTGAGGAGGGGATCAAGAGTGGCGTGGAGATGACCCTGCAGCAATTTCTCGGCATCCTCCAGCGCTTCGGCTGCACCCCCATCTCCGCTGAGGGAGAGCGCTTTGATCCCAACAGACACGAGGCAATCATGGAACAGGCCACCGGGGATTGCGACCCTGGTCATGTGGTCTCGGAGTTGGAAAAGGGATATCTGCTCAACGATCGACTCGTGCGTCCGGCCAAAGTAATAGTGGCCAAGGCCCACGAGGATGCAAAAGAGAATCCAGAATCTGAAACGGAATAAGGAGGAATCATAGATGTCACGGGCTGTGGGAATCGATCTCGGAACGACTAATTCAGTGGTAGCGGTAATGGAAGGAGGGGAACCAAAGGTTCTCGTCAATGCAGAAGGGAGCAGAATCACCCCCTCAGTGGTGGCCTTTACCGACAAGGGGGAACGGTTGGTCGGACAGATCGCCCGCCGCCAAGCCATCACCAATCCCGAAAACACCATCTATGCCGTAAAAAGGCTCATCGGCAGACGGTTTTCGGACGCTGAGGTACAGCAGGACGTCAAGATTACTTCGTATAAAATTGTTGAAGCGAGCAACGGTGATGCCTGGGTTCAGGCCCAGGGTAAGGACTACAGCACCCAAGAGATCTCGGCCATGGTCCTGCAGAAGATGAAGCAGACGGCTGAGGACTACCTGGGAGAAAAGGTGACCGAGGCGGTCATTACCGTCCCGGCCTATTTCAACGACAGCCAACGCCAGGCCACCAAAGATGCGGGGAAGATCGCCGGACTCGAAGTCCTGAGGATCATCAATGAGCCGACAGCCGCCTCCCTCGCCTATGGGCTTGAAAAAAAGCAGGAGGCCAAGATCGCCGTCTTCGACTTGGGCGGCGGGACCTTTGATATCTCTATCCTGGAGTTGGGAGAGGGGGTCTTCGAGGTCAAATCCACCAACGGGAACACCCATCTGGGCGGAGAGGATTTCGATCAGCGGCTCATCGAACATATTGCCGATGAGTTCCAAAAGGAACAAGGGATCGATCTGCGAAAAGATCGTATGGCCCTCCAGCGACTCAAAGAAGCGGCGGAGAAGGCCAAGATAGAGCTGTCCTCCTCCGTGGAGACCGAGATCAATCTCCCCTTTGTCACCGCCGATGCCTCCGGCCCCAAGCACCTTACCATGAAGCTCACTCGGTCAAAGCTGGAGGCCCTGGTGGCCGATCTCATCGACAAGGTGGAGGCCCCCTGTCGGCAGGCCTTATCAGATGCAAAGCTCTCCGCAAAGGATATCTATGAGGTGATCCTGGTGGGGGGGATGACGCGGATGCCTCGGGTCCAGGAGAAGGTGAAGGAGATCTTCGGTAAAGAACCGGGCAAGGGGGTCAATCCCG
>CAZMFG010000012.1:20040-26136 GCA_964565525.1 uncultured Thermodesulfobacteriota bacterium
CAGGAGAAGGTGAAGGAGATCTTCGGTAAAGAACCGGGCAAGGGGGTCAATCCCGACGAGGTGGTGGCCGTCGGCGCGGCCATCCAGGCCGGGGTCCTCAAGGGGGAGGTCAAGGACGTCCTGTTGTTGGACGTCACCCCTCTTTCTTTGGGCATTGAAACCCTGGGAGGTGTCTTCACAAAACTCATCGAGCGCAATACCACCATCCCCACCCGCAAGAGCCAGATCTTCTCCACCGCCGCCGATAATCAGACGGCCGTAACCATCCACTGCCTGCAGGGCGAGCGGGAGATGGCGGCGAACAACAAGACCTTGGGACAGTTCGAGCTGATCGGCATACCCCCTGCCCCTCGGGGTATCCCCCAGATAGAGGTCACCTTTGACATCGATGCCAACGGCATCGTCCACGTGACGGCCAAAGACCTGGGCACCGGCAAGGAGCAGTCCATTCGCATCACCTCTTCCAGCGGCCTCGAGGAAAAGGAAATCGAGCAAATGGTCAAGGACGCCTCTGCCCATGCCGAAGAAGACCACCGCAAGCGGGAGTTGGTCGAAGAACGCAACAAGCTGGACGGGATGATCTATACCACGGAGAAATCCCTGCGTGAGTATGGCGAGAAGATAGATGCTGGTGACAAAGAGAGGATAGAAAAGGCCCTGGAGCGGGCACGCAAGGCCTTGGGCTCAGAGGAAGTAGCCGAGATCAAAAAGGCCCATGACGAGCTGGCCCAAGAGGCCCACAAGCTGGCCGAGGCCATGTACGCCAAGGCCTCCCAGTCCCAACCGGGATCCCAGCCGGGAGAGACTCAAACCGAAGCCCAGTCGGCCTCCGAGGGGAAAGAGACACAAGGGAAAAAAGAGAAGGAAGAGGACGTCGTGGACGCCGATTACGAGGAGGTAAAAGGGG
Source organism: uncultured Thermodesulfobacteriota bacterium (assembly GCA_964565525.1). GTDB lineage: Bacteria > Desulfobacterota > B13-G15 > B13-G15 > RBG-16-54-18 > JAFGNJ01. Next base: position 20,948 of record CAZMFG010000012.1, read on the forward strand.
ATAAGGCGTAAGGGTTTTCTCTTTCCATCAAGGTTCCTCTACCCTGAGACTATATGCCAGCAATCCCGCAACGAGCGAGAACCGAGCTTCATTATTGGGCGCTTTCTGGCCACGGCTTTTCACCGAGGGCAATGCGACACAGGTCGGTGATGAATATTTTGGGCAGACCGAACTGTGAGCTGGGTCGCCGGAGCACTCCGTCACAGATAGGGCAGGAAGTTATGATGGCATCGGCACCGCATGCCATGGCGTCCTCGAAGTTCCTCTTCTGGATGTCAACGGCAAGATCACGGTTGGTGTAGATAAGGGGCCCGGTGCAGCAGACGGCGTTCAACCGCTCATAGTGCCTGGGTGGCCGTTCCATGCCCACAAGCTCGAAGATCTCATCCAAGAAATCATCATGCTCGGGGATCCACCTGGTGGCGCAGTTAGCCTGGTAGGCGACCTTCTTGCCCAGCCTGGTGACGGTATCTTTATGGTCTCTGAGGTAGTTGCGCAGGTATTCGAAGAGGTGCATGTACGTAAAGGGGACGTTGAAACCATACTCCTTGGCCATGACGTCCGCCAGGACAAATCCCTCATTGTGAATGTACACGATGTCTTTGCCCAGGCTGGCCAGCCTGTCAAGGACACCCTGGCCGTACTTTTCCACGAAGCTCTCCCCACCCATATGCACACAGCCGGTGAGGGACGCATACTCATAGCCTCTGACCACCGTCATGCCCTTGAATAGCTGGCTGTCAAGTGTGCCCTCGGGGAACTGGTTAAACTGGAAAGAGTCGAACGACAAGGCAGGCTTATCAGGGTCGCCCGGTATCACCTCCCCTGGCTCTCCGTGCCCCTCGAGCGCCTGGGTTAATGCCTCCAGCACCGGCTTGCCGACCGCCACGATGGGAGAAGTGCCTATTTTCTCCTGCATCTTGAAGATGAGATTGGCAGGGTCAGCCCCGGTAGGGCAGTAGTCAGTACAGGCGATGCAAGTGGTACAGGTGCTCAGAATATCGGCTTCTTTACCCTCCATGAGCAGCGTCATCTCAGCGACCGCCTTCTCCTTATCATAATCGCTATAACGACAGTTTACCAGACAGTCGCCGCACAGGTTACACTTTGAAGCATCCCACATTATTATTCTCCTTTGTATGTAGTCTGTACGTAAATTATACGTTTGTAGATAGGTGCCGTCAAGGAATGACAGATACAGGTATGAGCTGGGCGCTCAACAATTCACAGCATCGCCGAATCTCACACGTATCATCTATACCCTTTCCCCCTTCGATCGATCGCCGAGAACGTTCTGACGCCCTGTTTTCTCCGCCACTGCAAATCAGCCATGGCGGAGCCAAATCTGATGCCCGCATCCATTAATGCCAATTTGATACCTGTGTACAGCGACCTATAGTACTGAGCCCCGATGCCGGACTGGACAGATGCGATGTACTGCTCAAGCTCGGCATCGGATAACGAACGGCAACGGTAAAGGAGGAAATATGTAATCCTATGCTCCACCTTCGGCTCAAGGAGAGGTCTTTCCTTTTCTACCTCATCGAAGATCTCAGAAAACGGTCTTTGTTGTAGAGAGGGGAGGGTTGCGTCCACAACGGTTGTTGCGACAAACTGGGTGGTGACGGCGATCTCAAGACTTGTCTCCATTGTCTGCGTTGCGTGTGCCAGTTCTCGTATGAGTGCCAGACGGCTTGACGGAGGGGGGGACTTTTGAATGGCAGTTAAAAATTCCTGTAACTCAGCCGGATACTCGGACATCAATGAGGTCTTAAAAAGGTCCGCACATTTCCTGCCAAACGGCGAGTTGAGCCAATCGATAATCTGCCCCATCTCTGCCTGATTGAGCTGGGCCTCCATGTGCCTGCGGGCCACTGCATCAAGGCATTCTGCCGCAAACGATTCCACAACGAGGCGTTTGACGGTTGCATAAAAATCTTTGGAGACCTGTTGTATGCGATCGTCCTGGTTGAACGCCTGATCGAACCCCCTGCGGATAGCAAGGGACAGGGCGCGCATGTGTTCCTCCATGCCTGACGTGAGGGAGAAGGCGGGGGCGAGATCTTCTGCGGGAGCGGCAGCGACCCCCGCATGTGCGGAAACTTGTTCTACGATATAACCTCTGTCCTTTAGGAGTTGGAGCAGGTTATCAGGCCCCACGAGATGGCCGGCCCCCACCACGACGAAGGCGCTGCCACCCTGCCCTATCAAGCGCTCAAGGGTGCCCATCCACGCCTTATTCCTCTGGGCGAGAAAGCGATCATAGATCTCCGGGTAGTCTTTAAAACTGAGGGTCAAGATCGATTCGAGCCGAGCGGCGTCGCCGGTTTCCCAGGCGCTCACGATATCGGCGAACATGGTCTTCACCACCTCGAGGTCTTTGAGCGTCTGTTGCAGAAAGGCTTCCTCTTCGCCGACATCCATATCGGCAAAGAGGCTCAATTGATATTCAACAGGCTCCAGATAAATCGTTTCTTTTTTGTCTTGGAGGGCCTTAGTATAAAAATAGTGGTCAATGCCGTACGAGGGGTCAAACCCCATCTTTTGGAGCTCCAAAAGCACGAGTGTCAAGGCACACATCCATGGTCTCAGGTGATTAAGCTGGGCCATGGGAAGACCAACCTCGGTCACTTTCTCCTCCAGCTTGCGGTAGGTCTGGGGGGAGATGCTCTGCTTGAGCGTCTGCCCCTCGGGGTACAGGGCCATTGCCATCATCTGCTCCTGCACGGCAGGGGTGGCCATCCCGCCGACATCCGTCTCGAAGACGACGGTCTTACAATCACGATAGGCCGCTTCGATATTGTTATCCAACGGATACGAATCACTCTTGAGAAGGTGCACGGACCCGAGCAGGTAAATGGTAGCTGTGCCGCTCTTGACGGACCACAGGAAGTCCTTCTCCTGAGCGCCTGCCTGTGCAAGGGCGGGGTTGACCGATGCCCATAGGGATGTGAAGCAAATGAACAAGAAAATAACGAGCCACCGAATCCTGCCTCGTTTAACTATGCCGTGTATACCCATGATGCCCCCCCTATGATTTTTGAAACAAAATACCCGCAGATGAACTACCACTCAAAATTATGTAATAAATTTACTATGTTTGTCAAGAGAAGTGGGAAGAGGTAAGTGCTCATATCTTTTCTATAAGGTATCAGTAATCAGTTGTCAGTTTTTCCTATCCGCCAACCTAACCCTGGAAGGAGTTTCTGTTGTACGTGGAGAACCATTGTGGTAAAATGCACCTCCATTTCCGCATGAGATTTTCTATCACGACGATCCAAAACTACTATCCCAAAGGAGGCCAATATGAAAGGTTGCAAAAGATCTATACTTATAGCTGTTGTTGCGGTGTTATTGTTATGGACGGCTACATCGTTGGCTGCGGACTCAATGAACGTAATCTGTACGCCTGGAATTAACTCTTGGACAATTACCGTGGTGGCAGAGCTTGACAAGATCGATTTGGATCAAAAGCTTATCGGTGTATCCTTGCGGCACTCGGGCACACAGATTGTTGACTTAAATTATGTCTATGTCGTGAGCCCGCAAGAGAACAGCGCAATACAGAACTCCAACGTCACCTCAATCAGGCGTCAGGTTACATGGAAGATTTATTTTAACCAAACCGCGCCCAACCAAGCAGGTAAGCCGGAGGGGCGTGCGCTGTCAACCTATAAATATTCCGAGCCTCCTGGTGACATAGAAAAGCGACATGGGCAGATTACTTTGTCGTCGATCGAAGTTAAACAATATATCCCGAAGAATGGTCCGTCTAATTTTGAGTACACGGTTGCTTTGTGGCGCAACCCAGGGCCTTCATGGGTTGAGATCCAACGATACCCCGCTCGTCCGGGCTTCTGGTGCAACCATTGTCCCTAAGTGGAGGAAGAGAACCGGTGTTAATCGAAAGGGGGGCAAGCTCTTCCTTTTGTTTAGTCATATTCAATAACCCTATCTTCTAAGAAGATGCTTTGATCTTGACCTTTGCACACGAGTGTCCTATCATTGATTCTATCTCTTCACGGTATACGGAGGGAACCCCCTATGGAACCTGAATTTATATCAGGTCGCGTTAAAACGCAGATACTAAAGCGATCGCGCCCCACAAAAGGGATCCCGGGGCGATACCAGGCCTCCCTTGTGATCCTGGAAGGATATGATACCGAGGGCATGGAATATCCGATCAAGAAAACATACGCCGTGATCGGCAGGAGCAAGGATGCCGCTGTTCAGCTCAAGGACCCTATGGTCTCGCGGGAGCATGCGGCAATCGTGTTCGATGAGGATGCCTTCATCCTAAAGGACTTGGACAGCACCAACGGCACATACATGCGGGGGGCATTAATCAAACAGAAAAAGCTATCACACGGCGACAAGTTTCAAATCGGAAATACGGTCCTGCAGTTCATTCTCCAGGACATCGTCGGGGGCAGGACCTACGAGATCGGATGAATGCATAGTCAAGGGGTCAGGCCTTGACATAGGACAAGCCCCCTGAACACTCTTCAATCATGTTTCTCAACACTTTACCATTTCTTCTTAGTATAAACATCAGTCATATTCAATAACCCTATCCTCTGAAAACAACCCCTCCTCCCACGCCCATGAGGAGGGCACCAAGGGGGTGGGTCTCCCTTCAAAGTGAATAATCTCCTGAGGGATATCCCTGAGAAAGCGCGAGGGTATACGACGCTGCCCCATGCCGAAGAGGTGCCGCGTTACCGCCCCGGTCATGTAGAGCCGTTCCTGGGCCCTGGTCATCCCCACGTAACAGAGGCGACGCTCCTCCTCCAGTTCCTCGGCGTTTTCCAGGCGCAGGTAGTAGGGGAGCAACCCCTCCTCCAGCCCCACCATGAAGACGATTGGGAACTCCAACCCTTTGGCGCTGTGCAAGGTCATGAGGCTGACCCGTTGAACATCACCTTCATATTCGTCGAGGTCGGTGATCAAGGCTACATGGTCGAGAAACTCCCGCACCCCCTCGAGCCCCGACCCCGTAAGTCCCCCGATGAGCTCCTTCACGTTCTCCATCCGGGTTTGCCCTTCTGGACCCTGATTTGTCAGATAATCCATATACCCCGTTCGTTCAACGATCAGCAGGACCAGCTCGGCCAGCGAGAGGGTCTCGACCTGGGCCCGCAATTCCTCAAACAGGGAGAAAACCGCCTGTGCCTTTTTTTTCACCGCTG
>CAZMFG010000013.1:0-7489 GCA_964565525.1 uncultured Thermodesulfobacteriota bacterium
GGCCAGGCCATCAACATCTGCGGCGGACGGATCTTTCACTGAAAAGGCCCCCACGGGATGACTTGGTTGCTGATCAAAGAGGAAGAAACCCTTTGAGATCTAATATCAATATCCCTGGAATCTTAAGGAGAACAAAAAGTCAACGTAAGGGGTGACCCCTTTTTTCGCTCGCCGCCTCAAAGCCCAGATCAAAGGCCATTTTGTTCAGCTCCAGCCGTTCGCCGGAAAAGGTCTCCTCAAGGGCCGTGAGAAATCGCTCCTTTTCCAGGGGCACCCAGTTCAGGCCTGCAAAGGCCCCCACCATCACCACGTTTTGTGCCTGAGGATTACCTGCCTTCTTGGCCAGATCGGTTGCCTTAACGATCTTTAGCTCAGCGGCAAGGGTCTCTATACGGGAAATCAGGTACTCCAGAGGGGGATATTCCACCTGTCCCTGAAGGGCCTCAAGGGGGTATAAGGGCCGGTCATTCATGACCACCCGGACCAGGGTATGACCGTAATCCTGGAGCATTCGGAGTACCTCCAGGGGTTCGAATCCGATTATGATATGGGCTTCTCCCTCGGGAATGAGGGGTCCGTAGAGGTGCCTCTTGGAAAGTCTTACATGGCTCATCACGGATCCACCCCGCTGGGTTGCCCCATAGGTCTCTCCCACACTCACAAGATAGCCGTCCTCACAGAAGGTGCGGGATACAAGGTCCGACGCAAGGATATTACCCTGCCCCCCCACCCCTGAAATGATGATATTGAAAGGATCAGGGAGTAATGGCATGTTCCCCCCCTTCCTTTGGTATCCTAATGGCTTCCTCAGGGCATAAGGAGGCGCACACACCACACCCTGTGCAGAGTACCTCGTCGATCAGGGCCTTCCCCGCCTTCTCGTCCCAGATATTGGCTGGGCAGGAGAAAACCCGGCTGCACAGCCTCGAACATCCGCACGCATCTCCCAGGCAACGATCCTGATCTACATAGAGAGGGGGGCTGGGTTGTTCTCTCATCGCCTTGAGCGCACACGCCTGCCTGAGTATGAGGACGTGGAGTCCCCCTTTCCTGAGCAGACGAAGGATCGTCTCAGTGGTCTCATGCACCTCATAGGGGTCTTGAATGGTCACAGGAATATCCAGGCTCTTGACGAGCTCCACCATGGGCACAGAAAAGGTCGCTTCACCCGTGGCAAGAATTCCGGTTCCAGGATGGGGCTGGTGCCCTGTCATGGCGGTGGTATCGTTGTCCAGGACAATGAGGAGAAACTGAGACCCGGTGACCCTGGCGTTAATGAGCGGGGGAATCCCTGCGTGATAAAAGGTGGAATCTCCGATGACCGCCACGGTGGGCTGCTGGAACCCCGCCTCACTGAGTTTGCCGAATCCACTCGCAAGGCCCGTGCCGGACCCCATACAATGTACGGTGGAAAGCGTCTGATACCCCCCGGGCAGTACACCCAGCGTATAACAGCCGATATCCCCCAGGACAAAGCCGTCTCTCCCATCCAAGGCCAGGGCGGTTTTGATGGCCCAATACGAGGCCCGGTGGGGGCATCCGGCGCACAGGATGGGAAGCCTCAGGGGCAACTCTATCTTCGGTAGCTTCTCCGCCTTCTCTCTCAGGCCTTCCCGCCCTTTCTGAAAATCCATGGTGAGGGCCGTGGCCAGGGCCTGGGTGGCAATATCGGGATCCAATTCTCCCATGCCCCGGGATTTCATCACCCAGGGGACGTCTCCGGATCGTTTTCCGAAAAATCGGAGTCGCCCCAGGTCATTCCAATGCTGGGCAGCCAGGATCTTTACCTGATCCTCCAGAAAGGGTTCGATCTCCTCCAAGAAGAGGACCTTTTCCGAGCGCTTCAGGTTGTCCAGCACCACCTTCTCAGGCAGGGGCCAGATGGTCCCTACCTTGAAGATCCCCACCCTGCCCCCCACACCCAACCGTTCAACAGCCTCCTGGGCATAAAGATAACTCACGCCGCTGGTAAAAACGGTCAGTTCGGGCTCTGCCGGGCCTGCGTAGAGATTGAAGGGGGATCCTTCGAACCCCTCCAGGGCCTTGTCCAAACTCTGATGGGTATTCTCATGACGTGAGCCCGCCGTGACGAACCGCATCTCCGGGTGCAATTGAGGAATCCCTTCAGGGGGATGGATTGCACCCAGCGTGAGCGTTGCCCGAGCGTGGCAGATTCGTGTTACCAGCCTGACCATTACGGGGAGCCCCACCTGTTCTGAGAATGCAAAGGCCCAGGCCACCATGTCCTTGGTCTCTTCCGGGGTTGCAGGTTCCATGAGAGGGATATGGGCCGGAGGGGCCAGATAGCGACTGTCCTCCTCCTTGACACTGGAATGGGCGCCTGGGTCGTCGGATACGATGATCACAAGCCCCCCGCCGATGCCCGAAAGGGGAAGGGCCGTCAGAAAATCCATGGCCACATTTAAGCCGTCCGCCTTCATCACGGACAGGGCCCGAAGGCCTGCAAAAGATCCGGCTGCCGCCACCTCCAGGGCCACCTTCTCATTGATGGACCACTCCGCATAGAGCCCTCGCTGGTGGGCAACTGCCGCCAGACACTCCAGCACCTGCACCGAAGGGGATCCGGGATAGGAGGTTACCATCCTCACTCCCCCCTCCAGGGCCCCTCGTGCCGCCGCCTCATTACCCGAGAGCACGTATCGCTTCTCGGGTTCATCCACGTTCCAATATGGTGTTGCCATAATTCAATCTCCACGCCTCCCTGCTGTCGATCTCGGCTTTGGAAACGATCTTCATGCACAGACCGTTTTTTGCCCGACTCCTGCTCCGTAAGCAGTTAGCCTTGTAAGTGGCTAAAAAGGTGATGCTGGATCCACTGGGGCGCGTTTTTAAGATAACCCTGCTCCAACTCTCCCTGTTCCCTCAACGCCTCAAGGGCGCGTCTCTTTTTGAGAAGGGAGGCCTCCAGCAGGTGGGCCAGATTCTCCTCCGGCAGGGGCCTCGTTTCAATTACCCCTGCCTTCTGGGCAAGCGATAACAGCTCCTCCCCCCTGTCCGTTCGTACCACCACGGTGTTCCATTCCGATTCCCCTTCCACCGTGCCTACGGAGAGATCTGAAAACTCGGCCGTCATGTCCGCACACACCTGGCATGAGGGCCGAATAAAAGGGCGTATCTCATCCAGGGGGATCTCCAGGATCTCTGTCCCTGTATACACCTTTAAGATCCTCTCGGGTGGGGGCGTAATATCGAGCTTCTGTATCTGTGATACGTCCAACCGCCCCCTGAGAAAGGAAAGGAACGGTTCGTAGTCAAGGGCCCAGGTGCAGAAAAGCCCCATCACCAAACTCACCTGATCCACGGGGGTCCTTTTCTCAAGATCCGATGCCCTCATTCTGCCCAGGGCCAGAACCTGACAGGGTAAACCTACCACCCCTATGTGGTCTTCAGGGGTCCAGTCCCCCGCGTTAAAGGCCTGAAGGGTCGGACCGGTCACATATCCTGACCCGGCGCAGGCAAGGATTTCTTTCTGGGTGCGGGCCACCACCCCCTCGGGGAGATGATTCTGGTCCCGCCGGGTGAGGATCGCTGCGCTGATCATCCCCTCTTTGAGGGCAAAATCCATCAGGCTGGAAACCACGCCTCCCGTCTGTGCCCTTTTCCGAAAGGCCCTGTCTCTTGCGCGGCCCATGAGGACGTGTTGAAAAAGGCCCAGTTCGGTAAGCTCATACTCCCGTTGAAATACCGCTTTATGGATATGCTCAAGATCCACCTCAGTGCGGGGACAGTAGGCAAAACATCTGCCTTCGGAAACGTCACACGGGTTTAAAGGAACAATGCGACCCTGAAAAGATCTGAGGTAGGGACAAAGAGAGACACAGGCACCGCACGCCGCGCAGAGCCCTTTGGCAACTACACGTTCATACAACCCTTCTAAACCTCTGTTCTCGGACATAGGCCATATCCTCAACAGTCACATGTTTCACCAGAGGGTCATTAGGAAAGAAATTTCTTTGTTTGTGGCCGAAGGCCTGAGCGGACGATAACGAAACCGCTCACCTTCAACGCCAATGTTGTCTTAATCGCAGTAAATACACTAATTATCAAATTAAGGTCCTATTGACAAGGGAAAAGTGCTCTTCTATACTCGACGTTATCACATTCTTTCCGATATCATCGAAAAAAATGAAATCTTTTAATGTATCCATTCAATCTGTTGACCGCTGCCGTACGTTCTTCTCGATTTGCGCGGGCCGCAGTCACCCCCTCACGGAAGACTTAGGAAGCCTTCCAACAAGGAGTTTATCTATGGAATTTAATAGCCTGAAGGACGCGGACAAGAGATATATTAAATCCATCGTTTCTCCGGAGCGCTTCTCCACGGGCACATCCAACCTCGATCTTCATGCACGGGACATGTCCAGCCATCCGGCATCCCGCCCTGAGGCGGTTGTGTGGCCGGCGGGCAGAGAAGAGGTCTCCCGCATCCTCAGCTATGCCGACCAAAGGCGGATCCCCGTAACCGCCTGGGGAGCGGGGAGCAGCCTGGAGGGCAATCCCATCCCCGTGCGAGGGGGCATCGTTCTGGATTTCTCCCAGATGGATCGCATCCTGGCGATCCGCACGGACGATTTTCAGGCGGATGTGGAGCCGGGTGTCATCTATAAGGAACTCAATCACAAGCTCAGACATACGGGGCTCTTCTTTCCACCCGATCCAGGGGCCGGTGCCACCATCGGCGGGATGGTCGCCAATAACGCGAGCGGAATCAGGACGGTTCGCTACGGTTCCACGAAAGACCATGTATTGCGCCTTGTGGTGGTCCTGGCCAACGGTGAGATCATAGAGATCGGCAACCGCGCTGCTAAAACCTCCTCGGGATTTGACCTGCTCCACCTCTTCGTGGGTTCCGAAGGGATGTTGGGGATCGTGGTGGAGACCACCATTCGGCTCGTGGGCCTCCCCGCAGAATTCGCCTCCGCCGTGGCCACCTTTCAGACCGTGGAGGATGCCAGCAAGGCCGTCTTCGACATTATGCGCTCCGGTCTGGATCCCGCGGCCCTGGAGCTCATGGCACCGGAGTGCATCGAACTCATCAACCGACGAAAGGACCTGGGGCTCCCTATCTCCCCCACTCTATTCATAGAATTTCACGGACCCACCAGAAATCAGCTCACGGACGCAGTAGGCATTGCCGAAGGACTCTGCCATGAGCACGGCTGTCGGGAGTTTAGACCGGGTCTGGATAGAGCGGAAAGGGACCGTCTCCTTGAGGCCAGGTATGCCATGGGTGAAATGATCAGGCAGGAGCACCCCGATCATCCCAGCATCGTCATCGATGTGGCGGTTCCCATCTCAGCCTATCCGGAAATGATCGCCTTCGCCAGAGAGGCGGCTCGCAAGGCCGGGACGGGACCGGCCTATACCTTCGGGCATGCCGGTGATGGCAATATTCACCTGGTCATCAATAGAGGGGGAAAGGGTCGAGAAAGCTGGCAACGGATCGAGGAGGTCAATCGCACCATTGTGGATAAGGCCCTGGCCCTGAACGGCACGGCAACCGCTGAGCACGGCGTAGGGATCGGCAAGGCCAAATTCATGGAGGCGGAACATGGCCGCTCTCTGGAGTGGATGAAAAAGGTAAAACAGCTCCTTGATCCCAACGGCATCCTGAATCCTGACAAGATGTTTCCCTGAATGCGATAGGGTCAAAATCAGCGTTCACAAGCCATCGACATCCCCTACTGCTTGAGGAAGATCCTGCGCTAGAGAGCCCCTGTGGGGCCTTGAACTAAGGTGGTGTCAGAACCCTAGGTAGCACAAAAAAGCAAAGAATCCCCAATTGTTTGATGTAAAAAGCTCTTGACATATATTTTTGAGGGGGCTAATATATGACACATATGCTACCGAACGATCGGTAAAGTACGCAAAAACAAATCCAGAAAATGGTGGTGGGACCCATCGGGGAGATCCCAGCAGAGAAATCGTGATCGGATATAACCAAAGGCTACGCGAGGCTCAAGAGGAGATCAACTATAACGATAGAAGCCCTCTCTTGGCCGTAAGACTCCCTATTTGAAATACACGGAGGTGCATGTCATGAAAACAAAATACAAGTTTGTGAAAGTTGATGTCAAAGATGGTATCGCCCTCATAACCATGAACAACCCGCCCGTGAACCAGTTTTCCCCTGATTTCACTGTGGAATTGGGTGAAGCCGTCACGGGGGCCTTGGAGGATGAGAACGTCAAGGCCCTCGTCCTCACGGGGACGGGGAAGAATTTTATTGCGGGCGCGGACATCACCGAGGTCCAGCATGTGAAGAAAAAAGAAGAGGCTTTCAAGGCGGTCCTGGCCTTGGCCCAATTTCTCAACAAAATCGAGACAGGACCCAAGCCAGTCATCGCGGCCATCAACGGCAACTGTTTAGGTGGTGGATTGGAGACGGCCATGGCCTGTCACTACCGGGTCGCGGTCAAGGGAGCAAATCTGGGACAGCCGGAGGTGCAGATCGGCCTAATCCCCGGCGCCGGCGGCACTCAGAGGCTGCCTCGGCTCATCGGCATCCAAAATGCCCTGGAGATGATTACTATCGGAAACCCCATTAAGGCCGAGCGAGCCTATTCCCGGGGGCTGGTGGACGAAGTGGTAGATGCCGACAAGCTCCTTGAGGCGGCCTTCAAGGCTGCGGGCAAGTTTCTCTCAGGCCAGTTGAACATGAAATTACGGATGACCCGCAATATAAATTACCGTATCCCCAGTGCGGCTGAGAAGAAGGCCTTGTTTGGTTTTGCCAAGGCGATGATGGCCCAGCAGGCAAAAGGGTATATAGCGCCCCTTAAGGCCCTTGAGGCGATGGAGAAGGGCTTGAGCTACGACATCGAAAAAGACATAGAAAGAGAAGTGGACCTGTTCAGCGACTGTGCCGTCTCAGACGTGGCCAAGAACCTCATCGGCATATTCCTCAACACCCGGGCGGCCGGCAGGCTCCCCCGTATCGAGGGGATCAAACCGGCCACGATCAAGAAGGTGGCCATGCTGGGTGGAGGGGCCATGGGTTCAGGGATCGTCAACCTCCTGCTCAGGGGTGGTTTCGACACCATTTTGTGGGACATCAATGATCAAGCCATTGAGAAGGGGGTGGGGGCCGTCAAAAAGACCTTTGCCTACCCCATTAAGAAGAAAAAGATGACCCAGGCAGACCTTGACGGCATGATAACAAAGCAGTTGAGCACCACCACCTCCTTAGAGGACATGAAGGATGTTGACCTGGTCATTGAGGCAGTGCTGGAGGACATGAAGATCAAACAGGACATCTGGAAGAAGCTGGAGGGTATCTGCAAACCCGACTGTGTCTTCGGGACCAACACCTCGGCCCTGCCCATCACGGAGATGGCATCTGTCCTGAAGGATCCCGGCCGGATGATCGGACTGCATTTCTTCAATCCCGCCGAGCGCATGCAGCTCTTGGAGATCATCTGTACGAAAAAGACCTCCGATCAGACCCTGGCAACCAGCGTGGCCTTTG
>CAZMFG010000013.1:7589-10882 GCA_964565525.1 uncultured Thermodesulfobacteriota bacterium
AAAACGGCGATTGTGACCGGCGGAGGCCGCGGCATCGGCAAAGCCGTTGCCCAGGGCTTTGCCAAGGCCGGCGCCAAGGTTGCCATTACCAGCCGTAAGATAGAGGACCTTGAAGCCACCGCCGCGGAGATCAAGGCCTTCGGAGGAGAGGCACTGCCCATTCAGTCCCATCTGGGCAAGATGGAAGGGATAGAAAAGATGGTCGACACCGTGACGGAGGCGTTCGGCAGGATCGATGTTCTGGTCAACAACGCCGGCGCCAGCCCGGCCATGGGTACCGTTCTGGACTCCGACGAGCGTCTCTGGGAAACCATCATGAATTTGAACATGAAGGGACTCTATTTTACCAGCCAGGCAGTCGCCAAGATCATGAAGAAACAGGGAAGCGGTAAGATTATCAATATCGCTTCTGTCGACGGCTTTAAACCGGAATATGGGGTGAGTATCTACAGCATCTCCAAGGCCGGTGTCCGCATGATAACGAGGGCCTTCGCCTTGGAATTGGCGCCCTTTAATATTCAAGTGAATGCCATTGCCCCCGGTCCGATCAGCACGAAGATGCTCAATTCACACTGGTTTCATCTTCCCCCGGAAGAGGCTAAAAAGGGTAAGGAAGTACTGGCCCATAAGACACCCATGGGCCGGATAGGCGAGCCCGATGAGATAGCCGGTGCGGCGATCTACCTCGCTTCCGACGCCTCCAGTTATACTACCGGCACCGAGATTGTCGTCGATGGCGGATCCCTGCTGGCAGGGGCCCTGGAGGCGCCTGTTCCAGAGAAAAAATAGAGTGGTGAGAGGATAGTGGTGCGTAAACAAGTATTGCATTGTTAATCATAGGGCAGCAAGAAAACACTGAAGAAAAAAAGGAGGATTCATAATGAAAGAAGTCGTCATAGCAGGATATCTGAGGACAGCGCAGTCCCGTTCCAGGCCGAATGACCCGGCTAGGGACTGGTTCTGCCAACTGAGGGGTGATGAGCTGTTGGCAAAGTTGCTCCCAGAGCTCATCAAGCGTACAGGGATCGATCCAAAAGAAATCGATGATTTTCTTGTAGGAAGTGCGATGGGAGTGGGAGAACAGTGGACTTACGGCGGGCGCATGCCTATCTTTCTGGCCAACCTACCGGAGACCATTCCGGCAAAGTTCGTGGATCAACAGTGTGGATCTTCCATGGCTGGGATACATGTGGGTTTTATGGAAATCGCGCAAGACTTCGCCGATATCGTCATGGTGGGCGGCTATGAGCACATGACGCGGGTCCCCATGGGGGGATTGACCAGCGATCGGGGGCTCATCTCTCCGAACATGAGCCTTTTCACGGACCCGTCCTATTCCCATTGGGACATAATGACGGCCCTGAATATGGGGCTGACTGCGGAGAAGCTCTTTACGCAAACCGACTACACCAAAGAGGACATGGACCGGTGGGGCACCCGGGCCCACAATCTGGCAGCCAAGGCCCAGAAGGAGGGTTTCTTCGACGGCGAGATCTTGCCGATTGACGCCCCGCAGGCCGACGGCAAGATGATGAAGGTGGATAAAGATCAGGCCGTGCGTACGGATGCGACCTATGAAGGGATGCTCGACCTCAAGCCCTCCTTCAAGAAGGATGGCGTGATCACACCGGGCAACTCGTCTCCGCTCAATGCCGCAGCCACCTCCATGATCCTTATGTCCAAGGAAACGGCCAAGAAAAAGGGGATCAAGCCCCTCGCCACGATACGGTCCATCGGCTTTGCGGGTGTTGATCCAACGATCATGGGGGCAGGACCCGTACCGGCGAGTAAGATGGCCCTGGAAAAGGCGGGGCTCAAGGCCTCGGACATCGACTACTGGGAGATTAACGAGGCCTTCTGTATCGTGGCCCTGAACTGCATCAAGGAACTCGGCATCGATCCGGATAAGGTCAATGTCATGGGTGGCGGTACCGCCATAGGCCACCCCCTGGGGGCAACGGGGATCAGGCTGGCCGGAACCCTCGCCCGTATATTGAAAAAGAAGGGCGGGCGCTATGGTATAGCCAACGCCTGTTGCGGGGGCGGACAAGGCGTAGCCACCCTTATTGAATCAGAAGGGAGCTAAGAACCATCAAACCCTCAGAGGAGAAGCATTGTATGATTAAATCAAGATTTTGTGACCTGATCGGGATCAAGTACCCCATCATCCAGGCGGGCATGGGCCCTTTCAGCAATAACAATCTCTGTGTAGCCGCAGCCAATGCGGGGGTGCTCGGACTGCTTTCCACCAGCGGTCTTTTTAACAAGGAAGAACAGCCCTGGGTCTATAACGCCTTTGTCGACAGTGGCGAGGCGGACCGGG
Organism: uncultured Thermodesulfobacteriota bacterium; assembly: GCA_964565525.1. Taxonomy (GTDB): domain Bacteria; phylum Desulfobacterota; class B13-G15; order B13-G15; family RBG-16-54-18; genus JAFGNJ01. The sequence goes on from CAZMFG010000013.1 coordinate 9,913, forward strand.
ATGACGACATGGGTACGGCGCTCGGGAAGGTCCTGAAGCGGACCCACCGTTTGGTGAAGGATAAAGGCGGTGTATTTGGTCCCAACGTCATGGTGTCGGCGGAACTCAAAGAGTACTCGAAAATTATGATCGAAACGGCCATCAAGGTGCGGGAGGAAAATCCCGAGATGAAAAATACCCTCAAGGTGATGTATACCTCTGCCGGTGATCCGATGGGGTGGGGGGACATGATCAAAGGGGCGGGATTCACCTGGATTCATATCGTCCCCTCTGTCAGGGCCGCTCTACGCTGCAAGAAGGCGGGGGTTGACGTGATCGTCGCCTCAGGTCATGAAGGCGGCTTTCATACGCACTGGGAACCGCTTCACTCCATGGTTCTTTTTCCCGCCGTGGTCGATGCCGTATCCGATGAGCATACCCTTGTGATTGGCGGAGGAGGAATCTCCGACGGCAAGAGTATGGTAGCCGCCCTGGCCTTGGGCTGCGACGGGGTGCTGATGGGAACTCGCTTCCTCGCAACGCAGGAAAGCGATTTTCACCCTATATGGAAGCAGGCCGTGGTGGACGCCGGAGACCGGGGAACTCTTGTAGCCCGTGGTTATGTCGGCCCTGCTCGGTGGTTGAGAAACGCCCGGAGCGAAGAACATGCCAGAAACACCCTCCAAAAGTCGCCCGGTGTCTTCCTCGGCACACCTGATGACTATTCCACCATGGAGGATATGTCGCTGATCGACTACGAGAACGAGTCAATTAAGGCTACATACGAAGGTAACAAGGAAAAGGCCATGATGGCCGGTGGTGAGGTTGCCCAGCGAATCGACGATATGCCCCAGGTCAGTGACATGGTGCAGAAAGTGGTCAAAGAGGCGGAGGATACCCTGCGCAGCATTCCGGGCAAGTACCTCGCCTAGTGGTGTCATCTCCCCATCGATGGCATAACCGTACATGAGCAACGGCGAGCTGTCGAATG
>CAZMFG010000013.1:10982-26080 GCA_964565525.1 uncultured Thermodesulfobacteriota bacterium
TCTAGTAGAATTCCTTCAGCAGTTTCAGGAGCTGCCGTTCCTCCAGGGGTAGGGGGTTGCCAGCGATGTTGACCACATCCTTGGAGGCCTCAAAGGCGATCCTCGGAAGATCCGCTTCCGGTACGTCCAATTCACTAAATCTAGTGGGCAAACCAACCTCACCGTATAATTTCCGAAGACTTTCTTCCAGGTCCCGTGAGCGGTTCAACTGCCAAGCGATCTCCTCAAACGCCTCTGCGCAGACTTCCTTGTTGGCCCTGGCAAAGCACAAGAGGCCCGGTGCCACAGATCTCCCATGGGAAATATGGTATCGGGCACCAATGGCGTGACCGAGGATGTGCCCGATGCCGAGACCCTTGGCAAACGCCACACCGCCGTAGACCGCTGCCATTGCCATATCCGTCCGTGCTTCCATATCATCAGGGGTGTGATAGACTCTGACAAGGCTCTTCCCTACCAGTTTAATGCCGTACCAGGCCAGAGCCGAATAGTAAGGATGGTAGGAGATGAGAGTCCCCACTGAGCCCTCGATGCAGTGGGCAAGGGCGTCGATACCTGTTTCAGCAGTCAGCCCCTTGGGCATGGTCTTGCTCAACTCGGGGTCAATGATCGCCAGCCGTGGGACGATGACCTCGCTCATGATGATAAATTTGATGCCCCGATCCGTATCGGTGATAACGGCATAGGTGTTCGCCTCACTCCCCGTGCCTGCCGTCGTCGGTATACAGATGACCGGCGGCAGGGGACCCTTGATCTTGGCGGTCCCGCCGGCCAGACTTTCATATTCAATTAGGGGACCGGGGTGTGTCACTCTCACTGAGAGGGCCTTGGCCGCATCCATGGAACTACCCCCACCCATGCCTATAATGCCGTCGCACCCTTCTTGTTGATAGAGCTGTGACAACTGATCGATTTCCCATACCGGTGGATCGGGCTCGATATCGGTAAAGAGGATCGTCTCTACCCCGCTCTTCTTGAGCAAGGTGATGACGTCATCGGCCCGTCCGATTTCTTTCATGGTAGGATCGCAGATAAAGAGCGCCTTTCCCATCTTCAAAGACCGCGCTCGGCCTCCGATCTTGCTCAGTACACCGGTGCCGATAAGCATAGGAGGCAGATGGCTGATCCTTACTTCCCAGGCCTTTTTTGGCTCCTTATACTGGTCGAGCCGGCTCCATATCGCCTGAATCTCATCTTCCTCGACATCGAAGACCCTATTCGTCGGCGGGAGCGGTTCCACTCTGTAAAAAGCTGGGCAGGGTTCCCATATCGTGCTGAATTCCGCCCCTTGGTTGAAGCGATGTTCATCTTTTAAGGTTTGTTTGCCGATCTCCACCACGTCGTCCATCGTCAGATTCAATCCGTACCGTGCATTAAGGAGGTCCGCAAAAAACTCATATACGGAAACCTGGCCGCCGGGGACGGAATTCAGACAGTAACCGATGGTGTCACAGGTTGCTGCCTTGATCTGGGCGCTCAGCGAGTTTTCGACCTGCCCTGTCCGCTGCCCCGGTCTCTTATAGGTGAGGCCGGCATTGTGGTCCGCACCCATGGGGCTTGTGGCATAGGTCATGCCGATGCCCTTGGCTGCCCTGCCGTCGTGGGCAGGAATCCCCTGACCCTTAAAGGCGGGCACTCGCGTTACGTTGAGGGCCTGTGCGGTAGATACCACGCCGTTTCCAAGAACTGTACCAAAACCAGTACCTTCTTCGATCTCTTCAAGCAGGTGTATGGCCCCGTCGGCGTCGCCCATGTGCATCTTGCCGCCGGCTACGGCGACGCTCAGGGCACTCCCTGTCTCAATGAGGTCAAGGCCGATGTCGTCACACAGGTGTTTCAGCCGGGCAATCGCATCGAGATCGAGGATATCGAGGTTGGTCCCCAACAGGGCGATCGCCTCGTATTCGAGGGCGGAACAGAGGCGTTTTCCGTCAGGGCCGTTATAGATAATCGAGCACTGGACAACGCACCCCGGCATACAGCCGTGCATCCTGCCGCCCCGTTCCCAGAGCTTGTTTTTCACCGCATCCCCACTGACCTCTCTGAAATCCTCGTGCCTGCCGGATGTGTATCCTCTCGCGGGCATGCTCCCCTGCATGCTCAGATTCGAGACTGCCAAAGGGGTCCCGAAGGTATGAAAAAGCCCACAGCCGACGTCCTTCTTGATGATACCCACCCAATTTTTGACCGTTTCCTTAAACCGTTTCGCATCGGCCAGGGCCACGGGTTCGCCATCGGCGGCATCAATAACGATGGCCTTGAGCCCCTTGGACCCCATGACGGCTCCCAGCCCCCCTCTCCCGGCGGCGCGCGAAGGATCCCCATATATATCGCTGAGCGCTATCGATGCGGCCTTGTATCTTCTCTCCCCTGCTGGCCCGATGGTTATCAGGGTGGCCTTTGTGCCGTACTTTTTGTGCAGTTCGTCGACAAGACGGTAGTTCTTCATCCCCATATAGGTGCCGGCAGGCTCCAGAGCCCCCCCCTCCTTCGATATCTTCAAGATGTACCATCTCCCATCTACTGGTGCGCCTTCGACGACAATGGCTCGCAGGCCCAGACGGTCCAACCTTTGGGCCGCAGGCCCGCCTACATTTGATTTTTTGATGCCGAGGGTGAGTGGGCTTTTGCTGCCAAGGGATATCCGACCGAGTTGCGGTGCCATGGTGCCGGCAAGCGGCCCAGCAGCGATGATCAGTTTGTTCGCCGCTCCCAGCGGGTCGCAATCAGGAGCCACTTCGCTGTTCATGATCTTGGCAATCAGTCCCCTGCCCCCGATTATCTTATATTCTTCGGGTAAGGTTTCTACGATCGCCGTTTCATCGGACATATTGACGCGTACTAGCTTCATACTCACTCCCACCTTTCCTTGCATTGCCGACGCGCAGGACGGTTGCGGGCAAAGATTTTCCCCCTCGTTGTCTCCTGTCCACAAGATTTATCACATCTATACTTTCATCCCCGGCAAGTTAAGCGACGCTGTATTGCCGCCGTCAACCGGCAGGGCCTGCCCGGTGATATAACTGGCTTCATCGCTGGCCAGGAAGAGGATCGCATGCGCCACCTCTTCTGGCAGGCCGTAACGTCGCAATTCACAACGATATCCGATCTTGTCTTCCTTTCCTGCCTCACGGGCATACTCAAAGACACGCTTGGTCATGCCCGTCTTTATCAGACCGGGGCAGATCGCATTGACCCGGATGTTGTATGCTCCCAGGTCGCACGCCGAGGTCTGCGTAAAATTGATAATGGCAGCCTTGCTGGCGCTGTACGCATTGCCGCCCGCCCCGGAACGAATACCCGCCACCGACGCCGTATTCACGATGGAGCCGCATTTGCGCTCCTGCATGTGTGCGGCCACGTACTTTGTGGCAAATACGGCACCCATGACATTGACAGTGAAGACCTTCATCCAGTCATCGGCGTCCTGATGTTCCAGATCCGTCAATTGGCCGGTAATGCCGGCGTTGTTGCACAGGATGTCCACGTGGCCGTATTGCTTGATCGCCAGATCTATGAGATCTTTCACCTCCTGCTCTATTGTCACATCTGTCTTTTTCATGATGGCCTCGCCGCCCTCTTTTTTCACCAGTTCCAGGGTCTTCCCCAGCGCGACCTCATCGAGATCGGCCAGTATCAACCTCGCCTTTTCCTTGGCGAAAAGGCAAGCGGCGGCGCGACCGATGCCGCTGGCCGCCCCGGTGATAACGGCCACCTTCCCCCGTAAACGTCCGACTCCTGTCATAATCAAATCCTTTCTTGGTATTTTTGGATACAGCTAATAATTGAGGAAACTTGAGTACTGCAATGGGTGAGATATCGCTTGTTGACCCGCCCGCCCGTAACTCCCTGAGACAATCTGTCACCCGATATCGACAACAATCGCATCTGGTTCCCCTGAGGGGATATTATTTTACAACATCGTCCCCGGTTTTGACAGAGGTTTTAGGACCTCTCGGCGCCGTCGATCACGGGTATGTAATCGGTCAGAAAGTACCCTGTTGCAGACACCTAAGAGACTGAGGAAGGTCGAAATCGAAAGCCCGTGAGCAAACCCAGCACCATTTTTCGCTACCTGTCGCGAACCGGCAGTTAAAGCCCCTCTCTCTTCAGGAGGAAAGGGGATAGTTCTCTGAGGACATGTACAACCCTGCACACTCTTTCCAACAATCAGTTAACCGAAGAGTACAGTTGGCAACCACGTAGCAATTTTAGGGAAGATCATGACCAGCACCAATCCCGCTAAGTGGACAATAGCAAAAGGGATCACCGATCGATAGATATCCCCCATGCTGATGGAAGGCGGGACAATGCCCTTGAGGTAAAAAAGGTTAAAACCGAAGGGGGGTGTCATGTACCCGAGCTCCATATTGATAGTGAAGAGGATCCCGAACCAGAGGGGATCAAACCCGTGGGCCAAGACCACCGGCAGAAAAATCGGGACACAAATCATCATGATGCCGGCTGGGTCTAATACCATTCCCAGGAAGATTAGGACGACCTGAATAAATATGATGGTCCCCCATGGTCCGCCGGGGATGTGCTGCATAAGATGTTCTATAAGGTGGGAGGCCCCCATGCCATGGTAGGCGGCACTGAAACAGTAGGCACCGAACAGGATCCACATGATCATCCCCGTAAGCCGTAAGGTTCTGATGCCGGCCTCCACAATCAGCTTCCAGCGCAACTGCCGGTAGACCGCCGCGGATATGAGTGCTCCCAGTACGCCCAAGCCGGCTGCCTCGGTGGGGGTCGCCACACCGCCGACGATCGATCCTAGAACCATGAACACGATCACGAGCGGGAGGACCACCGCCTTGAGGGCGTTGAGCTTCCGCGCCCAATCCCCCCTCTCCTCGCGGGGCAGTGCCGGCCCCAGGTGGGGTTGGATTATAGAGCGTATGGCGATATAACCGGAAAACAGAACGAGCAACAGGATCCCTGGAAGTAGGCCGCCCGCAAAGAGCTTGCCCACAGATTCGCCCGCAATCAGAGCGTAGAGGATCATGATCACGCTGGGCGGGATAAGGATTCCCAACCCCCCTCCCGCATTGATACAGCCCACCGCGATCAGCTTGTCATAATCGCGGCGCAACATGGAGGGCAATGCAATGGTCCCCATGCTCACCACCGCCGCACCGGAAATGCCGCACATGGCGGCGAAAATACCGCAGATCACCACCGTTCCGATCGCCAGCCCCCCCCTCACCGGCCCAAACCAGAGATACATCATCTCGTAAAGGTCGTTGGCCGTTCCGGATCGCTCCAGGATCATGGCCATGAAGATAAAGAGCGGGATGGCCACCAGGGTAAACTTGTTCATGGCCCCCCAGGTCTGTGCAGCAACCATATAAAAGGCTTGCGGCCCCCAGGTGAAGTAGATGAAGATAACCGAGACACCCCCGAGCACAAAAGAGAGTGGCAATCCCATCGTGAGAAACACCAAGAGAGAAAAGAAAAAAAGGAACGTTAGCCACTCGATGCTCATACTGTCTCCTTATTCAGCAACATCACGGGAGGGGATCTCCTTACCGGGAAAGAGCAAAAGGATGTCGCGGATGAGTTTGGCGACCCCCTGCAGGAGCAGCAGGAAGGCACCGGTCGGGATCATCATCTTCACCAAACAGATGGGCGGGTGCCAGGCCGAGTTGGAATGCTCCCATATGGAGAGGGATTCCCAGGCCAGGGACCCTCCGTACCACAGCATCATCCCACAGAAGAGGAGGAAGAGGAAAAAGGTAACAATGTCCGCCACTGCCTTGCCTCTGGCGCTGAAGCGGGCATAGAGGATATCTACATTCACGTGCCCCCCCCAGCGCAGGATATAGCCTCCTGAAAGGATCACATAAACGCCGAAGGTTATCTGTGTGAGCTCGTTGCCCCACACCGTAGGGGCGTTGAAGAGATAGCGGCGGATGACCTCACTCAAGACCAGGGCGGACATGAACAGGGCACCGTAGGAAATAACCCTACCCACCCAATCGTTCAGCGCGTCAATGAATCCTACAATTGCGATCAGGCGGCGCACTCTTCTCCTCCTTCTTTCTTTTATTAATAGGACACCGGGCCCGCCCTTAACAGACGGGGCGGGCCGGATGCCCCTGACAGGATCTGTAGTTGTAGGTGTTCGTGTTAATCAATACGGGCTTGCTATTTGATTCGGCCCATCTGCCTGTTGAAATCTTTGAGCATCTCTACCGCCTTGGCACACTGCGGTCCCTTCTCGGCAACTTCGTCCCATATCTTGAGGGCCGCGGCCTGCATCTTGGCGTATTCCGCCGGCGGCAGCGTGATGAGCTTCACACCCTTCTCTTTCTGGATCTTGCTCAAGGTCGTGCTCTCTAAAAAGATATACTGATTGGTGCGCAGCCAAAACTGCTCTTCAAGGGTCTGTAAGAGAATCTCCTGCAGATCCTTCGGCAGTTTGCCCAAAGCCTCCTTGTTCACCAGCCAGATGTCCGTGCTGGCCACATTCAGGGCCGGTCGCAGATGGTATTTGTTAATCTCATAGAATTTCATACTGTCGCTGCCCTGCACAGCACCCCAATGGGCCCCGTCTATCACTCCCGAGGCCAGGGCCGCATAGACATCACCGCCGGGAATATAGGAGGCGGCCGCGCCGATGGATGTGAGATAGGTCTGCATGATGCCGGAGGAACGCAGCTTCAGCCCCTTGAAGTCCGCAAACTTGCGCACCGGCTTTTTCAGGGAGAGCTCGGTAGGATAGACCTTGTCGCTAAAGTAGACAAGACCGTGTTTGGCGCATTCATCCTGCAGCATCTGCTCGAAACCGAGCCATTTGTAAAAATAGACCGCCTCCCATACATCACCGAAGTTCAGTGGAAGTCCCGAGGCCACATTCATCAGGGGAACCTGGGCAAGGGGATAGGCCGAGGATGTGATGCCGATCGGCACCATACCCCGTTTGACGGCGTTGAAGATCTCCTTGCCGGGAACCAATGCACCCGCCGCATAGGGCTCGATAATGAGCCTACCATTAGTGCGTTTTTTGATGCGTTCGGCGACTGCCACCAGACTATCCTTATAGGAAGAACTGGCCATGGGCCAGTGGGTCGGGCACTTCCACGTGATCGCTTTGCCTGCGGCCTGGGCGACCGGGGCATTCAGCGGAAGAACTAAAAACGTACACACCACCAACACTGCGGCGGCACTCCACAAGATCGATTGTTTCTTCATAACATTCCCTCCTTAAAGCAAAAGTTTATGGATCTCTTGCCAATACGGACCGCACTACCAAAATCTCTCTATCACCTCCCTTCCCAATAGCTTGTGATCATTCTCTGGCTCTGTGCCGGGACAAGCACGAGGATAGGGGATTGGGTAAAATCTCAGCGTATACACTTCCACTCACTTAGCAGTTGGTAATTGTTTTGCTTGGCAAGTATCTGCACACGTCATACGAATTTGCTTGTCGCTATTGATAATATGCCAAAGCGCTCCGCCAGCGACGTCATACCAACCTTCCCTTCTCGAACCACCCAAAAGCATACAACCTTTCGCACATTCACCACCCTTCTATATCTGCTGTCCGACCATAGCCTAAGATTATCCACATAGTCAAGAAAAAAAATGAGGGTATTCTTTGGCGGATTGCCATGCATCTCCTCACATGCCTAATAAATAGGCATTTCCTTAGGCCTTTAATGCTGTTCTAGAGACTTCAGTTCAGAGCCCTTCTGCCCAATATTCTCAATGCAAAATATTTCTTATGAAAAAAGGTGATGTTCGTCCTCTTTATTTGACCCTCCGTGAGGGTATACTCCTTGTCGTCGGTGAAAAATTCCTCTTAACATTAGGTTGTCACTAAGAATACTCAAAAACAACTATCTATCTTACTGTTCGATAAACTTGTTCATAAATTCATACATAATATGAAAAAACAAATGGCCCACAATTTTTTAGGCAAGAAGAATCTACGATGTTCTGCTATATTAAAACGGATCTGCGCTCAGCCTTCTTCCTTGATGCCGCACAGTTTCTTGGCAGCCTTTTGCTTCTCCTGTAGATTAACCTGGCGGGAGATCATAATCCTCTGTGCCTGCGGGGAACCGGCACCATGCATCGATTCGGTCAGGTATCCAACAGCCGCGGTGCCCAGCGTAATATTTTCGATCAGCCTCAGGATGCGCATTCTGTCCTCCGTGGAAACACCATCAATACCCTTATAATATTTCTGTAACCACGGACCTATCTCGGTGGATCTCAGGTCGGCCTCAGAGGGCAAGGTGACCATCAATCCGCCGGCAACATCCTGGGCAAAACGAGATATCTCATAAGGAAAGCGGGTTACGTTTTGCTTGTGTACGTTGGCCAAAAGTATGTTGACACAATACGTCCCGCTGGGTTCCTTGTGACCTTCTGATGCACAGGCAATAGACCCGCAGTAGAGCGTCTCATTCAAGTGATTCATCTCAATGATTTTGTCCTTGATATGGGAAGCCCTGGCTACACCGTTATACTCTGCAACCGTCTGAGCTGCACCAATAAGGACATCTCCCACACCTACCTTGCAGGCATAGCTCTGGCGGTGATATGAGGCAAATTTTTCAACCAGAGACCCGGCAAATTCATACTCCTTGTACATAAAGACCCGTTCCCGCGGGACGAACACATCTTCAAAGACTACCAATGCCTCGTGCCCCCCGTAGCATTGGTTGCCGCGGTCCAAGGTTCCTTCTTCAAGCTTTCTGGTATCGCAGGATTGCCGTCCCATAATGTACGTGATTCCTTCGGTATCACTGGGCACTGCAAACGATATCGCATAATCTTTGTCCCCTTCACGCATGGAGATGGTCGGCATGATAATGATCTCATGAGAATTTACCGCCCCTGTCTGGTGGGCCTTTGCCCCCCGTACGACAATACCATCTTTCCTCTCCTTGACTACATGCATAAACATATCGGGATCAGATTGCTCATGCGGCGCACGTCCCCTATCACCCTTGGGATCCGTCATGGCACCGTCGCACGTCAAATCATGTTCCTGGACATATTCCAAATACTTCAAAAAACGCTGGTAGTACTCCGTACCGTATTTTTTATCGATATCAAACGTCGTGATGGAAAGGGCATTCAGGGTATCCATCCCCACACACCGCTGAAAACAGCACCCCGTCTCACGTCCCAGCAGCCTGCCCATCTTGCTCTTTTTCACCAAGTCATCCGTATTTTGGTGAATGTGACAAAATCGGTTGATCCGCTTACCGGTAATGTGTGAGGTGGCTGTCATAATATCCTCGTATTCTGGCCTGTGCGCCAATTCGTACGTGGCTGCCACGGCATTCATCGAAGGACGGATAATCGGATCATCAACTACATTCTCAACCCTTTTTCCGAACATATAGACAACAAGGTTGAGTTTTCTGAGGCTCTCTTCATATTGCTTTGCATTCATCATGGCCATGTTTTGCTCCCGTATAATTTTTTTGAATTGAAATCTATTGTGCCAGACTCAAAGAGCAAGTGCAACAGTTAGATGAACGTCACACCCCACTTTCTCCGTGCCTATTGAACGGGTTGAGTCTGGACTTTTGCAATCAGTACGGTAAATTTCCCCTTGGGTGACCTCCCTTTTGCCGTGATAAAGGATCTTTACACCGAGTACCCCTCTACTGCTCAGGGATCTTCTCTGGAAGAAAGAGGCACACCTTTCACGAGTAAAGTCATATCTATTTTTTGTTTACAATGGGTTATTCCCCCCCGATAAAAATCGAGGGACCTCAGAACGATATCGCTTCTCTCTGCAACGCATTATAAGGAAAACAAGACCCTCCGGGTTGGCCATAAAAGCCAAGTAACCAGCCAAAAGCATAACTCACTGCTCTTCCACGCAGGGCCTCACCACATCACTACGTAAAGCGGCCGATACTTGACCATTTCATATTGCAAGTGGGAAAAAAATGTCACCCTCACCATATCACACTTCACAGTATCTAATTTTCCCTTTTAAATTCATCTAGTTATCAAAATGCCGAATTTTGGTATATAATTTGCAGAATTACTTAAGGTAATTGGGCATAATAAACTTGAAGGGTAAGGGATAGTGGCCAATCTGCCCATGAACCAAGCTTTGGGGGTGTATTGGGCCACGGAGTTAGGGACTACGGAAAGCTGGCTACACAAAAAGCCAAGGCATGCAACAATTTCTAACAAGGAGGTACCACAATGATAACGGTAAGTTGTAAGGAATGTGGGAAAAAATACGAGATCGACCCGGCACAAGTCAAGGGAACGGAGGCAAGCTTTCGGTGCAAGTCATGTAACAATATGGTTGTTGTGACTTTATCGGAACCAGAGGAAATCAATAAATCTGAACTTATAGCATCAAACCCTGGACCAGCGGCGAAAAAAAGCAGAGGGGGTTCCGGAGAAGAAGCTGCTGAGGGGGCTTTCCAGAAAATCAAATGGCGAAACAGCATTCAAGTAAAGATGAGTGTAATCCTCATCATATTGACAACAATTATTTTTGCAGGGTTCATTCTATACACCTATAATAGGACCCATGAGAGAATGAATGACGAACTAGCTCAATTTGGTAACATAACGGCCACCAGATTGTCACAGTCTCTTGTCATGCCTCTCTGGAATTTGGCTGACAAAGAAATCGGCGGTTCCATTACTTCCGAAATGATGGACAAACGAATCGCTGCAATAATTATGAGGGATAAGGACGGTAAAAGTATGTTATATGGTTGGACAAGAGATCCTAACTGGAAGGCCGTTGAAGCTGAAAATCCGAATATTAATACAGGAGGCTTTATAGTAAGCAGCGAAAAAATTGTTAAAGACAAAGAAACAATAGGAGTACTCGAGGTTTATCTAACAGGAAAATTCATACGAGAGGAGTTGAATCGCACGGTTTTTGAGTTGGTTATAACAGCTCTCATTTTAATTATCGCCATATCAGGTGCCGTTTTTCTCGGTTTTAGAAGGCTTCTGGTACGGCCGATCATGCAACTGACCGATGCCGCCAAACAAATGAGCCTGGGAGATCTCAATGCAGATATAACCGTCCACTCAAATGATGAAATCGGTCTCTTGGCAACGGCTATCAGAAGGATGCAGACGAGTTTGCGATTGGCTATGGACCGGCTGCGACGGCGCAAGGCTTAGTGAATCCAACGTAAGCCGACTTTGAAACATGCGGCGAGGGGCTGGAAAAAAACATGAAAGGAAAGGTTCGGTGCTTAGTTGCTGTATGTTTTTTGCTGGGAAAAGGAGATTTTTGTTATTATTAACAACTACTTAACAAGGAGGATTGTATCATGAAAAAGCTAGCAGTTATATCAATAGGTATAATGGTGGGAATAATGCTGGTTGCAACAAATGGTTTTGCCGAAGAGAAACTCAAATTCGCTGCCGTTGAAAATGTCCCCCCGTTTACGTTACCAGATGATGGAAGTGGTGTGGTAAAAGGCATGGCTATCGATATTTTTAAGGAAGTAGCAAAAAGGATGGGGTTTGAAGCCGAAATCAGCGCGCTTCCTTTTAAAAGACTATGGCTCTATTTACAGCAGGGTGAGCTTGATGGCGCAATACAAATTTATTACAACCCAGACAGACTAAAATACATAATATATTCCGATCCTCCCGGCTACTATGTAGCTCATTATATCTTTGTGAAAAAGGGCAACGAAGGTAAGTTTAAAAGCGGTACGGTAGAGGCGTTGTACGGCAAGACGGTTGCCAAAGAAAGAGGTTTCTTTGTTACTAAAGAGTTTGAGCAGGCGGTTAATGATGGAAAGATAACGGTAGATGAGGCGCAAAATACCGAACTAAACATGAAAAAACTCCTTCTGGGTAGAACCGACGCCTATGTGAGCAACTACCATATAGCATTGTACAATATCAAAAAGTATGGTTTCCAGGGTCAAATTGTTCCCTTGTCAGAACCGTTGACCCCTAAAAAAGGTACCTTCATGGCAATCAGTAAACAATCAAAAAACATTCCCGATGTAGAAGAGTTCGCGAAAAGATTTAGTGCAACGTTGAAAGAAATTCACACTGATGGTACGTTAGAGAAAATAACAGCTAACTACATTAAATAAAAGATATTTTTTGCTCAGATTCCAGAAAGTGGCACTTGCTTGACAGATGATTTCGAGGAGTAGACACGCACCCCACACAGGCAAAGCTTTGTGTGGGGTGCGTGTCTACTCGGGTGGGACTTTAACCCCCACCCGAGGCCAAAGGGGAACAAATCCCCTTATGGCAATCCCCCCAGTTTTACACCCCCCAATTAACATCACTAGCTTAATTACGATCCCTCCCCATTGACTCGTGAAACGGGCAAAGATAATTATCATGGCAGCAGAAGGATTTAATAATGAGACGATAACCCAGAAAGAGAAAACACAATTGCCAAAATCTACTGGAAATCGAGTTGGAAGACCTTTGGAATTCATTCCCATAGACAAAAACAGTGTAAACTCTTTGTCGATCCGTCCTTCATAGAGCAAATCAACCGTTTCGGTGACCACTATAACAAATATTCAAGGCTTATATGTGGACAGTAACCGCAGATTCAATATTGACAAAATCGAAAGACTTTGTAAAATGCTGGTGGAATAGTACATGAAAAACCTATTTCCCCATTGTTTCGCAGATGTTAAGAGAGGCGGTGTTTTCTTAAGCTGTCCACAAGAAGAAAAACTGAAAGTTAAACGGACAATAATTGACCATTTTTCATCGCCATTGGGTGAAAAAACGTCACCCCCTTCGTACCGCATCTCATTGCGCATAATTTTTTCTTTTAACTTTAAGAGGTTACGTGATACCAATTTTGGTATATAAATTGCTTTTATTTAATTGGCATTATGATAAAATATGATAAACTCAAAGGAAGAGGCCGGGCCTTTCATGGATCAAGACAGTTTAAGGAGGAATTTTAATGATGATTGTAACCTGTGAGGAATGTGGAAAAAAATACCAGATTGATCCCGCACAAATCGAGGGAACTGAGGCTCAATTTAAGTGTAAGGCATGCAATCACCTCATTACCATCGTAAAGCCGAAGGACGATCCGGGGGCATCACCTTCCCCACCGCTACCTGACGAAGAAAAGAAGAAAACAGGGGGAGAGACCGTTCCTAAATCGAGAGGGCTTGGGATAAGGGGTAGAATGTTGCTTGTTCTACTTGTTATTCCCATCATCATGTTGGTTATTGCCGTACCGTTTGCCGTTCGATACATCAGTAAAACCACTAATCTCATCATCCAAGAGAGTTTGGAAACTGAATTGGGCGGGGCCAAGGACGAGATCAATCAAGTGGCAAGCATCATTGCAAGACAAGTCGAGTTTTATCTCGCAAGCAACCCCGACTTGGAAAGAGAAAACATACCAACGGATACTGCCTTACGAGCAATAATCACTCAACAACTTATGATGTCTGGTGAAACGAGTTTGTATCTCAGAATAGATCCTGAAAACCGGGGTACTATCTTAATAAATAAAAACGTGAGCTTACAAGGACAACCCTTCCAAGATCTCATGGCCAAAGGAGAACTCGGTGGGAACCAATATGACGAATTTGGAAAAATCGTCATGGTCGGCCCCCCAGGAGAACAACATCGAGAGGCCTCAGATTTTTATCTCGCAAAGGATGAAAGCGGCATTCTTAAAGAAAGAATATTTACTTTTGCGCCGGTGTCAAAAACTCCTTATGGCATCATTTATAGTGCCCAGACTGAAGATTTTATGTTGCCGGTAAAAACGCTTGAAGAACGCATCGGGAATCTGATTCTTGAAACGAGAAATATCGTTGTCGGAGTATTTGGGGGTACACTCTTATTGATTGGTATAATCATGCTGCTCTATGTGCAAAGGATAACCAGCAGAATAAAATCCCTGACTGATGTAACAAACCGTATCAGCATTGGAGAACTGGAGGCTCACGTTGAAGTCAAATCCAAGGATGAAATCGGAGAATTGGCCGAGGCGATCTCCCGTATGCAAGAGAGTATTCGTCTTGCCATAGAAAGGCTTCGCCGGCGGAGGTAGACCTCGCCTCGCTAACGTATTATCGCAATCGTTGAATATCCTTAGCGAAATTGGCTCATGAAACGCCCCGCGCTCTCGCGCGGGGCGTCTTAGTTATAATAAAAAATTACCTCTATGATGAAGACTCACGTGGCGGATAGCTAATTCACAGCCTTTCAAAGATAGCGGCGATTCCGAGGCCCCCGCCGCCACAGATGGTTTCCAGACCGAACCGGGCGTCCCGACGTTTCATTTCATGGAGCAGGGTCACCAGCACGCGCGCTCCCGTGCAGGCGATGGGATGGCCCAGCGAGATCCCCGATCCATTCACGTTGATCCGCGCGTAGTCATCCTCCCCAAGGCCCATCTCTTTGATGTCGGCCAATACCTGGGCGGCAAAGGCCTCTTGGATCTCAATCAGCTTCATCTGGCCGATGGAAAGATCGGCACGCTGTAGGGCCTTTTTCACCGCCAAGGGAACTGTCCGGTAGGCGCGGCGCGGATCGTCTCCCGCCACCGCCGCGGACGTGAACCTGGCCAGCGGTTCCACCCCAAGCTCAGCGGCCTTTTCTCGGGAGGTGACCAGCACCGCGGCGGCCCCGTCGTTCTCAGTCGAAGAATTCCCTGCGGTGCAGACCCCTCCCAAGACCGGCTTGAGTCGCGCCATTTTCTCGATGCTGGTATCAGACCTGGGGCCTTCGTCGCGATCGACGATCAGGGGCTCCCCCTTGCGCTGCGGCACCTGCACCGGCACGATCTCCTCGCCAAACTTTCCCGCCTCGATGGCGGCGCAGGCCTTCTGATGACTTCCGAGGGCCCACTGGTCGCAGGCCTCGCGGGTGATGCCCTCTTCTTCGGCAGCGGTCTCGGCCCAGGACATCATGGCCGGCAGAATCCCGTATCGCTCCTCGGGTTGCGACATAACCCGCGCCCTCTGAATGCGGTCGTAAAAGCGCAGACCCCAGATCGACAGGTCGCCGTGTCCTCGGGGCATGCCGCCCTTACCTCCGATGCCCCACTTTATCTCTCCGGGCAGGTAGAACTCGGCGGTGCTCATGCTCTCCACCCCGCCGGCCACGACCATATCGGCCTGTTCCGA
>CAZMFG010000014.1:0-9754 GCA_964565525.1 uncultured Thermodesulfobacteriota bacterium
GAAGTAGGATCGGGGTCAGCCCTTGACATAGGACAAATTGGATAGCTGGACGAACATGGCACTCCAGCCGAGGCGTAAACGTGTGGCTGAGTTTGGCCGTTATTACCCCCCTACCCTGCTTAACAAGATACCTTAGACAGGAACAATCTTTCCGCGAATTTCTCCATTTTCAATGGTCACATACCCAATGCTGTTAGCCTTGGCGAAATGTCTATCAGTGGGCGAGCCTGGATTGAAGAAGAGAATATCATCTCGTTTGTGACTCACCCCACGATGGCTATGACCATAAATGATACAGCTTACCCCTTGGTCATCGAAAAGCCTGGCAATCCTCTCCTCTAAATCATAAGGCGAGCCCCATCCGTGGGTCAGACCAAACTTGACGCCCGATTGTTCAAAAATTCGCCTTTCAGGCAGCAACTTTCGCAGCTCCGGGGGGTCCATATTGCCGTGCACGGCTATCAGATTACCCGATGTCTGCTCATTGAGATATCTATAGACCGCCGGGCTGGTAAAATCCCCTGCATGGACTACGACATCGCACTCTGCGAATCGGTTTTTAACTAAAGAAATAAAATCCCCGGTTAGGGATGAAAGGTGTGTATCGGAAATAATCCCAAGCTTCATTTTTTAATAATTATAACCCCTTAAGAAGGTAATATAACAAAATACTTAAAATTTAAACAAGATTTTTGATATATAGCTGTTGTACCGAATTTTAGGGTAACTCATTACGGTTGTCAACTCGCAGTCCCTCCTTGATTAGACAAAGCAATCGTGGTATTTACATAGTATGGTAAGTGACGTCTCGTGTATCATCCTAGCAGGGGGCGCTAGCCGCCGCATGGGGCAGGATAAGGCCCTCATACAGGTTGAAGGCATCCGCCTTCTCGACTATGTGTACGGTAAGTGCCAGGAGCTTTTCAGCGAAATTATCATCGTCACCAATCAACCCCAGCAATTTATCGAATACCAGACCCCCATCGTTGTAGACGAGATACCCGGAGCCGGTTCCTTAGGCGGCCTCTACACGGGGCTCAAGCGAGCGAGCAATTATTATTCCTTTTGCGTGGCCTGTGATATGCCGTTCCTTAACCCCGAACTCATCACCTATCTCATCGAAAAGAGGTTTAAGAGCGATGTAGTTATTCCCATGACCAACAAGGGATTAGAGCCTCTTCACGCTGTCTACTCAAAACGGTGTATCGAGCCCATTAAAAAACTTGTAGAGAGGGGTGATTTTAAGATTTCTGGGTTGATCCCCGAGGTACACGTCGAATATTGCGAAGAAGAAGAAATCAAAGAGATCGATCCATCTTTTACATCGTTTATCAACGTCAATACCAAAGAGGACCTCTTCCAGATACAGAAGATGTTGAAAGGTGTTCCATGGACGGAAAAGCAGGAGGCCATCTGAAGCATATATCGTTAATAGTAATCTGCCTTGTTCTTTTCGCCCCCCTCCCCTCTTTCGGCTCGTCACCGCGGGAACTGTTACGTGAGGGATCGGGGGCCTTTAAAGACGGCTTCTATCAGGTAGCTGAGGCCCAGTTTCGAGAGTTTTTGCAGGCATTTCCTCACCATTCCCAGGTGCCGAATGTCATGTATCTCTTGGGCAAGTCACTTTACAAGCAACAAAAATTTGCTGAATCAAAAGAGAAATTCATTACCCTGCTATTTTTACGAACTGGCTTTCAAGCGAGTGACGCTGCATTTTTTTGGTTGGGTCGTTCCTACGAAAAATTAGGGGATTTACTTAATGCACAAAACAACTATTTAACCATTGTCACCAAGTATCCCCATAGTCTCTGGTATCACCCTTCCCTTTTCTTGCTCGGCAGGCTCTCTTTTCATGAGGGACGGTATAAGAGGTCGGAGATGTACCTCAGAAAAGTCCTCAAGGACCGTACCATAAACCCCTTGTTGTCCTGTAGCACCAAGTTTTGGCTGGGAATCTCTCTCTACGAACAAGGACGATACGAAGCGACTGAAGACCTCCTACAGGACGTAGTTTACAGTGAATCGCAGGAAGGTCTTCTCGAAGAGGCCCTCTATTGGCTTGGTGAAACGCATATTAAATTGAAAAAATATAAAAAGGGGGCTGTGGTTTTCCGCACCCTCCTCGATCATTTTCCCCGGTCTTCGTTTGCGGCGCATGCACTCTATGGAGAAGGCCTCTGTCTGTACATGTCCGATAAGAAAGAAGAGGCATTACAAAGGCTATTGACCTTAAAAAATGATTTCTTCCATACCTCGTTGCTCCCCTCCGTTTTATCTTTTCTCGGGAAGGTCTACATTGACCTTGATAGATATCAAGAGGCCACAGAGATATTTAAAGAGTTTCTCAGCCGGTTTCCACAGGATCCACTAACACCACAAATCCTGGTGAACCTGGGATGGTGTTATCTCAAGCGAGGAGACCTCGCACAGGTTAAAGAGATAACGTATAACATAGTAAAACTGTCTCCGTATGAGCATGAGCGTGAAAAAGCACTGGCACAATATATCCTGGCCGAGCTCAATACCTACGAAGGGAATTGTCAAGAGGCCATGCCTTACTGGTTCAATCTCCTCAATACCTCGTATCGCCAAGAGGCCCTTTTCAAAATAGCCGGTTGCTCCTTTCAAGAAAAGAAGTTTAAGGAAGGTCTCGTCAACATAGATCTGTTACACTTGGAGTATCCAGATTTTTATAACATGGATCAGGCCCTGTGGATGCAAGGAGAATCATACAGAGAACTGGGAAATGTATCTGAAGCGAGCAAGGCCTACCAAAGGATCATCAGAGAGTACAAAAGGTCATCGTGGTACCCCTGGTCCCTTTACAGAATGATAACGTTCCTGTTGGAGGAAGAGGATATGAGGGGAGCTGAACGATACTTTGACATTCTATATAGAAAGTTTCCCCATGATGAGTTGTCTTATGAAGCGGCCCTCGCAGTGGGCATCCGAAAGGCAAAGAGAGGGGATTACGAATCCTCGCTCGATTATCTCACTATCGCAGCACGATCAGCAGGCGGTGACGTAGCAAAACATGCCCTCTGCTGGCAAGGGGAGATCCATTTCAATCTAGGGGAATTTAAAAAGGCATGGGATGCGTATCAAACACTCATCGAAGGATACACGTCCTCGTACGATATGCTGGCAGCCATGGCCTATTTGGAGATGGGGAACATCCAGCACCTGTTGAAAGATCCCAAAAAGGCGCGAGTGGCATACAAGAAGGCCATCGAGCTCTCTCAGGATGAAAGATTTAAAGAGAACGTCAAGGTTCTTTTAAAAGAATTGAAAGAAGTAAAGCGAGAAAATAGCTGATGGTGCGATGGACGATTGAAGAAATGAGGAGGGAACATATAGCGCAAGTTATGGAAATTGAGAGGGAATCCTTTATCACACCATGGACCAAAGAGATGTTTCTGTACGAAATTACCGCTCCTTTTTCCTTCCATTTTGTGTCAACTACCGTGGACGACTCGGGGGGCGATCGGGTCGTATGCTATATCATCTTTTGGATACTTATGGAAGAGGTCCATATCTTGAATTTGGCCACCCATCCCGACCTCCGGAAACAAGGAATTGCCTATTCCCTTCTCCTCTTCGCATTGGACTTCTCTTATAGAAGGGGGGGGATATTGTATCTGTTGGAGGTCAGAAGAGGCAATCAGGCCGCTCTCAACCTGTACCGCAAGGTTGGTTTTGCCGCATGGCGGGTAAGGAAGCACTATTACGCCGATACCGGTGAAGACGCCCTCATCATGAGGCTTTTCTACGGAGATCGCATATATGAACGACAGGGCGATGGGCAATCCCGTCTACCTTAAAGGTGAAATCAGAGAGAGCACAAGCATAGGGTCTGTGTATCATCGCCTGAGGATTTCCCTTACGCAATCTATTGGCCCCATTATCCCTGGACAATTTGCCATGGTGAGTGTAGAGGGAGCCAGCGATATGCTCTTACCCCGTCCTTTTTCCATACACAACTTCGACAACGATGGTGAGGGGTCCTGGTTGGACTTTCTCTTCAAGGTGGTAGGGAAAGGGACCGCCCTTCTTGCCCGCCTTACGGTCGGATCGCCAGTAAATATTTTGGCCCCTTTGGGTAATGGATTTCCTGATCCACCAGCAGGATATAGGGCCTTTATCATTGCCGGTGGGATGGGAATCGCACCCCTTTTCCCTTTAGTCTTGAGGCTGAAGGCATCTCTGTCCTCCATCTCCGTTCTCTACGGGGCGAAATCCCAGGAGGACCTCGTGTGCCTCCCCGAACTTCTCGATATTGACGGCATCACTCTTAACATAACCACTGAAGATGGGACAAGGGGGGAACAAGGCCTTGTCACGCAGCTCTTGAAACAAGAGAAAGACAAAAGCGAGACTGAGACGATACTGTACGCTTGCGGTCCAGAGCCTATGGTAAGGACCGTAACAGACTTTGCTCGTGAGCGAAAGGCGCTCTGTTGGGTATCTATTGAGAGACGGATGGCATGTGGGGTTGGGGCTTGTCTGAGTTGCGTCGTGATGACCTCGGATGGATATAAGCGAGTGTGTTGCGAAGGGCCGATATTTGATGCCGAAGAGATTGTATGGGGAGACGATGTCGGTCCTTAACGTACACGTAGGGCGATTGGAGCTGCAAAATCCGGTGATGCCTGCCGCCGGGACATTCGGCTATGGCGAAGAATATGCTTCTCTTATCGATCTCGATCGATTAGGGGCCATCGTTACGAAGGGTATTTCTCTTGCGCCCCAGGAAGGGAATCCACCTCCCCGGATGTGGGAGACGTGCGGAGGGATGCTGAATTCCATCGGATTGCACAATGTGGGGCTGGAGGTATTTGCCCAGGAGAAATTGCCCTTTTTGCGCCGATTTAAGGCGCCCGTTATCGTAAATTTTTTCGGCCATACGATCGATGAATATGTCGAAGTGGCTGAAAAACTGAGCGCCCTAACAGGGGTAGCTGCCCTGGAGGCAAACCTCTCGTGTCCCAATATCAAGGAGGGAGGGATACATTTTGGGAGCACGTATACGTCGGTAGCTGAAATAACTAATGTATTAATAAAATCAGTCAAATTACCCATTATTATTAAGCTATCTTCTCAAGTATCTGATATCAAGGAAATCGCACTAGCTGCCGAAGGGGAAGGTGCAGAGGCCATTACTCTCATCAATTCTGTCCCCGCCATGGCGATAGACCTGGACAGCAGGAGGCCGCTAGTGGGCGGAGTTACCGGCGGCCTTTCCGGGCCTGCCATAAAGCCTATCGCTTTGAAGGCGGTGTGGGAGGCCGCATCAGCGGTGAGGATCCCCATAATAGGGGTTGGAGGGATCACGAATTATAGGGATGCCCTTGAATTTTTGACAGTGGGGGCCACGGCTGTTCAGGTGGGCACGGCAAATTTCACCAATCCACGGACAATGGCGGAAATCATTGAAGGCCTGGAGATTTTTCTCCATAACAATGGGATCGAAGATCTCAAAGAGATAATCGGGAGCCTCAAGCTGTGAAGGCAAGGTGGAAGATATCCCCCTGTCCCGCTGCATTAAGCGATGAGCTCTCCAAACGACTCGACATACCACCCTTAGTTGCCCAACTTCTCATCAAGCGAGGGATCACGGATTCTCAGAGCGGAGAGCGATTTCTTTCTCCCTCCCTCAAGCACCTCCATGACCCTTTTCTCATGAAAGACATGAGCAAGGGGGCCGAAAGGGTAATAGCGGCACTGGAACAAGGGGAAAAAATCACCATCTATGGAGACTATGATGTGGACGGCATCTCCGCCTGCGCACTTTTGGTGGATTTCCTGCGCGCGTCGGGGAACCAACCTTCTTATTACATACCTCATAGATTAAAGGAAGGCTATGGTCTTAACGCGGAGGCCATCAAACAAGTCGCTGCTGAAGGAACGACGCTCTTGATCTGTGTAGACTGCGGCATCAGCGACCGAGAGGAGATACAGATGGCACAGGCATTGGGAATGGATACCATCGTTGTCGATCATCATGAACCACCTCCCCTCCCCTCCCCGGCCTATGCCGTACTCGACCCCCTCCAAGCAGATTGCCCGTTTCCCTTTAAGGGATTGGCCGGCGTAGGGGTGGCCTTTTATCTGGTGATAGCATTGCGCAAGAGCTTACGAGAAAAGGGGTTCTGGCGAGATGGCGCGGAACCGAACCTCAATCGCTACTTGGATCTGGTCGCTCTGGGAACGATAGCGGATATCGTTCCCCTCATGGATATCAATAGAGTTTTAGTGACGTATGGCCTGAGAGAATTACGAGAAACCCTTCGGCCCGGTCTCAGGGCCCTCAAAGAAGTAAGCGGCATTGGCGGGGAAGAGATCTCCACCGGACAGGTGGCATTTCGCCTGGCACCCCGCCTCAATGCAGGTGGACGGATGGCCGATGCTCAGATGGGGGTTGAGCTTCTTTTAACAGAAGACCATGAAAAGGCTCAAGGAATTGCTGTAACACTTGATCAGGCCAATCGGGAGCGTCAGAAGATCGAAGAGAGGATATATCAGGAGGCCAAAGAGATTATCAAACGGGAGGGGCTTTTCAATCGACGAAGTATGGTTCTGAGTTCGGACCAATGGCACCCTGGTGTCATCGGGATCGTCGCCTCCAGGATCGTTGAGGAGTTTTGGCGGCCGACGATCCTCATTGCCCTGGAAGGGGACAGGGGAAAGGGATCGGCGCGGAGTATCGCAGGTTTTCATCTATACAAAGGGCTTCAGGAGTGTGCAGGTCACCTGGTGGATTTCGGTGGACACAAATATGCCGCTGGTCTCAAAATAAACCGCGATAAGATCCAGGCTTTTCGGGACGCCTTTGAAGAGGCCGCCAAGAAAAACTTAGGGGAAGAAGACCTTATCCCAATATTTTCTGTCGATGCGGAATTAGATCCGGAAGAAATCACCCCTGAGCTCTTACGCCATATTTCAGGTTTCGCCCCCTATGGGCCGACTAACCCCAAGCCCCTCTTTGCTACCAGAAATAGGTTCAGGGCAGACGATGTCAGGGTATTGGGGAAAAACACCTTAAAATTCAAGCTGAGAGGGGAAAAAAGGACCTACGAGGTTATCGGATTCGGTATGGGGGATCTCAGCACGGAACTCTCTTCCGAACTGAAGATAGCCTTTTATCCAAAGATAAATGACTGGCATGGGGTAAGGAGACTTCAATTGGAGTTGCGGGCCGTGGATGCTGATACCTCGGGTTGACCAGTAATCATCTTGACACCGTGAGCATATTGTGTGAGGCCGTCGACAATGGCATCTGCTAATGTATTGAGGTAGCGCGGATTCCGTAACCACTTTTCCTCCCTCGGGTTACTGATAAAAGAAACCTCGACCAAAATTGAAGGCATGTCAGCCCCGATGAGTACGACAAAGGGCGCCTGTTTTACCCCGAGGTCTCTGACCTGTCCATAGTGCTGTAGGTCTTTCACCAAAGACCTTTGAACACAGTCAGCCAAGAGATTTGAAGGGATCACCTTGTGGGGGTCATTGAGCTTGAGGTCAGCGAGAATAACCTGAAGATCGCTTACCTGCTTGGTCGAGATGTTGTTCTCTTTCGCCGCAAGTCGCAAGGCAACTTTATCAGTGGTGGTGCCAAGGACAAAGCTCTCTATTCCGCAGATTCTCCTGTCCGTACAGGCATTGGCATGGATGGAAAGGAACAGGGCCGCATTTTTTGAGTTGGCGATAGCTGTCCTCTCATCCAAGGGGATAAAACGGTCATCATCACGGGTCATAATAACGTCCCACCCCAGCTTTTTTTTGATCTTGTCCCTTACTCTTTGCGAGAGGTTGAGGACGACGTCCTTTTCCTTAAGTCCCGTCGGTCCTATTGCCCCCGGGTCCTCGCCTCCATGACCAGGATCTATCACTATGGTGATGGATTTTGATTGCTGGGGCTGAGGCGGTTGAGAGGTCTCCTCTTGTTGGGCTATAGGAACAGGAGCAGTCCCCAAGACATCGATAACAACGCGAAAGGGATCACTCAACGGAAAGGTCTTGTACGTGGCAACACTCTCCAAGTCCAACACGACGCGCACGGTATGGGGATTGTACTGTCCTGCCCGCACCCTTTTGAGCAGTCCCGCCTCAATGGGGATGGGCTCCTTGAGATGAGGGCTGAGTTTAGCAGCCGAGAGGTCTATATAGAGCCGCGGTGGCTTGTTAAGTGCGATATCTCTTTTAAGGAGATGCTCCTTGTAGGTGATCTCCCCGTCGAGATCGATCACAATGCGGGTGTGCGTCGGACCTGACCAGTACCTGATGCCTGTAACAAGGGCCGGTGAACTTTGAGTGGGGGTGTCTTGCGACGCCTGGGCCTGACTAATACCTAAGAAATGAGCTGCTGATATCCATAACAGATAAAAAATGAATATGCATCTCAGAGTATTTTTCAGCATCTCTCAAGAAATCCGTAAATATTTTCCCTCCAGGGGATCTTCGACTAAGGATATAAAATAATAACGAAGGAAAGATGTTCTTCTTGCTAGGAAGCTGCGGTCCTCCTCGGCTGCACGATGCTGGGGGCGATAAATATCAAGAGCTCCTTCTTGGTTTCACTCTTTGACCTCTTTTGAAACAACCACCCCAATAAAGGGATTTTGTACAAGAAAGGGACACCTCTTATTGTGGGACCACTCTTTTCAAACTGATATATTCCCCCGATTACCACCACTTCACCGTCCTTGACCAAGACCTCTGTCTTTGCCTCTTTCTTGTCAATAGATGGCACGCCGCCCACACTTGAGGAAAAGTCAGGGGAATCCTTTTTAACGATAATCTCCATCCTGACAAACCCGTCTCCCGTCACATGAGGGGTGACGGTCAACTTGAGGTTGGCCTCGATAAATTCGTAGCCGAGTTCTCCTTGCGCCGATACGCTCGCCGGATAGGGCACGCGTAGACCTTGCTCGATAGAGGCCTCCTTATGGTCCAAGGTCGTTATCCTCGGACTCGAAATTATCCTCCCTTGCCCTTTTTCTTCCATAGCAGTGATCTGCGCCTTTAGATGATTCAAATTTTTTATATTCGCAATAGCAAATTCTATGGCACCACCTGCCCCGGTACCAACAGCGGCAGGCAGATCTACCACCAATTCATTCTCAGGGTCGTTTAGTGTTTCCAGACCTCCCTTTATCATTGAAGTAGTATCTTTTTTGTTTACATCCGCCCTTCCACCCCACTGTATACCCAGTTCACGGCTAAAGTCAGTGCTGGCCTCGATGATCTGCGCCTGGATCAAGACCTGGGGGGTCTGGGTATCCAGCCTGCGGACCAGTTCTTTCGCCTTGTCGACTTTGATTTGGGTGTCCTTGATAATAAGGGTATTGGTGCGTTCATCAACAGTTATACTTCCCCCCTCGCTCAGAAGGTCCTTGACCTGAGGAGCAAGGTCGGTTGCCCCACCATAGTTCACCGGGATCAATTCGGTGACAAACGGCGCCAATTCCTCTTGAGCCTTGCGGGCCTTGGCCTTCGCCTCCCTGTCTTTCTGTATTTTCTCATACGGGGCAATACGGATGACGTTGCCTATCTTTTCCATTCCCAGGTTTTTCGCTTCGAGAACGATATCAAGGGCCTGGTCCCAGGGGACATCAACCAGTCTGATAGTAACCGTCCCCTTTACCTCCTCAGTGGTTATGATATTCAGATCACTTACCTCGGCAAAGAGCCGCAGGATGTTATCGATATCGGCATCCTTAAAATCCAGGGTGATCTTCTTGCCCGTATAGACCTT
>CAZMFG010000014.1:9854-25208 GCA_964565525.1 uncultured Thermodesulfobacteriota bacterium
CCGTTAACTCGCCTGTTATAGCTACTGGAAGAGGCGCAACCTTTGCTTCTTCTTTGGTTACTTCTTCTTTTTCTTCTGTAACGACTTCCTTTTGGGGTTCCATCGGTACCGCTTCTGCTACTGCTTCCTTTTTACCCAGCACAATCACCAGATTGCTACCTATACGATCTACCCTATGGCTGGGGAGAGCTTCCATCGGAACATCAAGTACTACCCTGACCTTATCGGGATGGTCTCCCAGGCGCACCCTTTTCAGGTACGGTGAATTGATCAAGACCGCCTTCTTGCCGAACCGCCTTTTTACTTTCCAGAGATCTATTATCAACCGCGTGGGTTTCTTGAGATCAAAGGTATTATAATCTCCCAAGGTACCGTCCGTCTTTAACTGTAAAATAATCCTATCCTGTTGTGAGGAATCAGCCACAACATCGACTAAATTCTGAGCGGGCGGCAATGCCTTGGTGATGACTTCCTCCTTTATAGGAGGCGGCATCTCTTTCACAATTTCGATGTCCGCTTTTTTCTTATCTTCCTCCGCCAGGAGCGGACCGTGTTTCCCCATATCGATATAGAGGAAATTCCCTTCTTTCTGAACTTGATATTTGACCAGTTTATTCAGGCTGATGGAGACCTCGACACCTCCTTCGCGCTGGACGGCGGTGATCTTATCGATTACCTCATCGCCAACCGCTATGGGTGTGGTGACTGCGGAAGCCAATTCTGCCTCTGGGATGTCGACTACCAACTGCAACGGTGAAGGGATGATTCTAAAAAAGGTATAAGGCAAGGGGGTTGCACCTTCGATAATTACTTTTTTCCCTTCTTCACTGGTTTTTACCGCTATCTCTTTAACTAGATTTTGAGGGACTACTGTTGTTGGTAGGGGCTCCATTTTTTTGCTCGTTGCACACCCCGTCATTATCATAATAACGGAACATATCACTACCCACCCATAACCCGCTTTATTTTTTTGTAGGGATTTCATAGTCCTTTTTCCTCCCCGGGGGGGTGTAATTGCAACACGATCTCTTTTGCCTTCACTTGCCCCATATAATCCTTATATCGTTCCTCAATGATCACCCGGTCCTTGAGGACCGCCTTCACCTTGCCGAAATTTCTCCCTACATATACGCCTTTCTCGATGATATAGCCCTTACCCTCGGCATCTTCCACCATCGCCCTTCCCTCTCCCTTTCCTACCAAGATGGCCACCAGTTTTAATTGGCTGAGGTCATATTTTTGCAAGGGGGTAATGGGCACCTCTTCGCCAACGGGCTTGACAGGGGTCTGCGTGGCGATGAATGGCTGAAAGGGGTCCCGTTTTCCGGTAGGATCGTAGACATAGTCCTTCTCTTCCTCGACAGGTCCGGTGGAGGGTGTTGGAGTGGCCTTTTGGGGGACACCCTTTGGAGGTGGTTTGGGGGCCGCTTTTTGCTCCTTTCTCCCCCCGGGAAAAGGTAGTTGGTCACATCCCCCAACGCCCAAGGCACTACTGATTAAAAAGAGGAAAATAAATATTATTTTTACCCCCCCTCCTCGACTCATATTCATACCTTACAAAATGTTGTTTTCTCCTTTACTTACCCTTTTGTGGGGGCGGCGCTCTCTCTATATACCGATAGGTTGTTGCCACACACGAGGTGCTGAGGAGAAACTCTTCACTGCTTTTCTTTTGAGCATTCTGAATACTGAAATTTTCGATATTTACGATTCTGGGAAGGGTGCTTACATAAGAGAAGAACGTTCCAATTTTGTGATATGACCCTATAAATTTTAACTCTACTGGAACCCTGGCATAAAATTGCGCGGGTTGTTCCCCCTGAGGCTTAAAAAGCAGGACTTCCAAACCAGCCTCTTTACTCATATTAGAGATATTTTTCAATAGTTCAGGGATCTCCTTTTTATCCGGCAGCTTAGCCAAATCACGCTGGAGACCTTCTTTGAGCATTGCAGTTTCTTTTACAAATTTGTCATAGTTTTTGGCGATGTTTTCTTGTTCTTTCAACCTAAAGGTGAGTTCAGATAATTTAGATTCTTTCGCCGTGATCCTTCTCATTTGTGGTCGATGAAAACCTTGCCAGTAGACCCCTATGATACACAACGAAGCCACGGCGAGAATGCCTATCTTGTGCGGCGTAGGTAACTTGATAATGCTATCGAGGGATAAAGCCATTACTGTTCCTTTGTTAGAGGACAGTCGAACAACTCAAACTGAATTTTTTCAACTTCATTCCACCCCTGCTAATTTGTTCTGTTACTGCTAGTTCTACACCTGCGAAATATTTGGATCGATTTAATGTATCCATATAATTAGCAATGGTTTCGTTATCCAATGCCACACCGGTGATCTTCAAGCTCTTTCCACTCTTGTCCAGGGATTCGATCCACACCTTCTCCGGTGTCCGCTGACTCAGTTCGTCCAAGATATAGGCCGCTCTTTTTCTCCCCCTATCCAAATCTCTGATAACGGCCCGTTTCTGCTCAAGTTTGGCCTTTTCTTGCTTTAACTTGTCTATCTCCCCCACTATTTTTTCTAATTCGGTAAGCCTTGTCTGAACTAAGTTTATCTCTTTATCAACCTTTTGCTCACGATTACTAGCGCTCATGTTGAGATAGGCAATGATGATAACGGCAAAAAAGAGACTCAGGACTGCGATAGAAAGTTGAAAACGAAGGGATTCCTTCCTTCGGGCCTCCCGCACAGGAAGTAAATTTATTTCTATCATATCCTACAACCTCCGTGAAGCCAATCCTACACTCACGCTCATTAAGGAATTTATATCTTTGAGGTATTCCGGATCGATAACCCGCGGGTTGACCGCTATGTTTGCGAATGGGTTGAGTAGGGCGACTGGTATGTTTACCCTCTCGTGAATGATTTCTTTTAATCTGAGAGTCTTGGCGCATCCCCCGCTGAGATATAAACGCGCCACTTTTTCCTCCGGAAAGGTAGCGGTAAAAAAATCCAAAGATTTAGCGATCTCCAGGGCGACGTTGGAAGAAACTTTGTCAAACACCTTATCAATCATGTGCGGGGAACCCTTTTCCGATGATCCTCCCACTTTCAGGTCTTCTGCCTCCTCAAAATTGACGCTGAGTTCTTTTTGGATTTCCTCGGTATAGAGATTGCCACCGATTGAGATATCGCGAGTGAAAAGGGATTTTCCTCCCCTGACGATATTTACATTCATTATGCTCGCCCCAATATCACAGAGGGCAACTAGGTCACCAATTTCCAATGGGTAATTCAGCTCATATACATTCTCCAGAGCAAAAGAATCTATGTCGATGACCATAGGGCTCAACCCGGCTTCTCTCACAATGGTGATATAATCATCGACCAAATCTTTCCTTGCGGCTACCAGAAGGACCTCCATATGATCTCCCATATCCTTCTCAGGAGCCGGTAGTATTTGAAAGTCAATGTTTACATCGTTAATATCAAATGAGATGTAACGCTCAGCTTCTACCCGAATGTTCTCTCCCAATTCCGACTCGGTCATCTTGGGCAGGGTAATCTTCTTGACGATCACAGAATGTCCTGAGACAGAAATGGCGACCTCACGTTTTTTTATCTTATAGTGAGCGATCAGTTCCCCTATTGCTTCCACTATGGTTGTGGCATCCATGAGGCTTCCGTCCACGATGGTCTCTGGAGGAAGAGGAGTGAGACCCATACTTTCTATCTCGTAGCCCCTTCCGGTATCCTTGAGATCTACAAATTTGACAGCACTAGTACCGATATCTAGTCCTAGCACCAATTTCCTTTTCCCGCCGAAGATAGCCATGACCTGTTTCCAAATAACTTTATAGGTTAAAATATCAAACTTTTTTCTCAATGTCAACTATATACGACATTGATTTTTGACGTTTTTTCATAAAAAATTCGTCTTATTAGGGCTTATATTGCTAATTTTGTATCTGTTTAATTTTTCCCTCAAAGTTGAACGGGAAATTCTCAAAATTCTGGCTGATTCCGATTTATTCCCCCCCCTTTCCCTCAGCACCTTCAAGATATAGTTGCGTTCTACTTCGGCCAAAGGGAGGAGGCCATTCTTGTCCGTCCGCATCTCTCCTGCTACAGCACTATCCCCCCCTTGTGTACTATTCTCCCTCAATTCTAACGGGAGATCTTCGGGGAGAATATAGGCCCCTTTTGCTAAAATCGTTGCCCTTTCCATGACGTTCTTCAACTCTCGTACATTACCGGGCCAAGAATAACCCAATAAGAGGTCAAGGGTCTGGGGGTCAACACCCTGGATTAGCTTGCCCATCTCCCTTCCCAATTTTGCGATAAAATGCTCCGTCAAAATAGGAATATCCTCTTTTCTATCGCTCAAGGGTGGTAACTCGATCACCATTACCTTGATACGGTAATAGAGGTCTTTGCGAAATCCCCCTGCCTCCACCAATTGCGCAAGATCTTTATTCGTGGAGGCGACTACGCGTACATCTACTTTAATATCTCTTTTACCTCCTACCCGTCTGAGGGTATATGTTTCTAAAAACCTCAACAATTTCGGCTGCAAGGCAGGTTTCATTTCTGAAATCTCATCCAAAAAGATTGTTCCGCCGTGGGCCACTTCTATCAAACCCGGTCTACTCTCTTTTGCATCGGTAAAGGCACCTTTTTCATGTCCGAAAAGCTCCGATTCTAACAAAGCCTCAGGAAGGGCGCTGCAATTTATTTTTATAAGTGGTTTCCGTTGTCTTTGACTTTGGTAGTGGATGGCATTGGTCACCAGCTCTTTTCCGGTACCGCTTTCTCCCTGAACCAAGACCGGAGTTCGCGGGGTTTGCCCGACCAAGCGGATAAGCTCCCGCACCACATCCATCTGAGGACTAACCCCATAAATTTCCCCGTCGTTTTCTTCATCCTTGTGTTTGGAGCGAAGCCTGAGAACCTCACCCTTGAGCTCTTTTGTTTCGAGTGCCTTCTTGATCGTCAATTTTAATTCTTCGATCTCAAAGGGCTTATTGATATAATCGTATGCACCTGATTTCATTGCGGTTACCGCCGTTTGCACATCGGCATAGGCGGTCATCATAATGACAAAGGAATCCTTTTCTATCTCTCTGATTTTTTCTAAAACTTCCAAGCCATTCATATCTGGAAGGACGATATCCAGCAAGATGAGATCAAAGATTTTTTCGCGGAGGGGGAACAGGGCATCCTTGCCCGTCTGAGCAGTTGTAACGCTATAGGACATCTTTTCTAAGATATCAGAGAGTGTCTGACACATTACCTCGTCATCATCAACGATTAGTATAGCGGGTTTAATTTCCACCATCAGTCACAACCGGAAAGCTGAGGACGAACGTTGAACCCTTTCCTGGGGCGCTTTCCACCCCAATTGTTCCTCCGTGGCCTTCCATTATTTTATGGGTTATAGTGAGACCTAATCCCAATCCTTTATTCTTCGTAGTGAAAAATGGATTAAAAATTTTAGTAAGATGTTCGGATACAATCCCCTTTCCGGTATCCTTTATCTTGACTTGTATCCATCCCTTCTGTGCATCCTTTTTGCCGATCTCTACCGTTAAAGTTCCGCCAGTTGGCATAGAATCGATTGCATTGAGGAAAAGGTTCATAAACACCTGCTGCATCTGATTGACATCTAGAGAGACTGGAGGTAGATTGGCATCATAGACCTCTTTAATGGTGACTTTCATCCTTTCTGCTTCCTTAGCCAAAAGATCCTTTACTTCTTTGATGATATTCTCAATACGACAAGGGGTGAGGTCAAGGCTTCGAGGTTTGGCAAATGAGAAGAAGGTACGCAGCAATTCATTGAGTCTGTCTATCTCTTTTATGATTCGATCAAGATATTCTTTTCTTCTATCCTCCTCTCCCAATTCCTCGCTTAACGCCTGAGCGGTCGTTTTGATTCCTGCGAGAGGATTCCTTATCTCATGGGCCAGAGTGGAAGAAAACTCTCCGAGATATGCCAAGCGATCTATCCTGAGTATCTCTTCTTGCATCTTGTAGATCTGTGTCATATCCTGCAAATTTGCCACCTTTCCCCTCTCTCTTCCTTGGGCGTCGTGATAGGGGACGATGAGTAGTTTGAGAGGCGCGCCTTCACCTTTCTTATGGTAAAAGATTTGTCCATCACCTTTTTTCGTGCCAATCTCTTTAGTTCCGTGGGGAAAGAGGCTCAGAAGACGTTTGCCCATGAGGAGATCCCGCTTATGTTCCAAAATTCTCTCCGATGTCTTGTTAGCGAAAATAATTTTCCCCTCTTTGTTGAGCAGAACCACTCCTATCTCAATCCCGTCTAAGATCTCCCTTACAACGGGATTTGAACCCTCCCCTCTTGAGATTTCTTCGTACTCTTTCATAACCAGACGATAGGCCTCCTCATTTATTTAAGGAGATATCTGTTCTGCATCGAGGATCCATACTTTGCCGCTCCTCGATAATCCTTGACCCAAAATATAGGGACGCCCCTCAATGGGATGACATTCAATTTCTTCTCGAGATATGACGTCGTCTATGATAATTGCAGCAGGTCGAGCTTCTCTCCCTTTCAAGAGGAGCACGTGAGGATTTTCTTCTGTCGAGGATTTTAGCTTAAACACCTGATAGATGTTGAAAAGAGGGATTTCTCTGCTTTTTAATTTGACCTTACCCCTCTCGATGAAAAATTCTGATACCCATTTTTTGATCGGAAAACTCCTTATTATCTGTTTTGAGGGTATACCAAAAATGACCCCTGAGGCCTTGAGGAGGGCGACTGACAGGCCAGGTGTATCCACGTTCTGCGGTAACGCAAGATCCGAGGGGCGGTCCGGTCCTTTCGCTATACGCTCATCAAGTATTTCCATCTCCTCGTGTGATTTTTCCTGCAGTGTTCCCCGAGAACTCAGCATGTTTTGCAGCTCCGCCTTAAAATTGGTTATTTCCTGCTGTATGCCTTTCCATTTTTTTTGTTCCTCGTTTACTACCCGTATGAGGTTTTCCATTCTACGCATAAATTTGTCGAATTCCGCAAAGGGTGTGTGCGCTTCGACGGGTGGCTTTTGTATAGTTCTTTCCTCCACCGATGTAATGCGTTCCTGAAGAGGTTGTCGAGCTTCTATCCGTTCTGCCCGTTCCTGAGGCTCTTCTTCTATCCGTAGCTTCTGAAATTCCGCCATCAATTCCCGCACGAGGGCAACCTTATCGATCTCCAAAGAAAATCGTTCATCGGTCATCCCTTTGACGGCCTTCCAGGATTTCTGCAAGAATTTTAAGGCAACGGGGGTAAGTTTACGTTCGTCCAAGATAAGTTGATGGAGTACTTTTTGGATCAAGATGATAGTTTGTTTTAATTCATCCCCCACATGGGAAAGTCCTCTCAACTCTTGCAGGTGAGTTATGGCGTTGTTTATATGTTTGGAGCTGATATCCCACTCCAAGGTCAACAATTGAGCCTCTACTTCCTCGAGCTTCGCCTGAAGTTCTCCGGAAACCGGTTTCTGTGCTGGTGCCGGTGTCTGTGATGCTGTTGGTGGAGGTGAAAAAGGTCTATCTGATATGGCGTCTTCCTTGGCAGGGGAACGAGTTTTTTGAGGTTGGGAAGCCGGTGCTGCCTGACTCTTTTCTTCCACGAGGAGGGAGTCTACAGTTGAATCGATCTCTTTTTCGAGATCCGATAAATCCCATCCCCCGTCTTTTCCGTTCATCACGGTTGTCCTTTTGCCAAGACTTTCCTACTCACATCCCTCACCGTCAATTTGCTTATCTCCCTCAGGGTCCCAAAAACCCCGTCTCCTTTGAGCGCGCTGGCGGTGAAGAAGGGTGCCTTGAGATGAGCGTTCAGGTCCCTTTCCATTTCATCGATTGTTAATACGGGTATATTACTTCCCTCAAGATCCCTCTTGTTATACTGTACCACCAAAGGGATTTTGGTGATATCCAGCCCTTTTTCCTTGAGATTAATGGCCATGTTCTCCAAGCTCTCTATGTTCTTTTCCCGCTGCACCCGCATAGAATCGGCTACAAAAACGATCCCATCCGCTCCTCGTAAAACGAGTTTTCTCGTCGCATCGTAGTGCACCTGTCCTGGTACCGTGTACAGCTGTACCCTGATTGTGTAGTCCCTGATTTTCCCCAAATCAAGTGATAAAAAATCAAAAAAAAGTGTTCTATCCCCTTTGGTATCGATAGATACCAATTGCCCTCTGATATTATCGTTGGTGGTATCATAGATATACCGTAAATTCGTGGTCTTCCCCCCCAAACCAGGGCCGTAATAGATGATCTTACATTGGATTTCTCCTGAGCTGAAATTTATGAAGGCCATAGGATATCGAGTTACTCCCCTTTATTTCTCTCTATGATTTCCGTGAAAATTGTGCGTAACTCATGTACCACTTTTTCCGTCCTCAATCTTACCAGTCCCAGGGTAGTCCGGTCGTCGAATAAGGTCACCATGATAAACTCCGTGCCGATCTTAGAAAAATGAACGTTCTCGTTCTTTCCCTTATGGAAGAGGAGGGCAAATTCATCTTCTCCCAAGAGCCGTGCTATCTCAGAGGTGGCACCGAAGTTGGCTGCGGTAAGGGCGGAGAGGGCAATAACATCCAAGGTCGAGGGATCACCGCTCGAAGATATGAGTTGTCCCGATCTATCGATGAGCAGGGCACAATGGGCCCCCGAACTACTTAACATTGTGTCCAGAGACTTCTCAATCCGTACAATATCTTGATCTGAAAGGATAATATTCATCGCTGCCCCTGTCTGATCGATCTATGAAATGACCCATTTCTGTCCATATACTTCTTCAATACATATAACATGTTATGGATTATATGTAAAGCGAGAATGTTCAAAAATAAACCACTGGCCGAAAATTAAGAACCGAGGAGCTCAGGCATGATCGATTTCAAACCAAGGGTATCTATCTTTTCCTCAAGCTTCGAAATGGCGGGTTGGAGGGCAAACCTAATTTCCTGATACAATTCGTCCTTAGTTATATCAAGAGCGAGGTTATCCAGGGTTACGGCAATGCAGTCCCGAAGGCCAAGGACGAAATTCTCCGCGGGAACCTCTCCGCTAAATGATATCTTACCTTTTTTGTATTCAAATTCGGCTGCAAAGGGATCTAAAAAGGGATAGTCCTCGGATTTTTCCACCAAGGCCTGGTTGAAATTGTCACGGAATGACCCTTTGCGTTTGCTCAATGCATCTACCGAGGACTCTATGTTCCGTATCAGTTCTTGCATAATCTCTATTACCGCTTGCAGGTCTATGGTTTGGGCGCTTTCCTTCGGTTCGGGTCCACCTTCCAGGTCAACCCGATATACATTGAACGTTGCGCCTCTCTTTTGGACGTCATCTATTATTTTATTCAACATATCCTTACCGTATACTCCTGAGGATTTCTCATCTGACATCACCGCTTCTACAACCTCTCCATCCTGGAAAAAAATGATGCCCCCACCTTTTTTGTCGTTTAATATGATCTCGATGTACCCTGAATGGTTTTCCTTACTCAATTTATCAATTAATTTATCCAAACTGGTGAACTCCGTAGACAAATCTTTATAGGTCGCCTCTTTCATAGACGTGCTGGCGAAGATTGTCACCATCTCCGGGACCAACTTATAGACATTTATTCTTCCATCTTTTTGTTGAGATTGACGAATAATGTTTTCGACCGCCCCTTCACCTCCTTTTCGCTTCCCCTGCACTTCCTCAAACGCGTTGACGATCTCACCGGCTTCTAAAAAGAGAATACCTTCATAATCCCAAAATGAGACCTGGACATAGCCGGTAAAATTGTCCTCTTTTAATGTTTGGAGAAAGCTATCGAGTTCAACAAAGGCGGTTCTCAGGTTTTCGTGAACGACTTCTCCTTTTGGCAAAATCATTGTTAAACCCCCTTTTTAGTCATGAATTCAGACCTTGGATAATTTCCTTTCCAAGATAGTGCGTGCTTCAGAAAAGAACTCATCGGCAGTGATTCTTCCCTGCAATACGACCATAAGAAACAGATGATCGTATTTCATAAGGGTAGTTTGATTATTTTTTCGGCCGAGGGTTATCCTCACTGGCTGAGCGTTGTCTAACCCTGTACCCAACCTCGAAGCTAGGGTAAACATCAGTAACGGGATCGAGATTTCTTTTTCGGCAAAGGCCTGATCGTCGCTGGTAAGGACGTTCCCTTGTGTATCGAGCCACACGCCCCTTTGAAAACCCTCGATGTTGGTTAAAATTTTTAATAATCTCTCCAACAAATCTTTTGTTGCGGCTTGCTTATCGAGATCCTCAAAGGCTTGCTCCACCTCATGCAATAAGACCTGACCGTCTCTTTCTTCTGCCGCCGCCGCTGTTTCATCTTGCCTTCTCATTCCTTCCAGCAGGAGGTGCTCCCAGCTATCAGTAATAGTTTCTTTGGGCGGCGATATCCCCATTTGGGAATTAAACCGCCCCTCGTTCCAATCCAACATCGTATACAACGCCTCTTTCCCCTCTATATCCCCTACTTCTGCATGAGCGATTTCGCCGTTGCGAAAGTAGATTAAGCCTCCTTCATCACCTTTAGAAACGGCAAGGGACATGGTAAATTTACCCAAACATGCCATCTGGATAACGTCGACAAGTTGGAGATCAACCACCTGTCCTACAAAGCCGCCCCGTTTCTCGTCCAGGGCCTTCAAGATAAGGGTCCTAACCTCTGAAATCTCAAATGGTTTTTCTAAATAATAATATGAGCCTCTTCTGGTGGCCTCTTTATGTACCTCCGGCGATCCGTAGGCGGTCATAATAATCACTTTGGTCGAAGGATATTTTTCCCGTATTCGCGACAAGAGGTCGAGGCCATTGATATCCGGCATCTTGATATCGGTCACGACGACATCGACAGGGCCCTTTTCCAGGACGTGGAGGGCATCGGTGCCCGTGTTGGCGATGAGGAGCTCATACTTCTCCTTGTCTTTCGCCAGGGTCTTGGTCATGCTCCATGTCAAGGTTTCTTCGTCATCTACGACAAGGACCTTACGCGCCTCTTTTGCTGTCATTACTTATCTCCCGAGCATCCTGTCTCGCAAAACATTAATACATTAATACCTTTATACACTTATATTACATCTTTTTGCCCTCTTTGTCAAACAAAATATAGTGATAAAAACAATTTGATTGTCACGATATTTAGTATCTGCACCCCTCATGATCGCTGATATTTTTTTTCAAACTGGAATACTCATGCCCATCGGTTATGAGGAGGAACGAAGTTTCCCATGGTTCCTTCCGTAACGATTTTTCCGGCCTTTTTTACTATCATTCAAGACATTATCTTGGAGAGGGATAAAACGCTTACTCTAGTCAGCGTGTCAGGCTGGATGCCGAGAGGGGGTTTCTTCGGCTTGAACTCAGATTTTGCCCTTCACGGTTTCTCGAGGAAAGAGCAACCCCCTTGTTACTACCCCCTCAAGACACCGAGAACCGACTTTTGAAATGCGATCCGTTGCGTCTCGTCCGCGATCTCTCCACTTAGTTTTTCCACCAGCAACGACACCTTATCCACGGGAAAAGCGCCTCGTTCCTCTCCCATTTCGCTGATATCGTCGTCTACTATAACAGAGGCCACGGGCCCTACGATCGCTGCCAGCTCTTTTTCCACAAAGGCAAAAAATCCCGTATCAACGGTCTTTTTTGCCTTTCGTTGCGGTCCCGTAGCTACTTCTATCAGTCCGGATGAAAAGAGTTTATAGAGGATGCGTGCGGCGTTATATTCCCCGATCTTTAGCTCGTCAGCTATATTCCCCACCGTCTTTTTGCCGTCGATCTGAGACAATACCGACCACATATCATGTTTTAGTTGAACCTCGTCGGGGGCGCGCTTCGAAGATAGTTTAAACACCAGATCCTGAGAGGGAATGATCTCTTTGATCTGCTGCCATTCTGCAAGCTGCTTTATCTCTTTTTCGAGCAGTGAGGGGGTATCTTGATCGATAGTCCTTTCCTCGCTCGTCACATTGGGGCTAAAGTTAAAACTGCCGTCCGTCCAGGTGAGAATAGAAAAAATCGCTTCCTCACCTACTCCGTCTTTGCAAATAGCGTGGGTAAGGGCACCCTTATCCACATAGATTTCACCCTTTTCCTTGCCCCTTTGAATGCTCATAACCCCCGTTTTCCCCTCGGACGTCAGCAACTTCAGCACATCGATAACCTTTACCGCCGTAACGTTCCCTGAAAAGGCCTCTGGCATTTCACCCCTCCTCTTAAGCAGTGATCTTCATCTTTTTAAACAATTCCTGCCATTCCGCTTCTCCTTGCGCCGTTGCCAGAATATCACTCTTTCTCGGTGACTTGCGAAGAGCCTGCTGGATATTTTTGTCCCTCCTTGCCTCATCATGTATTACGTTCAACGTAAGCTTGACCAAGGTAGTGTCTGCAGTGTCATCACACATGACCAGGATGAAAAAATTCTGAGATATCTGTATCATAAGATGCCTATCTTCATAGACTAACTCGATGACATCGAACTCCAGTTTCATCTCTTCCAAGATAGCGGCGCACAGGGCTATCTCCCTCCCAAACTCTGTTATCCGTTCATCCTTGTATTTCAGTTGAGGTGCTATCAATTCACCACTTTTACTGTAGATAAAGGAATCCGTTACGCCGGTAATTTTGTTCAGATCACCCAAGTCGACACTCATACCTATTTTTTAGCAATTTATATACCAAAACCAGTACTGATATAACTAGCTGAATTTTAAAAAAAATTTGATCGTA
This sequence comes from uncultured Thermodesulfobacteriota bacterium, assembly GCA_964565525.1. Lineage (GTDB taxonomy): Bacteria > Desulfobacterota > B13-G15 > B13-G15 > RBG-16-54-18 > JAFGNJ01. Next base: position 22,579 of record CAZMFG010000014.1, read on the forward strand.
GCGCAGGATAACGAGCGTAAGGATGACGTTTTTTCACACATCAAGGATAAAAAATGGTCAATTATCGTCCGTTCCCCTCATGGGACATGCCCAATGTGGGCCAGCTGAAAAGCCCTGTTGCTCTTATAATCGACTGAAGGGTGGAAAGAGGTTTTCCTTGACAATTCGAGCATTTTTTCAGAATATAACTAAGTACCAAGGAGGGGCCGATGGTCGGGGATAAAGATAGGATTTTCGAGCTCGCTCAAAAAATCACCCAAAAAAAGGGTCTCAAGAAGACCATCAAGGAATACCAGCGGATCTTAGATAAAAATCCCCATGACGTCAAGACGAGGATCAAGCTGGGAGATCTCTATTTGCGGCGGGAGAATTTAGATAAGGCCGTCAAAGAGTACTTCAAAATAGGGGAGCACTATATTAGCGAAGAGTTGGACCTCAAGGCCATCGCTATGTTCAAGAGGATACTGGTGCTGAACCCCGGGATGCTCGATTCGTATTATAAACTCGCAGATCTCTACTACAAACGAGGGCTCTTCGGAGAAGCAAAACTGCAGTATCAAAAGATCCTGGAGATCGATCCCAAAGACAAAAAGGCGCGGGACGGCCTCCAGATGATCGAACGCAAGGCCGCCAAAAGCCGCACCTCGGAACAAAAGATTGCTGAAGATACGACGAGGGAGAGAGACCCGGTTTGGAACGCCATCTTACAGGAGCTGCAACGACAATTATCCGCCCAATTGAGTGAAGACGACTACCAAACACACTACCAGTTGGGAATCGCCTTTAAAGAAATGGGCCTTTTACCAAAGGCCATAGACGAATTTAAGATTGCGCTTGCGGACGTCACTTTGGAGTTTGACGGCTACCTCATGCTGGGGACGTGCTATCGAGAAATGGGGAATTATGATGAGGCGATAGAATATTTGAAAAAAGGACTGAGAATAAAACCGCTCGTCACCAAACAGTACGAAGATATCTATTATCAATTGGGTCTGACCTTTGAGGAAAGCGGACAGGCAAAAGATGCCCTCGAGGCCTTCAACAAGGTGGCCGAACTCAAGGGAGAAAAGGCCTCGGCTGAGTTGCAATCGAAGGTACAAAAACTGCGAGAGCACATGGGCGGCTAGCTGCTCGGTGATCCTTTATTTCTTTACACGTGACGTATCGGCAATGAAAAATCCGGACAAGAGAAATTGGATTATATTGGAGATTGTGAGGGATTATCTATATTCCTACATCCACTTCGAGGCCCTGTATGAAAAATACAAGACGCACACCTTGAGTTTTGACGACGTAGAAGAGTTTGTTACCGACAAAGACCCCACGGTCCCCCTCTTCAATTTGAAAGAATCATGCCATATGCTTTTCCGGTATCAGGAAGAGGAGCACTGCAGTGATGAAGAAAAATTATTGGACCTCGCCGTTGGTTCTATTTTCCACGAGGCCATGAAACTCCGGGAAAACCTGTATCAACTGGAGGTATACAAACCCCGTTATCTGCAGATTAAGGACAGCACGGAGGCATCCGATTATGAGCGGAATCTGCTCCAGGAGTTCATAAAGATCGGGGCGAGGACCGAAAAACGATTGGCGGAAAGCGTGAAGGAAACAAAACGACTCCTGCATGACACCCTCACTCAACTCGCCCATCTCTTACCCCGGTATAAGAATAACCACGCACTCATGAGATTTTTGCTGCGCAATAAAGAGCTCATGCAGCAGGCCTTCGGCAAAAGGAAGGGATTAAACGTCCTTGCCGATATGTTCCCGGGAGGTCTTGCCGAGGCCTATGCCTGCGAGGGGAGAGGCTACCTGGCGAGCGAACACTACGATCTGGCCGCAGAATTTTTTAAACACGCCCTTACTTACCGACCCCATGATCAAGAATTCAAGGGCCACTATCACTATGCCTGCGGGATGGATGGTTTTTACAAGAACAGTTACACCGGCACCTTGCGATCATTCCACAAGCTCCTTCCCCTTATTAAAGACATGGGAGATGGAAAGGGGTATCTGGAAAAGGTAGAAGAGGTATGCAAAAAGATCAGCCGCGAATACCTGGAGGACAAAAAGAGAAAGCTCGGCCACGTCGCCATGCAACTCGCCGATAAGGCGAGAAATATGTCATCAGCTGAATAACCTTTTGTTTCAAATATTTATAGCCTTTACTTTATATGCTTTATGAAGTATTTATCCCGACCGATCCCCTAATTTTCCGAAAAAAGCAAAAGGCAGGATGACCAGCGCCCCGCTCAGAGACGCCGTAAAAACTCCTTGTTGCGGAAGTCATCGATCAGGGAGGGGTCCGCGTGCATCTCCGCAATCGCTCGATCCAGCGATTTCAGGAGCATGGCCTTATCTTGGGGCATCTGTCCGTGTAACGGCAGGTAATTGGAGATGTGATCGCTCAGGAACTCGGAGGTCACCTCCAGCCCTTGGATGATCCTGCGCTCCTCTTCCAGGATCAGATCAGGGGGAGAGAGGGTGAATTCACCCCGTTCTCTCATTTCATACAGGGGGGACCCTGGCTGGGGAACGAGGTTTCGCACCCTGATAAAGTGCGGATCGATCCTGTTGAGGACCGCTGCCGTATTGTCGGCGTGCTCTTGCCACCGCTGTGTGCCGCCGAT
>CAZMFG010000015.1:0-6084 GCA_964565525.1 uncultured Thermodesulfobacteriota bacterium
AAAGCGCCGCGCCATGAGGAGGCCTTGCACCGTCATGGAGGAGATCATCGCCACCCAGACCCCCACGGCCCCGTAGCCGAGGATGAGGGCGAGGAGGATGGCCAGGGGGAGGCGGATAACCCACATCCCGATGACGATCACCCACATAGACCCCCTGGTGTCCCCGGCACCCTGGAGCCCGCCCCCCAGGATGAGGCTCAGGGCCATAAAGGGCTCGGAGAACATCATAATGCGCAGATAGCGTGCCGTCTCCGCGAGGACGGCGGGATCCTTGGTCAAAAATGAGGCGAAGTAGTCGGCATTGATAAAGATGACCACGGCCATCATGCTCAACAGGACCATACCCACCCAGGCGATCTTCCATCCTACTGCGGCTGCCCGGTCAGGGTTTTTGGCCCCGAGGTTTTGCCCCACGAGGACCGAGGCGGCCATGTTGAGGGCAAAGGCGGGGAGGAAGATGATGGCCTCTATCCTGAGGCCGTTGGTGAGCGCGGCGAGGGCGGTAATACGTGCCTCCCCAAGCCGACCGAGGATATTGTAGAGGACGATGCTCCCCGCGTTCCAGGCGATCTGCAAGAGGGCGGCAGGCCAGCCCAGGCGTGCGATGGTCTTAATCGAGGAGACTGAGATGGTCCACGGGCGGCGATAGAGGGCCCTCCAGCGTGGAAACGAGAAGAAGATAAAATTAATACCCATGCCGATGGTCGCGGCAATGGCCGTGGAGAGGGCGATGCCGGGATACCCCAGCTTGGGGAAGGGGGGGATGCCGAAGACGAGGGCGAAATCACCGATGACGTTGATCGCGCTGAACACGAACATGGTCAACAGGGGTTTGCGCACCTCGCCGCTGGCGCGAAAGACGGCATTGGAGATGATGAGCAGATAGCTCGGGCCCAGGGCGAAGGCGAAGATCTGCAAGAAGGTCGCGCCGATTTCTCTGATTTCGGGGGGGAACCCCGCAGCGGCGATGATCTGTCGGAAAAAGATAAGGCCGGCGATCGTCAGGGCCACGGCGACGAGCGATCCGAAGATCAAAGACTGCTTGGTATTCGCCTGTGCCCTGACGACGTCTCCGGCACCGATGTTCCTGGATACCAAGGCCACGGTTCCGATGCTGATGGCATTGGCGACGATGATGAGCAGAAAATAGAGCTGGTTGATGAACCCGATTGCGGCCTGGACCTGGGGATTGATGAGCCCGGCAACGTAGATATCGGTGAAACCCACCATGAAGTTAAAGAGCATGATGAGGAGCATGGGCCAGGAGAGCTGCCAGATATGGACCCAGAGGTTCCCTGTGGTTATATCGGTGGACTGATCGTTTAATGAAGAAGAACTCATAACTACTTCCCTATGATTGTCTTATCCCCCCTACATCATGAAAAGTCCATGTAACCCCCTCCCCCCCGCCGCAAGATGACGGGGACTTTAACAGGGAAGGGGATGATCAGGAACGTTATTTTCTCGGCACTGTCTTTTTGTCCCCTTGGGGGAAAGGCCTAGCCATTGGTTCTATTTTTTTCAAGGGGTTCACTACCGTCCTTGCCGGGGGAGGGTGGTTTGTCTACACGGAAGCCCCAAAGGCACCGTGGAGGGCGGTGAGGGTCTTCTCGATGTCTTCGTCCGTGTGGGCCAGGGAGATGAAGCCCGCCTCAAACTGGGAGGGGGCGCAATAGACCCCTTGTTTGAGGAGGGACCAGAAGTAGCGGCGGAAGGCATCGGTATCGCTCGTTCTGGCCGAGGTGTAGTCGACCACCGGCCCTGGGGTGAAAAAGGTGCAGAACATGGAGCCCACCCGGGCAAAGGAGGTCGGGATTTTTGAGGATCGGGCGATCTTTTCCGCCTCGGTGCAGAGATACGCGGCCTTCTCTTCCAGGAGTTCATAAGCCCCCGGCTCTTTCAGGAGCTTCAGGGTCTCGATACCGGCGGTCATGGCCAAGGGGTTTCCCGCCAGGGTCCCGGCCTGATAGACCCCCCCGACGGGGGCCAGCTCCTCCATGATCTCCCGTTTGCCGCCGAAGGCCCCTACCGGCAGTCCTCCGCCGATGATCTTGCCGAGGCAGGTAAGATCGGGCGTCACCCCGTACAGACCCTGGGCGCCTGACCACCCCACCCGGAAGCCGGTGATCACCTCGTCGAAGATCAAACAGATCCCCTCCTGATCGCATAGCTTCCGCAAGCCCTCGAGAAACCCCTCCTGTGGTGGGATGACCCCCATGTTTCCGGCGACTGGCTCCACGACGATGCAGGCGATCTGACCGGGGGTACCCTTCACGAGACCCTTGACCGCATCCAGGTCGTTGAAGGGCGCCAGGAGGGTATGGCGTGCATAGTCCGCCGGGACCCCCGGGCTGTCCGGCTGCCCGAAGGTGGTGGCCCCCGAACCCGCCTTTACTAAAAGCCCATCGGAATGGCCGTGATAGCAGCCCTCGAACTTGATGATCTTGTCCCGCTCCGTATGGCCCCGGGCCAAGCGGATGGCGCTCATCACCGCCTCGGTCCCGGAGTTGACCATCCGCACCAGCTCCACCGAGGGGAGCGCATCCACGATGAGGGCGGCAAGCTCCACCTCCAGGGGCGTGGGGGCCCCGTAGCTGGTCCCATCCTCGGCAGCGCGCTGTAAGGCCGTCACCACGCGGGGGTGGGCGTGCCCCACGATCATGGGGCCCCACGAGGCTACGTAGTCGATGTAGGCATTGCCGTCCACGTCCCAGATGTGAGAGCCCTGGGCCCGCCGGATAAAGAGGGGGGTCCCCCCTACCGCCCGGAACGCCCGCACCGGGCTGTTTACCCCACCGGGGATATAGCGCTGAGCTTCTTTAAAGAGTCGTTCCGAAGCCTTCATCCTTCGATCTCCCTTTGGACTTACGCGATGCATGATCGTTATTGCGAGCTCCTGAAAGCCCCATTAATCTACCATGTTAACGCGAATCCATCAATGGCTCAAGGGTTGAGGGGTGTTATATTTCCCGGCAAAACGGCCCGCGGAGAGGAATATCCTTGACCAACGCGCATCTTTTGCGTAACATGTAATGTTCAATCCCGTGCGATTTTCGGTGAAGGGTAGATAACACGTGCACAGAGGGGAGTAATGATCATACATGAACAGAGGAGGGTTTAAGATGGGTCGCGGACTGTTTTCGGGTGTAGGCATGGTGTTTGCCGTCGTTGCCGTGGTTATGGTGTCTTTTGCCGGGGTGAGTATCGCCGCTGAATTTACTGCCGATCTCCTTCTCACACAAGCCGGGCAAAACATCACCGGCAAGGTCTATGTTAAGGGAGATAAGACGAGGCAGGAATATGTGCAACAAGGAGAAAAACAGGTGATGATTTTTCGGTTTGACAAAGGGATTATCTGGCTCCTGGTGCCGTCGCAAAAGATCTATATGGAGATGTCGAGCCGCGAGGGCGCAGCGAGCGATCCCAGCTTAGACCAGAAAGTCAAGAACATGGCCGTGAAGAAATACCTCGGCAAGGAAGTGGTAAGCGGTTATACGTGCGAGAAATATCAGTACATCTATCATGATACCTCTCTGGGCACTGTGACCCAATGGTTTTCGAAGAAGCTCAACTACCCCCTTAAATCGGAGCACAAAGCGCCGAGGAGCTATATGCTCACCGAGTACAAGAACATAAAGGAAGGAAAGCTTGCGAACGCCCTCTTTGAGGTACCCGGAGACTATGCCAAGATGTCGTTGCCGGGCATGCGTTGATTTTTGATGCATGTGATAGTATAGTATTGGAAGGCTGAATTTTTCCATCCCCTTACGTGTCAAAGAATAACAGGTAGACATCAAGGGCTCTGTTCTTCTGGTGAGGGTATCGTGTCTTGTCAGGATACCTTTGAGGGAGGATAATTCTTGGACCAAGGAAGGTAATGGAATCAAACACATCAGTGGTGCGAAAGGGAAGTAACCAGAAGAAGTTCCTTCTTCTGGTCCCGATCGTCTTCATCGCCCTCGCCATCGTCATTGTACCGCATATAGATCTCAAAGGGGTCAGGACACAGATCGCTGAGGAGGCCTCGTTACGGCTCGACGGGGAGGTGGTGATTAGCCGTGCCTCCCTTGTTCTCGTACCCGTGCCCCATTTCACCCTCAGGGGGGTGAGGATGGAGTCCCCCCGGTGGGGCGGTGGGACCGTTGCGGCGGTACGGATATACCCCCGCCTCCTTCCCCTCATCAAAAAGAAGATCTCGGTAAAGAGGTTGGTGGTCAGAGGGGCGGTGCTCGATCTTGTCCTGCGCCAAAGGATCGTGGAACGGGGGGAGGATGTCTTTGCATACGTCGAGCAACAGGTGATGCGTATCATCCCCTTCGTGAAGCTGGAAGGGGGGCGGATTCATATCGTGAGACCGGGGGAACAGGAACCCTTCGTGACGTTACACGATGTAAGGGGAACTATCACTTCTACACAAGCGGGGGAGGTGCGATCGGAACTCCGCTTTGCCTGCCCCGGAGCGGAGACGATCGAGCTGAGGGTTTCAGTCGGGGAAACGGAGGAGGGGGAGGCGTCCTATTCCCTGCTCGCCGCAGGGACGGGGGTGACCATAGAAGAGGTGAAAGGGGTCGCCCTCGAGGCACTGGGGACGAATGAAACGGTCCACAGGGTCTTCCAAATCTTCCAGGGCGGCGAGCTCTCTCACATTGTCTTTCACGGCGAAGGGCGCGACTTCGAGGAGGCCTTGGATTTTGAGCACAACGTGAGGATTCGCGGGACTCTTGTCGAAGGGAAGATAGTGACGCCGCCGGGCCCCCTTCCCTTGGAAGAGGCATCGGGTGAGTTTGAGATCGAAGAGGCGGTGTTACGGTGCTGGGATGCGAAGGCGCGATTGGGAAGGTCGACTGCCAGTGAAGGGAAGCTGGTTGTCGGCCTGATATCGGAACGGGAAGACTTCCATTTGGACGCGGTGGTTGATGCCGACGCCGAAGATCTTGCCCATTATCTCCCCTTGGTCATCAAGGAAGAGGGATTAAAAAAGGAGATAGAGAGCTTTCGAGAGGCGAAGGGACGGGGAAAGGGGAGGCTGGTGTTGGGGGGGGACATCAACCATATTCGTCCGCAGGTGGAAGTTGAGCGCTTTCAATGTTCTTTCCGCCATGCCAACTCCCCCGGAAGGATCTCGTTGGACGGCGGTCAGATCGCTCTGCACAACGGGAAGTCCGTGTGGCAGGCCGATACGGTAACGTGGAAAGACTTCCATTGGAAGAACGCCGAGGGGACCGTGATATTTGGTGACCGGGGGATTGAGATTACGGTCGCCAACGCCGATCTCTGCGGCATTCACAGTAATGGCATTGTATACACAGGAGGGGGAAGGATCACGTATTCCTTTCAGTTTCGAGCAGAGGAGGCCGATCTTTCCTCAACCATATTGTGTCTGTGGGGCAAGGATGCTCGTATTGAAGGGCCATTTGATCTAGATGGCACTATGTGGGCCGAAGGTACGCAAGACCCCCTCAGAGAGGCCTCTGAGGGGAGCCTGGTGTTCAGTTCCAAACAGGGGAGGATCTACCGCTGGACAATCCTCTCTCAGATCTCCGGCATGTTGAACGTAATAGGGCTCGTTACGGGGAGGTTTCCCGATTTTACCCAGAAGGGATTCGAATACGACACATTCATCATCAGTGGCGAGCTGCGGGATGGATACATCTATCTGGACGAGGCGATCATCGACGGACCGGCGATGAAGATCGTGGGGCAGGGGAAGTTTGATCTTGCAAAGGGCGAGGCGGATATTGCGGTACTCGTGGCACCCTTGAAGACCGTGGATACCGTCATGAAGAATATACCCATTGTGGGAAAGATTATTACCGGCAAGGACGGTACCTTCATCTCCATACCCTTCCGCGTCAAAGGTCCCCTCGATGACTCCACGATAACACTCCTGCCTCCGGAAGCAGTGGGGAGCGGTCTCTGGGGGGTGCTCAAGAGGACCCTGCAGGCCCCGGTTGATGCGGTCAAGACGGTCATATCCAAGAAGTAATCGTCTCCCGTGAGCTTCTTTCTCATACCAACGTTCCGAGTACAATAAAAAAGGCGGGGGAAGCCCCGCTTTTTTTCGTTTTTTGTCTCACAGGGAAT
>CAZMFG010000015.1:6184-14635 GCA_964565525.1 uncultured Thermodesulfobacteriota bacterium
CGGGGTAAGAAAGTTTATTTCAATGCCCCTGCTACCACCTCGGCCAGGTCCAGGGCCTTTACTCTATCCATGGCCCTTTCGTCTTTGAGACCGTCTTCAAACATAACCAGACAATACGGACAGGCGGTACAGATCGTGTCGGGATTCTCGTTGAGCGCCTCTTTGACACGCGCTATGTTGATGCGCTCACCGCGATTCTCTTCCAGCCACATGCGCCCCCCGCCGGCACCGCAGCAGAAGGATTGATTATGATGTCGTTTCATCTCTGCGGGTTTTGTCCCGTTGACGGAAGCGATGACCTGCCGCGGGGCTTCGTAGATATCGTTATACCTGCCGAGATAGCACGAGTCGTGGAATACTATTTTGCCAAGGCCGTCCGTTTTACCCACTTTCAATTTGCCTTCTTGGATCAGTCTTTTGATAAACTCGGTGTAGTGCGTTACTTCCAGTTCCGCTCCGAATTGGCGATAATCGTTTTTAAAGGTGCTATAGCCATGCGGGCAATTGACGATGATCTTCTGAATGCCGCGCTCTTGAAATAAGCGGATATTTGCTTTGGCCATACGCTCAAATACGTATTCATTTCCCAGACGACGCACACTATCGCCGCAACAGGGTTCATCGGCGCCGAGGATTCCCCAGGAGACACCTGCCGCATCGAGTATCTTGGCAACGGCCAAGGATATCTGTATGCTGCGGGAGTCAAAGGCCCCTGCGCACCCGACATAGTACAGGTATTCGGTCTTGGCGGCCTCAAAGGGTCGCGCATTGATGTCAGAGCACCATTTCACACGCTCGGGAGGGGCAATCCCCCAGGGATTACTGCGATTTTCTATATTTTCAAAGAAGTTCAGGAGCTCTTCGGGAAATGTGGCCTTCATTTCTACCAAATAGCGTCGCATATCAATGAGCTTGGTATAGGGTTCGATGAACACAGGACAGTGCTCCACGCAGGCCCCACAGGTGGTGCAGTCCCAAATCTCATCCTCCAGCACCGTTTCCCCGATCAAGGCCCGACCCCCCTTCCTCTGCTCATCCATGAGGGCCTTGAGATCCTGGAGCACCTTCTTGGGATTAAGGGGCTTGCCGGTAGCGGTAGCAGGGCACTGCTCCTGACAGCGGCCGCAGCGGGTGCAGGCATCCACCTGCATGAGGTCTACCCAGGTGAAGTCCTCCAATCGGCCGGCCCCGAAGGTCTTTGCCTCTTTCGTGTGTTCGATAGGCCGCAGGGCGGCGCGCGGATTCAGATTCCTGAAGAAGATGCTCATGGACGAAGAGATCATGTGCAGGAGCTTTGAATAGGTGATATAGCCGATAAAGCCGAAGGATACGGCGAGATGACCCCACCACAGGGCTCGGTGCGTAACTTTCATCCCCTCGGTGCTTGCTCCGCTGAAGAGGGAGGCGATGCCCCACCCCACGGGCGACCAATTCCCCCAGGGGGGGAGCTCGGCTGCCAAGCGCGCCCCCTCCACGAGAAACCCCGTTACCAGGACGACCAGGAACCAGACCAGGGCAACGGCATCATCCGCCTTGTTGTCCAATCGTTCCGGTTTTTCGATATACCTGCGCACCATGGCCAACAACACCCCGATGATGGCCAGGAGGCCGAAGACGTCGAGGCTCAATGAGTAGTAGAGATAGAAATCCCCATGGAAAAAGGTCTTCCCCCAAATGGGGAGAACGAAGTCCTCCTGAACCACGATAGTGGCGGTCCCCAGAAAGAGGACCACAAAACCCCAGAAGATGAGCAGGTGCATGAACCCCGAATACCTATCCCGCAGGATAAGGGCATGCCCCAGGGCATAGGTGATGAAGGAGCGAATCCTTATCCAGAGGTGGTCGAACCTCGGTTCAGCTCCGCCCAATCGCCAGAGTCGGATCCGTCTATAGAGGCCATAGGCAAAGATAAAGACGGGAGCGACTGCAATGATATAGGTCAGCACCCTCACATTTCCTACGTTCCAAAATATTTCCCGTGTCGGAAGCATGTCTCCTCCCTATTTCTGTGCTCGCAGTTCTCTGATGCGGCGGGTGATGGCGGGGACTACCTTAAAGACGTCCCCAACGATGCCATAGGTGCTGACTTCGAAGATGGGCGCATGTCTGTCGTTATTGATGGCGATGATGACATCTGAACCCTGCATACCCACGAGGTGCTGTATGGCGCCCGAGATGCCGCATGCGATGTAGATCTTCGGGCCGACGGTCTTGCCGGTCTGCCCTATCTGACATTCAGAAGGCATCCAACAGGCGTCTACCGCCCTGCGTGAGGCCCCCACGACCCCTCCTATCTCATCGGCCAATTCCTGCAGGATGGCGAAATTCTCCTTGGACTGCATGCCGGCACCACCGGAGACGATGATCTCCGCCGCCGTCACATCGACGGCGTCCTTACCCTTGGCATCGTGGATGATTTCCAACACCTTGACGGCGAGATCTTCTTTGTCCACCTTCAGGGACTCACGGATGATTTTTCCTTTGCGCGAGGTATTTTTTTCCGGCATGGGCATCACGTGCGGCCGGACAGTGGCCATCTGCGGTCGATGGCGTTCGGTGACAATGGTGGCCATGATGTTGCCCCCGAAGGCAGGGCGCGTCTGCAAGAGGAAGCCGTGCTTATCGATATCCAGGCCGGTACAATCCGCGGTGAGGCCGGTCGCCAGTTTTGTGGCCACGGCACCAGCCAGGTCTCTTCCCAGCCCGGTTGCGCCGATCAAGAGTATTTGGGGTTTATACTTTTTCACCAGATGGCACACGGCATCCCGATAGGCCTCGGTCCGGTAGTTGAGAAAGACTGGATCGTCCACCAAGTACGATGCAGCGGCACCATAGGCACATGATTCGTGACTCAACGCTTCCACCTTGCTGCCGACCACAACGGAGCAGAGCTGCACCCCGAGCGCTTGAGCCAGTCTGGTGCCCACTCCCAGCAACTCCCATGACACCGTTGCCGCCTCGCCCTCGGTCTGTTCGACAAATACCCAGACGTCTGTGTACTCCTTAAGCTTGGCTGCAATCCGGGCTTCCTCTTCATCTACCTCCTCAACGTCCGCCTCGGCCCCCTTCTCTTTCTCCAATGCAGCAAGGATCTTCAACTCTTCCGGGGTGTAATAGATTTCAAGGGCCTCGGAGGGACAAACCTTAATACACTTATTACAGCCGATGCACTTTTCTTCATCGATGATCGGTTCGCCCTGGTCGTTCATGGTGACGGCCTCCTTCGCGCAGGCGGCCTCGCACCGGGCGCCGCAGGCAATACACTTGCCGGGAATCAATCGGGCTACGCCACGGGGTTTCTTTGTTTTCTTTTTTTTCTCTTTCTTCTCAGTCATTGTTTAACTTTTCTCCTTACAAGTTTTTAAAGTACACCATGATCTATTTTTTATCACAAAGACAGGAAGTTTTTTTCAATCATTGCATCCACCAGTAAATTGGCCGCTTCCTCAGGGGCATTGAGGCCATCGCCCACTATCTCCCCTTTCACCCTCTCCGGTGAGAAGATCTTGCGCACCTGGGTAGGGGAGCCCTTAAGGCCGATGGTACTGGGATCCATTTGTAAGACGTTATTGTCCCATAACGTTACTTCCGCATCCTCCGCCATCATTCGCCTGGGTACGGTAGGATAGCGGCAGTGATTGATTTCTCGTACGACCGCGAGCATGGCCGGAAGCGGTGCCTCCACGATTTCGTGCCTGCCTTCCAGTTTGCGCCGCACGCGAATCCGCTTGGCCTTGAGATCCAGATCGTCGATACGGTCTACCAAGGTGAGCTGGTAGTAGTGCAAACGGCTCGCGATTCCCGGCCCCACCTGAGCGGTGTCGCCGTCAATGGTTTGCTTGCCGCACATCACTATGATTACCTCTTCTTTTTGGGCAAGCCGCCTTATGGCTTCAGCTAAGGCTGCACTCGTTGCCCAGGTGTCGGCCCCGGCAAAGGCACGGTCGCTCAACAGAACAACCTCGTCGATCCCCAGTGCCACGGTCTTGCGCAAGGTCTCGTCGGCACTCGGAGGCCCCATAGAAATCGCTGTTACCTTGAGGCCATATGCGTCCTTTAGCCGCAGACTTTCTTCCACGGCATGGGTGTCGAAGGGGTTTATAATGAAGGGTACCCCTTCTCGAATCAGCGTGCCGGTATTGGGGTCGACTTTAACCTGGGTAGTATCAGGTACCTGTTTGACACATACTACGATTTGCATCGGTATACCCTTTCACATAAAATGTTTGGAATTTTAGTCCTAAATTATCTACCGTTTTTCCATCGACATGCCTGCTTTGTATCTCATGCTTCCGGTGTGTCGGCGTATTGTCCGCCGACGACAATCTTTCTTTAAACTAACGTATGGTAATCTTTATACATCGTTTGCGGTCTCGAGGGCGATCCCTCTCAATAACCCAACTTATACTAATCATTGATTTCTCTCTTTGTCAAGAGAAATTTTTCACTTACTTTTAATCCTTCCTAGTAAAATACTAGGATTTACAGGATAAGAAATCTTCGGGAAAATGAGAAAAGAGGCTTGACTGGACAGTGCTATTATGATTAGGTAAGGGATATTTTTTTCTCGGGCTTTACCCATTACGCCTGAGTATATTGTTCTATGAGGAGGAACAAATGGAGATTATTTGCTGTTTAAAACAGGTGCCCGACACCGAGGCGGAGATCAGGCCGACCGCCGACAACACCGCTATCAACGACGAGGGAATCAAGTTCGTGATAAATGTCTATGACGAATATGCGATGGAGGAGGCCCTCAAGATCAAGGAAAAGGCGGGAGAGGGGACCGTCACCATCGTCACCCTGGGTCCCGAGCGGGCGGGGGAGTCCATCCGGACGGGCCTGGCCATGGGTGCGGACAAGGCAGTACACCTCAATGACCCCGCCTTCCTCGGAGGTGATGCGTATGTAACTGCCAAGGCGCTGGCCAAGGCCATTGAGGGGATGACCTACGATCTCATCCTCTGCGGACTGCGGGCAATTGATGATGATTCCTTTCAGGTGGGTAATATCCTCGCTGAATTCTTAGGTCTTCCTTCCGTTATGGGGATTGTCCAATTTGAACTCTCGGCGGACAAGAAACAGGCGACGGTACACCGGCAAATCGAGGGGGGGATAGAGGTGCTGGAAGTCCCCCTGCCGGCGGTCTTCGGTGCGACCAAAGGATTGAACGAACCACGCTATCCTTCCCTGCCGGGCATCATGAAGGCGAAGCAAAAAGAACTCAAGCCGATTGCGTTGGCTGATGTGGGTCTCGGTGAAGGGGAGGTCGGGAAACAGGGGGCTTTGACAACGGTATCGAAATTTTCACTCCCCCCGTTGCGACAGGCCGGCAAGATCGTCGCAGGGGATACCCCTGAGGAGAAGGCGGTGAATTTGGCCAAGTTCCTCAGGGAAGAGGCGAAAGTGATTTAACACGCTGCGGATGAACGAGAGGAGCGGATATCATGGCAGGAATTTGGGTCTATGCGGAACATAAGGACGGCAAGGTAAAAAAGGTGACCTTTGAGGTTTTGGGCGCGGCACAAAAGCTGGCCGAAAAGAAAGGGGAGCCGCTCTGCGGGGTCTTAATTGGATCGGGGGTAGAAGCGATGGCATCCATCGTAGGTTCCTATGGGGCGGACAAGGTGTACTGTATAGAGGCGGATGAACTCGGCACGTACACGACGGGCGGCTTTGCCAAGGCCCTCTGTGACCTGGTGCGACAGGAAGAGCCTTCCATCGTTTTGTTCGGGGCCAGCATAAACGGCAAGGACCTCTCCGCGCGGGTGGCCGGGAGATTGGGGGCAGGGCTTGCCACTGATTGTACGGACATAGGCCTCGATGAAACGGGCGGATTGCAGGTTCGCAGGCCGATGTTTTCGGGGAAGGTCTACGCGGACGTGGTCTTTGCCGATACCACCCCACAGATGGTCTCCATACGCCCCAATGTCATGACGGCTGCGGCGCCCGATACCTCGCGCAAGCCGGAGGTGGTAAAGATCACGCCGGCCGTAACATCCGAGGATCTCATGGTACACGTGAAGGAGGTCGTCAAGACCGGGGGCGAGAAGCCCGACCTGACCGAGGCGGAGATCATCGTCTCCGGCGGACGGGGCATGAAGGGTCCGGAGAATTACACAATCTTAGAGGAGCTGGCCGATATATTAGGGGGCGTGGTGGGTGCCTCCCGCTCGGCGGTCGATGCCGGATGGCGCCCCCAATCGGATCAGGTGGGACAGAGCGGTAAGGTGGTCACCCCCAATCTGTATATCGCCGCCGGTATTTCCGGCGCTATACAGCACTTGGCGGGGATGGGAACATCCAAGGTGATCGCGGCCATCAACAAGGACCCCGAGGCCCCCATCTTCAAGAAGGCGGACTACGGGGTGGTGGATGATCTCTTCAAGGTGATCCCCCCCTTCACTGAGGAGTGTAAGAAGCTGAAAGCGGAATAGAGAGGGGGGAGGGGAAACTCTCCCTTATGAACGGTATTTCCTAGGCGCATTCACACGAGGCCCCTTCCGTAAGAGAAGGGGCCTCGTGTATGATTTGTCTCACCTCTGGAGACCCTTTGCACCTCAGACAACCCGTATAATTGGCATCAGGCAGTCAATGAAATGCACGATCTACCCCTGTTTTTCATCCTCACCTTAAAAAAGCCGAAATATGTCAAAAAAAAGGCAAGATAGATCAAAAATTTAATTGCAAAATGTGATACAAGACTCCTTGAAAATAGCGGGAAGGCTAAGGGGTTGAGGGGCAGAAGGGGTCAAGTCTACGTTTGAATGAAGGGACTGTCTGTGATGAAAATATCACAGACGACCGAACCCACGTTCAATCAAAGACTTGACCCCTTTAGTTTTTCTCCATAGGAGGAAAAATAAAGGGCAAACCCATTTCTTCCTCTATTTTCCACACATCACCTAATCATAGGGCGATCCTTTGAGAGTGACGATTTTTGTCACTTTTTAAGGCAAATCGAGTCTTTCGTATATTGCATTCCCATTGATTATCCTGCCAGGCAACTTAAATCATTTTTAAAATTAATACCTTAGAAATGCCATTAGCATGCAAGCAATTGGCATCCAATGTGCACAACAAAAGTGTGCGTAAAATTTGAACATTCAGGAGAAGACAGATGAGATCGAAAAATAAGATATTGAACATACTCATACTCTTGCTGGCTTTACCCATCATAATCTATTCAGGACCGGCGTTCGGCCTTTCTCATGAAGAGATATTTAATTGGGTAGCCAATGAGCTTGAAATTACAACAGATTATCCGATGCCGGCAATTTTGATCGTTCCTCAGGAGGCACTACAACGAATTTTCAATAAAGCTACTGAGCAATCGCTCGAGCGTTGGGCAAAAATATATGGGCATGAGGAGGCACATAACATTAGGGACCGATATCTCAAGGAGCTTCTTGGGCTCTTTGATCCAAAAACCAAAGTCATTTATGTGGGAGACTTTATGGAGCCACACAAACAGCAATCCATAATCGCACATGAAATAACCCATTACTTCCAGACTATGGAGCGAGGAACAATAGATCCTCAATCCTATGGTGCTGCCGAGACGGTGACGGTCTATGAGATGGAAGCTTCCCACATTGAGAATACATTCATGGAGACCTTCGGGGTCACTATTGACATTCATTAATTACACACTCCAACATATCAAAGCTACCGTATGTGCAGATCGGGCCCCGATGGGGCCTTTTTATTGCCCAAGCATAAGCTCTATGGTACGATACTCATGCGGCGGAAGGGGTTTTTGTAAACAAAATAATCCCATATTTAACAAATAAGTGGAGGCGCTACGATGAAAAAGCTCGGCATTGCAGTTGTGATCATTATCGGTGTGGTTGTCCTGCTCCTGGTTTTTAAAAACGTCCTCATCAAGGCGGCTGTTGAGGGGGAGACGAAAAAGGCGACGGGGTTGGAGTTTGCCATAGGGGATATGGACGTGGGGCTATTGGCATCTAAGGTGGATATCACTGATATGCGATTGCTGAATCCCGCTGGATTTCCCGACAAGGTGATGATCGATATACCTAAGTTCCTCGTCGACGTCGAACTCGCCTCGTTCTTCAAAGGGGGAGCGCACGTTGAAACCATTGTATTAGATCTCAAGGAACTGATGGTGGTGCGCAACAAAGAGCGCAAACTCAACATCGCCGCTTTGAAATCGGTGAGTGAGAAGCAACAAAAGGGTAAAAAGCCCGTTGAGCAGGAAAAGGCAAAAAAGGAGAAGAAGGCACCGCAGGTGGTCATCGATACGCTTGTCTTGAAGATCGAGAAGGTCACCTACAAGGATTATTCGTGGGGTGCGAAGCCCTTCACCAAGACCTTCACCATCGGGATCGATGAGGTCTACCGGAACATAACCGACCCCAAGGAGCTGGTCAATCTTATTATCGTGCGCGCCCTTCAGAAGACGGATATCGCCCAGCTTGCCAACTTCGA
>CAZMFG010000015.1:14735-24768 GCA_964565525.1 uncultured Thermodesulfobacteriota bacterium
TTATTATCGTGCGCGCCCTTCAGAAGACGGATATCGCCCAGCTTGCCAACTTCGATTTAGACTCGCTCAAGGCAGATGTGGGTGATACCTTGAAGACGGTTGAGAAGGCAGCGACAGAAGCAGGCCAAAAGGAATTAGAGGACCTCGAAAAATCCGCCACAGAGGAGGCGGAAAAGCAGGTCGGGAAAGATGTGATAAAGGGACTCAAGAAACAGTTGAAGTAAATGCGTTGAGGTTTGAGGAATCAAGGCGACTTCTATATGAAAAATATGCATTCATCCCCAAGCCCCCTGCTCAGGGGTGCAGACGCCCTTTTAGTCGTCATCGACATACAGGAACGGCTCCTGTCGGTCATGGCGGAAAAGGAGCGGGTGATTGAGAATACCCTCAAGCTCGTTACGTTCGCCCGCATGATCGGACTGCCGATTATCCTCACGGAACAGCAGAACCTCGGGGAGACAACCCCTGAGATCCGTGCGGAATTGGAGGCACTACAACCCAACATAAAATTGGAATTTGACTGCTTTGAGTCCCCCGCCTTTGCCGAGCACGTAGACCAATTGGGCAGGAATACCCTCATCATCGCCGGCATCGAGGCGCACATCTGCGTGGCGCAGACGGCACTGCATGCCCTTGTTAACCACAGAGTACATGTAGTGAGTGATGCCGTTTCTTCCAGATCTCTTCACAATCGGGAGGTCGCCCTTGGCCGCATGCGCCAAGCCGGCGTTACGATCACGTCCACCGAGATGGTGATTTATGAGCTTTTAGGAAAGGCGGGGACCCAAGAGTTCAGGGAGGCACTGAAACTGGTAAAATGATTCAGGAGGATATTTTGCCAAAAACGAGACGAGTGGAATGATGGCACTAAAACTGGATAACAACGCCCTCCGCATTCTCGAGGCCCGTTACCTAAAAAAAGACCATGAGGGTAACTGTACAGAGTCCCCTGAGGAGATGTTTCGCCGGGTGGCCGACCATGTCGCCTCGGCAGAAGCGTTCTTTGATCATCAGGCGAAGGGCGAAGAGCAGGCAGATGCCTTCTATCAGATGATGACCGCACTGGAGTTTCTCCCCAATTCCCCCACCCTGATGAATGCCGGTAGGGAGTTGGGTCAGTTGGCCGCCTGTTTCGTCCTTCCGGTAGAAGACTCCCTGGAGTCCATCTTCGGGGCGGTCAAGGACACGGCCCTTATCCACCAGAGTGGTGGGGGGACGGGTTTTTCCTTCAGCCACCTGCGCCCCAAAAACGCGGTCGTTTCGACCACCAGTGGCGTGGCCAGCGGCCCTGTTTCCTTTATGCGGGTCTTCAACATGGCCACAGAGGTGATCAAACAAGGGGGAACCCGCCGGGGGGCCAATATGGGAATTTTGAGGGTCGATCACCCCGATATCATGGAATTCATCACGGCCAAACAGAACCCACACGAGCTCACCAGCTTTAATCTCTCGGTGGGGATCACCCATGCATTCATGGAGGCCTTAGACGGGGGAAGGGGTTTTGACCTGATCGATCCGTGCACGAAGCGCGTTGTCGCAACGGTTGAGGCCAGAGAGATCTTCGACCTCATTGTGGAATGCGCCTGGGAGAGCGGGGAGCCGGGAATCGTTTTTCTCGATCACATCAATGAGGCAAACCCCACGCCCCACCTGGGCCCCATCGAAAGTACCAATCCTTGTGGTGAACAGCCACTCCTCCCCTATGAGGCCTGCACCTTGGGCTCCATCAATCTGGTGCACATGGTCAAGGACGGCGCGGCGGGTCCCCGTATCGATTGGGCGAAACTCGAGCGTACGGTGCGCCTCGCAGTCCGTTTTCTCGACAACGTCATCGAAGTAAACCACTATCCTCTGCCGCAGATCGCACAGGTCAGCCGGGGAAACCGCAAGATCGGCCTGGGGGTGATGGGGTTCGCGCACTTTCTTATCCTCATGGGGAAATCCTACGATTCTGAAGAGGGGGTGCAATTAGGGGAAGAGGTAATGCAATTCATGCAGGAGCAGGGGCATAAGGCCTCCCGGGAACTGACTGAACGGCGCGGACCCTTTCCGAACTTTACCGGGAGCTGTTATGCCCTGGAAGGAAAACCTCCCCTGCGGAACGCTACGGTCACCACGATCGCTCCGACCGGGACCCTCAGCATCATCGCCAATTGCTCTTCGGGAATCGAGCCCTTGTTCGCCCTCAGCCACACCAGGAGGGCCTTAGAGGATATGAAACTTTTTGAGACAGACCCGATCTTTTTACGTATGAGCAAGGAGATGGGGTTTTGGCGTCCTGAATGGGAGGAGACCCTCCGCGCAACAGGATTCTTGGGGCCAGAGGTTGAGGTCCCCCCTCATGTACGACGAATCTTCGTTACCGCTTTTGAGATCCCCCCTGCCCGGCATATCGAGATGCAGGCCGCCTTTCAGCGGCATACCGACAACGCCGTCTCCAAGACCATAAATTTTCCCCCTGATGCCACACAGGACGATGTACGGGAGGCCTTTGTCTCGGCGTATCGCATGGGCTGTAAGGGGGTCACTATATACCGGAGTGGGACGCGTCTGGGACAGGTCCTCACCTGCGGATTGAATCAACTCTGCTAGCGTCAATGCGATGGTGGGATAATGGATATGTTACGTGTCTATCCCCCAGATTCTGTGATAAGCTTCTCCAATTGTCTCTTTTTTCTCCCGTCCTGGGTATATTCCAGGGCCTTTCTAAAGTGGAACAGGGCGGTTTCCAGCTGGCCTTTGTCTTTGAAATAGAGACCGAAATATTCATGCGCTGGGCCTAAGAGTCCCTTTTTGTCATAGACCACTCCCAGGTTGTAATATAGTTCCACCCGAGCGGGGTCTCTTTCCAGGATCTGTTGATAGAATGAAAGGGCATCCTCCCATAGTCTTTTTTCCTCATACCCCTGAGCCAGATAATAAAGGATGACGGTGTCGTGCGGGAAGGCATGTGAGGCCGTCTGCAGGGCATCGAGGGCCTTGTCTATCTCTTGTGCCTGGAAATAGGCTATACCCAGCTCACGCAGTATATATTCGTCCTGTGGGGAGGTCTTCAGGGCCTCAGATAAATAGTATATGGCCTTTTTGTTCCTCCCCACCATGGTATAAGCAGTCCCCAGACCGTAGAGTGTATTTACATCCCCTGGACTTTCCCGCAGCAGGGAAGAGAACGTGGTAATTCCTTCCGTTCCTCCCCGTGCTTTGAGGAAGAGCTGTATCTGGATCTTTTTGAGATCCCCGCATGCACATGGGTGTGGCGTGAGGGATTTGGGGGTGGTCATGAAGGTGTCCGATAGGTAGGTAATTCGATCAGCGATTCCCGGGTGGGTGGCGAGATAGGTGGGGACCTCCGGTGAGGTAAACCGCTGCCAGCGATAGATCTTTTTGAGGAAGACTACCATGGCATGGGGGTCATAGCCGGCATCAGTCATGTATTTCATCCCCTTTTGATCCGCCTCTACCTCGTTCTCCCTCGTGTACTTGAGCATCAGAGATTGAGCCATGGCCATGGCGCTGGTGCTCAGGGCTGCGGCGCTCTTGGCGTCTTGCGTGAGGAAGGCCCCCGCGATGACGGCAGCCAGGGTAGCGAGGGAAAGACGCTTGGCCCGAGCTATTGCCTTGTCGATATGCCTCAGAACACCATGGGCGATCTCGTGGCCGATGACCCCGGCCAGTTCGTCTTCGGTATCCACCAAGCTGATTAAGCCACTGGAGACAAAGATATGCCCTCCTGGGATGGCGAAGGCATTGGGCTCTTGTTCCTTGAACACATAAAAACGGTAGTGAAAGCGTTGATCATGGGCCTCTTTAACGAGGCGTCTGCCGATTTTGTCCACATATTCCTTGATAAGGGGGTCATTGACCATGTTCACTTTTTGCTGAATCTCTATAGCCAGTTTGTCCCCCCGATCCTTTTCTTCCTCCACGGTCATAGAGGCACTCGTCGATACGGGGAGCAAGACCGACGCGAGGAAACAGAGGACTACGAGAGCGGCGATAGATCGTATAGGGATGCATAAAAAGGGCTGTGCGCTCATGCCAATCTACTCCTCATCTAACCGGAAGAGCTTTTTCACCACGTCCACGTATGTCTCCCCTTCGGAGTTCGGGCCTGTTTTCTTCAGGAGGGTGATAGGGCCGTGGATAATCTTTTTGACGATGGCCTCGGAGAAGGCCTCCATGGCCTTTTTTTCCTTGTCCGAGAGTTCTGGGAGAGCGTCAAGGGTCTTTGCCAACTCCTTTTCACGTATTTCCTCCACTTTCTTTTGCAACGAGACGATGGTCGGCACCGCCTCCAGGGATTGATACCAGAGGCAGAACTTTTCCACCTCGGTCGCCACGATCGCTTCCGCCCTGCGGGCCTCGTGCTGGCGATCCTTGATGTTTGCCTCCGCCACCTCCTGCAGGTCATCGATATCGTAGAGGTAGACATTGTCGATGGTGTTTATCTGTGGCTCGATGTCCCTCGGTACGGCGATATCGATGAAGAAGAGGGGACTGTTCTTTCTCCTTTTCATTATTGAGGAAACCTCTTCTTTTTTCACCACAAAGTCCGGTGAACCGGTGGAGCTGATGACGATATCAGCCCGGACGAGGGCATGAGGGAGTTCTGAAAACGGGATCGCCTCCCCATGGAATCGTTCGGCCAATTCCATGGCCCGCTCCCACGTTCTGTTGGTTACGAGGACCTTTGTGATACCCCCGCGGACCAGGTGTTGAGCGGCCAACTCGCACATTTCTCCCGCCCCGACGATCAAGACATCTCTCCCCTCCAAGCGGGCAAAGATCTTCTTTGCCAACTCCACCGCGACAAAGCTGACCGAGACCGCCCGGTTCCCGATGCTGGTCTCGGTCCGCACCTTCTTGGCCACGGAGAAGGCATTGTGAAGCAGTTTGTTCAACAGGGCGCCGGTGGTCCGTGCCGCGTGGGCCGTGCGATAGGCCCCTTTTAACTGGCCCAAGATCTGAGGTTCCCCCACCACCATAGAGTCGAGGCTGGAGGCCACCCGGAAAATATGCCTCACAAGCTCCTCACCTTGCAGGACATAGAGGGTGTCCTCAAATTCCGGCAGGGGGAGATTGTGTTGTTGTGCGAGGAAGCCCTTGATCTCCTCGATCCCCCCCCGTGGATCTCTGGTAGCCGCACAAATCTCCACGCGGTTGCAGGTGGAGAGGATAAGCCCCTCGGCAATGCTGGGGAGGTTTTGGAGCGCCCGCACATATCGGTCCAGGTCCTCCTCTGGAAAGGAGATTACCTCCCTGATCTCTACGGGGGCCGTGCGGTGGTTCAATCCGACGAGAATAACCTCCTTCATGGATCACCTGAACCATTCGGAATAGGTATGAAGACCTTCCATCAGAAGGTTGACCCCCAAAAAGGTGAACAGCACTGCCCCAAATCCAACGATGGCCATGATGGCGGCCTTTTTACCCCGCCACCCCACCGTCAGGCGCTGGTGCAGGAGGGCGGCGTAGAGCAGCCACGTAATAAGGGACCAAGTCTCTTTGGGGTCCCAACTCCAGTATGACCCCCAGGCATACTCGGCCCATACGGCACCGGTGACGATTCCTATGGTGAGGAGGGGGAACCCGATGGTCAAGGCGCGATAATTGATCTCATCGAGGACCTCCAGAGAAGGCAGTCGTCCCGAAAGGGTTCCTATACGCCTCGATTTGACGAGTCTCTCCTGAATGAGGTAGATCACGCCGGCGCAGAAGGCCAGGGCAAAGATGGCGTCTCCCAGAAAGGCAAAGGTGACGTGGATGGGGAGCCACCAACTCTTGAGAACAGGGGGGAGGGGGAGGATCTCCTTGGGCAGCGCTGCGGCCCAGATGACCAGCAGCAGGGCCAGGGGGGCGACGAAAGCCCCGAGAACCTCGACCTTATCCTTATACTGATAGCGCAACAGCAAGAAGAATCCGACTACCATCCAGGCGAAGAAGGAGAGGGATTCGTGGAGGTTGACCATCGGGGGGTGGCCCCCTTCGACATATCTCACAATGAACGTCAGACAGTGGGTGATAAAACCCACCCCCAGCAGGTATCTCCCAGCCCAGGCGGCCCTTGCGCGAGAGGATAAGATATAAATGAGATAGGCGATGGTGCCGCAGAGATAAAGTATGAGGGTGATCTGAAAGAGGAGGACATTCATCATGTCTGCCCTTGGTATCGTTTTTCCATGCTTTTCTTCATTGACCTCTGGCGGTTTATCTTATTCATCCTACCATAGAATCGGATTATTTGAAAAGGCTACCAGTTCTTCGTAAGCCGGTGGAAACCCCAGTTCATGGGGAGGTAAAAAAGGGGGTGGATGCGAGGGGATTTGATGATTCTGTGGAAGATGGATTTCAGGGAAAAGACCTCCTTCCATATCCGCCGCATACCCCGCTCCAGTTCTTCTGCGCTTAGCAGGAGTGGTTGATAGACAACGTTGAGGGAATCGTATCGCTCCCAGTCGCGGTGCAGGATCCTCCCTTCTCTCTCCAGTCGCTCAAAGGACTCGGTGCCGGGATAGGGGGTCATGATAAAGGCCAAGGCCCAATCCAATTTGTTCTCTACGATGAAGTCTATGGTCCTCTGGAATACGCCAGGATCGTCGTCATCCAGGCCCACGATAAAGGTCCCCATGATCCCCATGCCATAGTCGTGGATCTTTTTGATCGCCTCTTGGTACTGTGAGGGTTTGTTGAACCCCTTCTTTATGCGCTTGAGGTTTGTAGGGGAGAGGGATTCAAAACCGATATTGACGGCGATGCAGCCGCTGGCGGCAAAGCGCTTGAGGAGTGTATCGTCTTGGGCAATGGAGACCGGGGCATGCCCCCACCACAGAAGATCATAGTCTTCCAAAAGGGAGAGTAACTTTATGGCAAATTGTTTATTTGAAACTACATTATTATCGATGAGATATAAGAGCCTCCGCTTCAAAAAATAGGGGAGGTCTTTGCTGATAAGAGAGAGGAGCCGTTTGGCCCCCGGCGGCATGACCGGGCCAGGTCCGAACATGGCCTCAAGTTCCCTGGCGATCTCCTTGAGAGGGCGGGTTCGATACCGGTTGCCGAAGAAACGCGATACCTGGCAGAAGTCGCACCGATGGGGACAGCCACGGGTCGTCTCCAAGAGTTTAAGGGGGAAATAGTGACGAGGGTTTAACAGCTCCCTCCTCGGCGAGGGTATTTCGTTTCCCGCAATCCATCCATTGGATCGGTATATCTTCTGCAGTCTGCCGCGGCGAAAGTCCTCCAGGACCTGGGGCCATGCCCCCTCTGCCTCACCGATCACCACTGCGTCCACATGTTGCAGGGCCTCCTCGGGGAGGACGCTGGCGTGCACGCCACCCATGACCACCGGGATACCCCTTTTGCGGAATTCCGCCGCAACCTGATAGGCTCGGGGGGCCACCGGGGTCTGTGCGGATATCCCCACTAAGTCGACCTTCTCGTCGAACTCAACGGATTCGTAGGCCTCGTCCACGATCCGCACCTCGTAATCCGGAGGGGTCACGGCAGCCACACAGGGGAGGTTGAGGAAACCGAGGCGGAAGAGGAAGTCTTCCTCCTTTTTCCTTTCGCGTTCCGGTGAAATCAGAAGGATCTTCATACTTAGGGATAAACTCCAAAAAAATGCTGAACAGTTATTATAGCGTGAGGGAGATGGGAGTTCAATGGGAAAAGGCGGTATGTGAGAAGTCGCTCAAAGGCCTTTTAAACCCCCTTCAAAAGCGCTATACTCAATTTTTGTGAGCTACTCCACTATACTACTAGTATGGATTTGGCTGGCACAAGGGCGAGATTTTCTCGGCAGAAAATTATCATTTCAACCGTGAAAAACTCACATTTTAGTTGAAAAGCTTTATAGGCGTTGCCGAGAAATGCCTGGCTCTCTAGAGTCGACTCGGCTATTTTTCTCCAGCGAAAAGGATCGGGGAATATAGGGCGGTAGCCAAACGGTGAGCGAACAGTTAAAATACCTCCGAGCAACAGCACTGACCTTCGCCAGCATTACGAATGGAGTTGCGCTCGCAGTGGGCGTCTACCAGACTATGCAGCGCAGCGGGGTACAGTACTTCTATGTCTTAAATTTCTGCACGTTCGTACTGATGGTCTACTTCTGGTGGCGCTACGTTAACTTTTTAAGTTACGATGCCCCCAGTAGCTCCCTCGAACAGTACTGCGTGGATTTTGCCATAGCTGCCGTAGGCATCGGAGCGGTGTTCTTCTTCAACCGGCCCGATCGATGGGCACTGTGTTACACTGTGGTTTTCATTCTCGTGTTCTTGAAGCACAAACGACTGGCTGTCACCCTTAACCCAGTAGCCTACAAACGCGGGAAGGATTACTCCGCCGTTCTTGATCGCATCCGTCGTAACATCCCTCGCTATCCGGTTTTCGCGGCTATTTTCTTGGTGTATTGACTTGGTTGTTATGTGACAGGGAATAATAAGACATGGGTGGTGGGATTCGCGGTCGTGATTTTAGTGATCCTTTTCATCATTGCCCGGATGGTTCGTCAAGACTTCTTCGACGCGGCCAAGAAAGTAAAAAAGGGGTCCCCCATGAAGAAGGCTTTCAAGTAAAAATTCACTTCTCCTGGAAGGAAAAGGGGATGTCCATGTAAGGCTGCCCCTTTGCCCTTGATTATTTCTTTTTAGGTTTTGGTTTAGGCTTCGGTTTGGGTTTAGGTTTCGGCTTAGGCTTAGGTTCCGGTTCAGGTTCCGGCTCTGGCTCGGGTTCCGGCTCTGGCTCGGGCTCCGATATGAGTTCCGGCAAATAATGCATCGAGCACGCCACGACCGGATATTCAGAACGAACGAGTGCCGCCGGAATTAGTACGTATTCCCCTCCCAAGGGACAATCGGGCTCGCTGCTCAGATATCCCTCATCCACCAATTGTCGCAGATTTTGAAGCTCGGCACCGGAATGGTCGTGATAATATTGGATAACGATGTTCTGCAGCTCACCCCTGTCTACATGGCATTGCGTTGCGCGCGCCCTCTGGAGGTAATTAAGATACGAAGGAGTAGCGATGGATGCCAACACACCGACCATGGTGATGACCATCACCAGCTCTATGAGGGTAAATCCTCGCTGGTCCTGTTTGTGTCGTCTCATTTGCTTATCTCAGGCACAGGGTGCCTTGTGCTTACCCTCAGTTCTTTGCATCCATGCAGCTCTGGATTAGGACAGCGTACTACGATATCCGCCCCTGATTCCCTTATTTCATAGGGCTTGTTGCTGATCGGACAGACCATATCGGCGGGAGGTTTCTTGCCGTCTTGCAGCATCCTGGATATCTGCCAGAGGTTCTCGATGCACTGATCGGCCTGCTCATCCGTAGCATACGTGCCGTATCTAAGGGGCTGGTCTTCTTTTAAAGCAGCAGTCAACCGAGGGGTTTGCAATGCTATGACGGCAAGACCGATCACGATGATGGTTACTTGCACCACCAGCCATGCCCTGCTTTTCCTTTCCCGTTTTATCAGCGGTTTTTCCGGTGCTTCAGGGACATACTCCTCTGCACGCTCGATCATACAACTGCTGCAGTATTCAGCGCCTTGTTCATCCGCACCGAGCTGCTTCCCGCACCCCTTGCAGACAGCGTTTATCTTTAGTTCATCAGCCATGGTGCTATTTTTCTCTTATTATTATCTTTTTTCAAGGACGGTTTTGACCTTCGCCAGCAATATATCCTTCTTGGTCGGCTTTGTGATATAGTCGGCGGCCCCAAGCCCCAATCCCCTGTTCATATCCTCCGGATCGGACCGGGATGTCAAGAATATCACAGGGGTTTCAATTCCCTTTTGGCCCTTCATCTCCAGTAATTTAAAGCCATCCAGGTTGGGCATGTTTACATCCGAGATGATCAGGTCAAAGGTATCTTTGCCTAACTGAAGGAGGGCGCTGACCCCATCTTCTGCAGGGGTCACGGTGTAACCGTAATTTTCCAGGAAACGGGTTACCAATCGCCGGGAATCGTGGTCGTCTTCAACCACGAGGATCGATATCTTATCCTTTATCTCCTTTTCCGCGATAGGTA
>CAZMFG010000016.1:0-6068 GCA_964565525.1 uncultured Thermodesulfobacteriota bacterium
TCTATTTGGCCAAGGACAAAAAGAGAATCGGGAAAAATATCAAGTAGGCGGTAGGGGATTACATCTTCATTCTTGACAATTCAGAATGCACACAACCTCAGCAACCATCACGGTTTGGGTTCTGACATATATCGCCTAAACCATATAAACATTGTTAGGCGGAGAAAGGGGTGAACAATGGCATGTCCGACATGTGGAACTTCTGTGCTTTTTGGTGGTGTTAAAGACGGCAAAAGAAGGTATTGCAGCAAAAAATGTTACGAGGCAGATAAAATAAACAGGGTTGCTGAGCAAATTCCAAATGAACATGTTGAGCAGTTGGCACATGAGCTGCGTAATGGAATATGCCCGAAATGTAAAAGTCATGGGCCAATAGATATTCACAAATCACACAGTGTGTATTCTGTTATTATCTACACAAAATATGAAACACATGATCTTTTACTTTGTAAAAAATGTGCCACAAAGCAACAAACAATTGATCTCATTGCTTCTCTTCTGCTAGGATGGTGGGGCATTCCTTTTGGTCTCATTATCACGCCTATACAAATAATTAAAAATGTAACTGCCATGTGTCAGAACCCCGGCATTAATGGACCAAGTGATGATCTAAAACAACGAGCTAGGTTAATTTTGGCATCACATGCAATGGCAGAAAAAACCTAACATGGCTTTAAAAGAGAGATGCCGAGAGATGAGGACGTTGTTGAATTCTTTCATTTTCAGAATGCACACAACCTCATCAATCATAAAGTAGTTGAACAGGCCGTACTCATGCTATAAAAAAGATATAGAAAGATAAAGGAGGCTCATCATGGATATTCAGACTTTGACAACTTTCTTTATGTGGTGCACAATCATAAACGGTGCCTTGTTTGTTCTTTGGGTTATAATGCTTATAGTGGCCCCGGATTTAGTGTACCGTACGCAACGCATATGGTTTCCCATCCCCCGGAAGACGTTCGACGTGGTCATGTACTCATTCCTCGGCATGTTTAAAATCTTCTTGCTGTTCTTCAATGTCGTGCCCTACGTGGCGTTGCTGATCATCGGATAAAAAAGCAGAGGCACACAACCCTATGGATGCGATAATCATTTACTGGTCAAATACCGGCAACACCGAAAAGGTGGCCTTGGCCATCGAGGAAGGCCTGCAAGAGGCCGGGGCCGACTGCCTGATCAAGAGGGTAGAGGATGCCGGAGACGTCGATTTTTTTGATTATGACCTGGTATGCATCGGTTTCCCATCCTATCAATGGAGCCCACCTCAGCCGATGGATAAGTTTCTCAAAGAAAAGTTCGCCGGCTACCATAAGCAGGGACATGTCAAAAAAGGGGCGCCCGCGGTGCCGGGGAAGAGCGCGTTGATCTTTTGCACGTATTCTGGTCCCCACACAGGCATCCGTGAGGTGATACCGGCAGGGCTGTATGCGGGACAGTTCTTTGAGCACTTGGGCTTCACCGTCCTCGATGAATGGTACATTGTGGGGGAGCTTCACGGCAAGGAGGAGGAAAGTACCCAGGGGAGATTGGGGGATATCCGCGGCCGGCCCAACGAGGAAGACCTGCGCAAAGTAAAGCAGGACGCGCGGCTGCTCGCAGACTTGATGAAGGGATAGATCGGGATCCGAGGGGAAGGGCATCACTGCGTTGTTCTTGATCATTCAAAATGCACACAACCTCGAGGAGGAGAAGGGGTCAAATCTTTATCATTGACAACGAAAAGAACACACAACTCATCAAGCATTAAAGTGTGCTTTGAAAACAGATCACAATAACTAAATACAACTGTGTCTTCAAAATAGTATATGTTAAAAGGCTTTTATAAAGAATTTTCCATGTATTCATCAGTCGAATGAGATGACGAAATTTCACACATTCACGAGACGCCGATTCCTGAAGATGGTATGCGCCACCGGCGCGGTGGGACTCGTTGCATCCTATCCGGTTTTCATCGAGCGTTACATAATACGTGTCAATAGGTATCGCATACCAGTTACCAACCTTCCTGATCACTTCTCGGGGTTCAGGATTGTACACTTGACGGACTTGCATTACGGTCTCCTCGTCCCTCTGACGCTGATCCGGTGGGTAGTTGCTAAGTCCAACGCCATCGGAAAGGACATCATTGTATGCACGGGGGACTATGTTCATGAGAGGAACGCAACAGGCCAGATCGATACCGTCTGGCCTGTCTTGTCGGAACTGAAGGCCGACGGCGGAGTGTACTCGGTTCTTGGCAACCATGATCATTGGGCCAACACGGACAGATCCCAGTATTGGCTGAGCCGAACCGGACAGGACTTGCGACACCGGGTCGCCAAGATTGAGAGGAACGGTCAAAGGATCTGGCTTGCGGGGGCGGGAGATTTCTGGGAAGACGACCGTCCTCTCGATAAACTGCTTCGGCAGATCCCGGCGAAAGACTGTAGAATTGTCCTGGCGCACAATCCGGATACCGCCGACACGGCCTACAGCGAACGTATCGACCTTATGGTCTGCGGCCACACGCACGGCGGCCAAGTAAACGTGCCTTTCTTGGGGACACCCATGTTGCCCGTAAAGAACAAGAACTACTCGAGTGGGCTCAAGTTGTCACCGAAAGGCACAAGAGTTTTCATCTCGAAGGGCATAGGCTGGGCCGTATTCCCCGTGCGGTTTAACTGCTACCCTGAAATCGCAATCTTGGACCTGTTTCCCGATAAAACAGAAGACTCGGAGAACAGGATTCGAACAAGAAAAGAAAAGGTGTCGCATCTTCATTCTTGACAATTCAGAATGCAAAAAACCTCGTCAACCGACACAACAGATTGAGAGTAATAAAAAAACGCGGGGAGAAAAGGAGGTACGTTGATGGATCTCACGATGATTGTTTTGCTTCTGATAATCGGACTCGTGTCCGGGATCGCCTCCGGCGTATTCGGCATCGGGGGGGGCGTGCTCATCGTCCCCGGGCTCGTCTATCTACTCGGCTTCTCGCAACATGAGGCCACCGGCACGAGTCTGGCGATCCTGCTGCCGCCCGTGGGGCTTGCCGCCGTCATCGAGTATTACCGCCATGACAGTGTCGATCTGAAGGGGGCATTGGTTGTAGCGGCGGCGTTATTGGTGGGGGCCTGGCTCGGGGCGGTCTTCGCAAACCATCTCAAAGGCCACTACCTCAGGTTGGCGTTCGGGGTCTTCGTGATGGGTATTGGTGTCTATGTGATATTCGACGCCGTGCGCCGACTTTCCTGGATTTGAAACAACCAAGGACCGGCATGTGGCAATGGATAGGATGACCGGTCATTGCAAAAACTGAATCGAGAAGGAGATCGAAGATGAAAGAACGACAACTGCGGATAACCATTCAAGAGCTCCATGCCGAGCTCAAGAAGACCGAAGCGGCTGACGACCAGGCTCGGGAGCACATCCAGATCCTGCTCAAAGAGATCGATGCGCTCATTCAAGAGCCCGGCGAGGTGCCAACGCACCGATACCAGCAGTTCCTTGAGCGGCTCAGAGAGTCCGTCCGGCATTTCGAGGCGTCACACCTTTCGCTGACCACGGCCGCCGGGCGGGTGATCGATGCCTTGAGCAACATGGGCATATAGGAGGAGGAGATCTCATGATCGATCCCGGGCTGAAGGATAAGACCGTTCTGGTCACCGGCGGGAATAACCCCCTTGGAATTTGCGCGGCCGCCGCATGGCCCTGGGGCGGTAAATAACATCAGGAGTATGCTATGAAAAAAATAAACAGAAGAGATTTCATCAAAACCTTAGCTGCCGGGGGGGCTGCCGTGGGGTTGGGAAATATAGCCTCCTGTTCTATCTTCGAAAGAGCTCATGCCAAAGGCTTTCCAGAAAAAAAAGCGGTCGTCAGTGTCGTGAAAATCAAGAATGACAACATTGATTATGCCGTCAGAAAGGCGATAGATCTGCTTGGCGGCATTGAAACGATAGCGGCGGATAAAGAACGCATACTGCTGAAGCCGAATCTGGTAAGCCCAACTTTTTCAGACGTCACAAAGCCCGGTGTCATCAAGGCGCTGGCGCAATTAATGATGGAAGCCGGGAAAGATGTGTCCATAGGCGAAGGCTCTGCCGTTGCCGGTCCGAACCTGCGTCCAGACATTTTTGGAAGTGTGTGCGCAACCATGGACACAAGGATGCTGAACGATATACAGCAAATCGTTTTTGATAAGCTTGGTTATTCCGATCTCGCACAATCGTTACACATACCGTTAGTCAACCTGCATATCGGTGAGATGTCACAAGTAGCAATACCCAATGGTTTTGTCTTTAAAGAGATCAGCCTGCATCACTCCTTAACGGAAACCGACCTGCTCTGTTCGGTGCCGATGATGAAAACCCACGGCCTGGCCACGGTAACGCTGGGGATGAAAAATCTGATCGGTGTTTATCCGGGGCAAGTGTATGGAACCGTACGGTCGGCCGTGCACAGGAAGGCGGCAAAGGTCGAAGAATCGGGAACTGCTTCCGCCATTGTCGATATGGTACGGGCAAACAAGCTGGGATTGGTTGTTATTGATGCTTCCATGGCTATGCAGGGGCAGGGACCATCTGTTTATGATGGAGGACAATTGGTAAAAATGAATCTCATTATTGCCGGTACGAATCCATTGGTAACAGATATGGTAGCTGCCTATATCATGGGTTTCCAACCGAGAGAAATCTCGACCTTTGTCTGGGCCTGGAAAGCCGGCATGGGGCCGTCCAGTCTCAATGGCATTGAAATCAGAGGGGAAAAATTAAACAATGTCAGGAAAAACTTTTTGAGGCCGTCCGTTCTCCCCTGGGCTGATATCAGTCAATATGGTCCTCCGTGCTAAAAGGGGAAGAAATCATAAATGTCCTATGAAAACGTATGGTTAGAAAAACAACCACCTATGCCTTCGTAGTCTGTATAGTCTACATTATCGTGGTCGGGTACCTCGGCCTTGCCGTCCGCGATGATTTTTTTGCCCTGACGTTTCCCTCGTGGCCGTTCCTCATCAACTGCTTTGAGAATTGCGGCTACAAGATGCTTATTGCGCTCTGTGCCAATGGAATACTGGTCGGGATAGTGACGTTCGGCGTCATCGGTGTCGTGCTCTACACCCTAAAGTCCATAAAAAAATGATGGAAAACAAAGGAAACATTCTTGCTCGATTTTTTAAATGCACACATGCTCATCAACCATAACGTATGTGCATAATTCAAATACAAGTAACTAAATAGCTAGACATTATTGTCCGCTCAGGATACCATAGACTAGAAAAAGGCGGAAACAAGGAAGGAGGGGGCAAATCTCTATCGTTGACAATTGAAAAGGCACACAACCTCATCAACCATCACAGCGGATGCCCTACCCCTCCGCTCGTGTATAACATTAAAAAAGAAAGGAGATATATAGAAAAAAATTCGAATGGCCGTTCATAATCAGCACAAAAAATACTTAACAATGAAAGGAAAAACACAATGAATATCTATATAGGAAGCTTGTCCACCAGTACAAATAGTGACGATTTAAGAAAGGCCTTTGAAGCTTATGGTAAAGTTGACGATGTAAAAATCATCATGGATAGATATACAGGAGAATCAAGAGGATTTGCGTTCGTGGAAATGCCAACAAAAGCGGAAGCTCTCGCTGCTATCGAAGGTTTAAACGGGTCAGATCTCAATGGACGCACTATTGTAGTAAATGAAGCTCGTCCACGTTCCGATAGTCGTGGTCGAAGCGGAGAAAAGCGCTCCTGGTAAAAGGTTTTTTCAACAAAAAAAGATGAAAAAACCATTAGCTTCGACTATTGCAGGGGCATTAATCATTTGTGTCGCATACGGTGCATTTGGAGACCTGCGGCCACCGTATTTTTAACAGGTTACCGTTACGCTCATCGATGGTACAAGCATTACAGGTGGATCGTACGGCCTGTTGGGTTTTTTCGGCAGCAGATTATCCTCCAGCCCGGTCAGAAGTGTTGTATTGTCACATACACCCGGCAGCATACAGGGGCATGTTACGTTCTACAGGAACCCTGAGACGAAAACGTATAAAAGGTCAGGTAATGGGCTCAGGGTACCATA
>CAZMFG010000016.1:6168-11043 GCA_964565525.1 uncultured Thermodesulfobacteriota bacterium
GGAACCCTGAGACGAAAACGTATAAAAGGTCAGGTAATGGGCTCAGGGTACCATAAAGAACATGGAGAAAGCGAGATATGACCCCTCGATATGGATCATTTGTTAAACTATGCGTTTTGTTGTTCTCGGTATTTTTGTTATTCGTATTCGGATGTTCCACAGTTTCAACGCAAAAACAAAGCGAGCCGCGATATACCTACCATGAATTCGACGGTGTCATGGTCTTCTACGAAACCAACGATGTAACCATCTATCGGGCATTGCTGCCAAAAGTCTTTGAGATGCCCGATGAATTGTTGGTCATGACCTATATCATAGACTTCTACGAAATGGATAAGGCAACCCAGCCCTACCTGGAGGCAGCAGTGTTCTTGTTGGCAAAATACGCGGGCAAACCGGCCTGGCACTGCGTCACTATGCCGGTCACGAGTGATGAGGCCCGGTTGGGCGGTATCTACTACTTGGGATATCCCAAGATCATGGGTGATATCCAGCTTCGACGGGGCCGCTCAACATACACGGGCCGATTGAAGCTACAGGGCAAGACCGTCATGACCATCATCCACGATGCGAAGGACCATGTGGTTACCAATGAAGAAAGACAATGGTTTGAGCGACTGAAGGCGATCCCGCAATTGAATATATTGAACGGCGAGATCTACCAGCCTAAGTTCGGCAGCGGGGGAGAAAGGACGCCCCTGGAACTAGCCGAAGAGTTTCCGGAAAAGTTCGAGGTTAAGGTCGGAAAAGCGGAATTGTTTCTTGACCCGCAAGCTGCTCGCGGGCATTCGGCGAGGCTGGCCAGCATCTTTAGTATCAAGCCGACGGAGCTGATACTGGCCTACTATTTCAAGAATAAGTTCGTCTTGCGGTTCCAACTGTAAGCCGTACCCCATCAACCGTCACAGCGGGTACCGCAACCCTATTGCCAAGCTTCGGCGTACGGCCTAAAAATCGATTAAAAACTTGACTTTTGGGTCCCCATATGTTTCACTATTTATGTAACATATAGCTATGTATCATTAATAATGATACTTTTTCACCTGTTTCACGCGAGTGAATCTATATGGCCAAATACTTCATAGTGATGGGGGATGTCATCGAAAGCCGAAAGCAGGATGCGACACGGCTGCGGCAGCAGCTCAAGGCCCTTTTGGCGTCCTGCAATCGTGACCTGAAATCCGCCATCCTCTCCCCCTATACCACCACATTGGGTGATGAGTTTCAGGGCATCGCCAGGTCTCTGCGGGGAGCGGTTGAGAGCATCTTCTACTTTGAGGAAAGACGAGTCAAAAAACAGAACGCCTTTGGGATACGCTACGTAGTAGATTACGGCGAGATTCAGACCCCCATCAACACGGAAGTCGCCTATGGGATGATGGGACCGGGCTTGACCAAGGCCAGGGCCCTCTTGACCGATAAGCGCAGGGGGCAGCCGCGGTTCTGTATCGATCTCCCGGACAAGCGATTGGCGGAGAACCTGACGCGGCTATTCGGTGTTATCGATGGGCTCACTGGCCGGTGGGTTCGAAAGGATTTCTCTCTCATTGCCGACATGCTCTCGGACACGAACAATGAGGAAGTCGCGGCAAGACACCATAAGAACAGGTCACAGATATGGAAGAGGAGGAGACATCTATTAATCGAGGAATACAGGATGGCCAAGGCCGTCATCCTGGACCTCGCAGATGCCGCAAAAGGAAAGCGAAATCAATGAAATACCTTATCGCTACCGGCATCTTCATCATAGGCGAGTTGGTGAGCGTGCTCATCTTTGCCCTCCTCAAGCGGGCATTTAGCCTGCCGAAGGCCAGCCCTGCACGCAGGGCATCGGTGGTCAAGGGCATGCTTGAGCGAGCGGTTCTATACATAGGGCTGCTTCATGGATTCCCACAGATCCTCATTGCATTCGGTGCCCTGAAGATCGGCACCCGTCTCCATGAAGACAAGAAAACGAAGATCTCGAACGACTACTTCCTGGTGGGGAATTTGATCTCCATACTGTTGGCCATGCTCTATGCCATTATCGCTCAACAGTTCTGGGGAGATTGAAACGGAGAAGGGGCCGCGCCGTAGCCCCCTTAACCAATTAAAGCACGGGCCGCCCGGAAGGAGAGATTTCAGGGTTTGTTATTCACGCCTGACGGAAAGCAGATAACACACGCTCCGCACACCGCCGATTTTAAGGAAGTCGTCCGGCTGCTGGGTGATCGCCGAGCAGCACAGGTCAGGGACGCGGTGAATGGGATTATCGATGAAATGGCCCCGGACAAGGAGACCAAAAGGCGCACCTTCAGGAGTTCCCAGGTGGGTGAGCGATTAAAACCGTGGCCGTATCCCCTCGCCGGAATTTATGACGTTGCCTTAGAGCTGGAGGGGAAAAAGGCGAAGGGGCGGCAGGTATACGATCGATCATTACGCATCTTTGAACTCTTTGTGTGGAAATGCATCATGGCGCGCAGGGAGAAGTGGGTCGTATACGATCAGGATGATAAGCGGGTCGATTCCCATCCGGCGAGTACGGACGTGGTGTATGTGGAACAGGGGCCGAATGAGACCATCACCAGGCACCCGTAGAGATGAAAAAAGCGAAGAGAAGACATTCTGAATGGGCACGCAAAGGTGTTGCCTTTGTATTCTTCGGGCTGGTCTTGTTCGGCCTGTACCTGAGCAGCCTCTATCGCTATCTCCTCTTTCACAGCCTGGCGGAGACATTCAGCATTGTCGTCGGCTGCAGCATCTTCATACTTGCCTGGAACTCGCGTCAGCGCCTGGACAACAGCTATGTCCTCTTTTTGGGGACTGCCTATTTGTTTGTCAGCGGCTTGGATCTGCTCCACACCCTTTCCTACAAAGGGATGGGTGTATTCCCGGGATACGACGCGAATCTGCCGACCCAACTGTGGATTGCCGCCCGCTATTGCCAAAGTCTCTCCCTCTTAATCTCCCCCCTGTTTCTTCGCCGAAAACTGAATATATATGCGGTGTTCGTGGTTTACACGGCGGTGACAATCGCGGTGCTCGCCGCGATATTCGCCACTGTTTTCCCGGTTTGTTTTGTAGAAGGGGTCGGGCTGACGCCGTTTAAGAAGATCAGTGAATATATCATTGCCTTCCTACTCGTGGCTGCTATCGCCTTTTTGCTGTACAAACGCACCGCCTTTGATCGGCATGTACTGCAGTGGCTGGTGGCATCGCTGGTTCTGACTGTCGCGTCTGAATTGGCCTTCACGTTGTATAGCAGCGTATATGGTCTTGGTAATCTCGTTGGGCATTTTCTTAAGCTCATTGCGTTTTATCTCATCTACATCGCCATCGTTGAAATGGGATTAGAGAAACCACAGCGTCTGTTGTTTGGAAATCTGAAGAAGAACGAAAAGGCACTGAAAAAAGCGTTGAAAGATGTGCAACGGCTGGCAATCACCGATCCCCTGACGGGCCTGTACAACCAGCGCCATTTCTCCACGGTGGCCGAAAAAGAGCTCCGACGCGCCTGTCGCTATGGGCGTCCCTTGTCCGCCATTATGCTGGATATCGACCGCTTTAAGCGGGCGAACGATACCTACGGACACACGGTTGGCGACCACTTGCTGCAAGAGGTAGCGCAAAGCTTCCGGCAGGAATTGCGGAGAGTGGACGTGGTGGGGCGCTACGGCGGTGATGAGTTTGTCGTCATGCTCCCCGAAAACGACCTGGATGCCGCCCGGCAGGTGGCCGAGCGTCTGCGAAAGAGTATCGCGCGGAGGCAGATCGCTACCCCCAAGGGGTCGGCGAAGATCACGGCGAGCCTGGGGGTTGCTGCGGTGGATTGTGAGGAGACCTCATTGGAACAACTGCTCGCCCGTGCAGATCAAGCCCTCTACGCTGCGAAGCAGAGCGGGAGAAATCGGGTCAGCGGCTAATTGCAGGCATTAGGACTGAAGATCCATGATCAGAGACGCCTTAACTAAACACTATCATCGCATCTGGAGCGATCTCCGGGAGGCGCGGGCATATATCGTCGCGGCCATAATCATCTTTGTCTCCGGAAATATCCTGGCCCTGTTGATACCACACGTAGGGGAAAAGGTCATTTCCCTCGCCTTGGAGTACTTTAAACCATTTAAGGATAAAAATTACCTCGAATTGCTGGTTGCCATTTTCTTACAGAACGCTTCCAGTGCTTTCCTTGCCATCGCATTTGGTTTCTTATTTGGGCTCATTCCCGTACTGGGAGCTGTCTTCAATGGTATTGTGTTAGGGGCCCTAATACACCTCGATCCTCTCCATATCTTCATGATTATCCCCCACGCTCTTTTTGAGCTCCCTGCGGTTTGTATTGCCTGGGGGCTGGGCATGTGGTGCGCAGGGGGGCTTTTCCAGGCCCGGAGGTTAGAGACCATCATAGTGAGGATTAAAAAAAGCTTGAATATTTATCTTTCTGTCGTCGTCCCCCTCCTTATTGTCGCAGCAATCATTGAAGTATTGGGCATAAAGATAGTGTCCGGTACCTGACAGGGGTAACCCAAAAGCGTATTCCCTTTCTCCATGTTGATCGTTATTGTACTAGGGGGAATGGTGTGTTATTATTGTTTATCAGCTTTTAAAGATCAAAATATACCATAACAAGGAGGGACAGCACATGAAGCAAAATATGGGCGCGATTGACCGAGTTATCAGGGTAATTCTGGCTATCGTCGTATTGGTACTCTATCTGACGGGGGCTATAACGGGCACCGCAGCCATCATCCTCGGTATCATTGCGGTGATTTTTGTCCTCACAAGCCTGGTAGGGTTTTGCCCCTTGTACGTCATCTTCAACATATCAACCAAGAAGGCAAAAAAGAAAGCAGCAAAGAAAACGAAAAAGAAAACCGCAAAGAAAAAGAAGTAGAG
>CAZMFG010000016.1:11143-24601 GCA_964565525.1 uncultured Thermodesulfobacteriota bacterium
AAAAGAAAGCAGCAAAGAAAACGAAAAAGAAAACCGCAAAGAAAAAGAAGTAGAGGGGCGTTCCGTTCTCTTATAAAACCAGAACACCGCCCTCCGCAGGAATGATGTTACAAGAGGCCTGAGAAAGAGCATCAGACTATGTCAAGGGTAATGATCCACCCTGCCACCTATGAGAATTGCCGTCAGGCCGTCGACCGGGCCTTTGAACTCTTCAGCCTCGACCTGGAGGGGAAAAAGGTCTTGTTAAAACCCAACGTCCTGCGGGCATCGGAGGCCAAAGAAGGCATCGCCACCCATCCGGCGGTGCTTCGTGCGGTTGTGGAAAAGGTGGAAACCATGAGGCCCGCCGCCGTCGTGGTGGGAGACAACCCCGGCATGCTCAGCTATGGGGCGAACGAGGAAAGCTTCGGGCAAACGGGCTTGCTGGAGGCGGCCAAGGGCCATTATCAGAACATCGGCAACGATTCGCAGCGGGTCGATTTCAATCCCGCCTTTATGCCCACGGTTAGCATCTCGCAGGCGGTATTGGACGCCGACATCATCATCAGCCTGCCGAAGTTCAAGACCCACGGGTTGACCGTCATCACCGGGGCGATCAAAAACAGCTTCGGCTTTCTCCCCGGCGCCCAAAAGGCCAAACTACACGGAGCGGCGGGAAATCCGGAACAATTCCATGCTGTTATCGTCGATGTCTTCAAACTCCGGGTGCCCGACCTGATCATCATGGACGCCGTGGTCGGCATGGAGGGGAACGGACCGGCCTCCCCCGATCTCAGGACCATCGGCCTGATCCTGGCCGCTGACAACGCCGTGGCCATGGATGCCGTCATGGCGACGATGATGGGGCTGGCACCGGAGCGGCTGCGATTCCTGCGGCGGGCAAAGGAGCTGGGCTTGGGGGACTACGACCTCAGTGCGATGGAAATTATCGGTGAATTGAAACAATTGCCTGACTTCAAGATTCCTCCGTTAGGCGGCGAGGCGATCCTGCAGAACGAGACCGTGCAGACGTTTCTTTACAAGAGAACGCTCATGCGTCCCCAGGCTGATCCTGAGCTCTGCACGGGGTGCGGGACGTGCGTCGATCAGTGCCCGGTATCGGCGTTGTCCATGGATGACAACCTTCCCCAGGTGGACGCCGATACGTGCATCACCTGTTTCTGCTGCCAGGAAATCTGCCCTGAGAAGGCCATTACCCTGCAATAAATGAAAGCGCGATGCAGCCCAAAGAGGTGGACCCTATGAAATTCCTTATGATGACCCTTGTGATACTCGTCAGCACGGTATTGATCGTATGCTCCGTGGCTCAGGCGGAGCGTGAAATACGCGAGTACCAGGGGAAACGGCTCGATCCCTTTGACAGGGAATATGATAATTCCATCAAAGGCCCTCAGCGCGTGGATATCGAAAAATACCGGCTCGAGGTGACCGGCTTGGTGCACACACCCCAATCCCTGACCTATCGGGAGGTGTTGAGCTTGCCCATCGTTAAGCGGGCCGTCACCCTCTACTGTGTGGAGGGATGGAATGAGCACCTCCTCTTTGAGGGGGTGCGCCTGGCCGACCTGCTGGCCCTGGCACAGCCCAAAAAGGGGGTACGCACCGTCATCTTCTATGCTGTGGACGGCTATTCTTCCTCCTTAACCTATAAAGAGGCGAGCCGGCTGGACGTCATGCTGGCGGCCAAGATAAACGGCAAGGTACTGGATGCCAAACGGGGATTCCCCTTCCAAGTGGTTGCCGAGTCAAAGTGGGGATATAAATGGGTGAAGTGGGTCACTCGGATCGAATTGTCGGATAAACCGTATAAAGGATTCTGGGAACAGCGAGGCTACGATAATGAGGCGGACGTGAAATAGCGCTCTGCGTCAGAAGGTAGGCACGCCTGCAATAGAATAAGAACCCGTTACCGAGTAAGAAAGGAGTCCTCCTATGCCGAAGGCGCGAGCTAATGGAATCGATATCGAATACGAGCAATTCGGTAACCCCGCAGATCGCCCCCTTGTCCTGATCATGGGACTCGGCAGCCAAATGGTCCTGTGGCCCAGGGCGTTTTGCGAAAGGCTCGCCGCCGCGGGCCATTGGGTGGTCCGGTTTGACAATCGTGACGTCGGGCTCAGCACCCAACTGGACGATGCCGGTATGCCGAAAATCTTCGAGGTCCTAGCCGCACGTGAGGAAGGAAGGCAGGCTGACGTGCCATACCTACTTTCCGATATGGCGGCGGACACCGTGGGGCTGATGGACGCCTTGGACATCGACAAGGCGCATATCTGCGGTCTGTCCATGGGGGGGATGATTGCCCAGACCATAGCCATCGAGCACCCGCATCGCGTCATAAGCCTCATTTCCATGGAATCGACAACCGGCGAACCCGACCTGCCGGCTGAACCCGAGGTGGCCGGAGCCCTCATAAAGCCGATTCCGGCCGAGCGAGAGGCATACATACGCTACATGCTCGATCTCTTTCGGCTGTTTGCCGGCGGATCGGATCAGTACGACGAAGAAACGCAACGAGAGATGTCCGCCATGTCTTATGACCGGTCAGTCAATCCCGCCGGATTCGCCCGTCAGTTTGCCGCCGTCGTTGCCTCTGGAGGCCGCAGGCGGGCCTTGGCATCCGTTAAGGTACCGGCACTGGTCATACACGGGACTGCGGACACCCTCTTTCCCTCGGAGCATGGTAAAGACACCGCAGATGCGATCCCCGGGGCACGGTTTCTGCTGATCAAGGGGCTGGGGCACGGGACGGCCTACCCCGGCCTCTGGGAGGAGATGGAAGAGGCGATAATAACACATACCAAGGCAACCGAGGCCTAAGCCCGTATCTATCCTGGTGAGGTTTTAAAGGGGAACGAGCGTATTTGCCGCAGGGATCAGGCCTGTCCCTGACCCCTGATCATATCCAGAAAGATATCAATCTGTCTCTCCACCTGTTTCGGTGCGTAGCTGCGTGAATCGGTATGGTCCGCCTCGATGACCAAACCGGGTTTCCCCGTGGCCGTGGTCACCTCCCGTTTCAGATCGTATTGGCCAAAGGAGTATGATTTGCAACTGCGGTTGGAATGCATGATAAAGCCGTGGGCCCCATACCCTTCCATCAATGTAATCATCTTCTGTAGCTTATGCTCCAAGCCCAAATTGAGGTAGGTCGTGAGGTGAGATCGAGCAAATCCCGCCAACGATGGTTCCACATCCAACCCTTCGTGTGCCCAGGCCGACGTATAGGTATCCCCCACTAGGACGGCCCCTTGGGCGGAAAGCATTTTTGAAAGCTTTCTGATGTCGTACCAAATAGGGATGTTATCCCAGATAAGGCGAATCTCCTCCCGGGCAAAGGCCCCTTTCCCTTCCGCCACCCGCTGCTCAAGTTCTTTCTTCAGCTTCCGGTAGTACCGCACCGCCCAGCGCGTCCCCCGCAAGGTAACGATGGGGGCCATATGGATAAAGGCATCAAAGGCGGTAAAGGGGGCGGGACGGTTTTTGGACAGTTCGAGGATTTCCCTCCACAGCTGAATGGCCTCCAGAGACCGGGCGCCGACTTTATAAAAGCGTTTTTCCGAAAAGGGGCGCTTGACCTGCTCTTCGAGAAAGGCGATATATCCTTCCATCTGTTCTTCCACATAGCGGAGCGTATGGTCGTGAATCTCATCATGAATGAAGGGGGTATCCAGGAAAAAGAGCGGCACCTGTAAGGCACGGGCTTGGATTTCATACCACTTAATGACCGTCCCGCAGATATTATTGCAGCAGACGAGAAAGTCCGGTTTGGGGAGGACCCCCAGGGGACCTGTGCCGCTTAGGTTCGATCCGATATCCGTCAAGGCATACGAGCAGAGATCCCGGGAGTACCCCCGCTGCTCGGCCTCCTCACAGAGCGACACCGACACCCTGCCGGCACCGCACATGGCCCCGTAATTTTCCGGATAAAAGGGGAGAACGCCCATGGCATAGAGGGGCTCGACAGGCCCCCCGCTGGTGATCCACGCCACCTTTTTCCCGAACCAGCGGGGGTGCTTGACCATAAAGTAATACGCC
This sequence comes from uncultured Thermodesulfobacteriota bacterium, assembly GCA_964565525.1. GTDB lineage: Bacteria > Desulfobacterota > B13-G15 > B13-G15 > RBG-16-54-18 > JAFGNJ01. Next base: position 15,182 of record CAZMFG010000016.1, read on the forward strand.
ATCATCAACCGACGATACGCCGCAGTGGTCTGTATCTTTCGATAGGGGTTGGGTATAGCTTGTCGTTCCATCTACCGCTACCTCACGTTTGCCATCAGGCGCTCACATTGTAAATCGCACCGTATGGTCTTCTTCGAGACAAAAAATCCCTGCCGTCTTAAACAAGGCCCAGCATCTCCACAAAGGCCTGAATCCTGACCTTGAGCTGCTCCTGGGATTGGAACGGATCCTCCACCTCCAAGAGCAGGGTACTCACCCCTTTCGATTCAAGGACGGACTTGAGATCCGGATAATCAAAAAAATAGGGCTCACAATACTTATACAGCAGGAAGATGACCCCCTGGGCCCCTGAATCCGCGACCTCCTGCACGAGGGTATCGAGATGGGCCTGAGGGCTCAGGTACTTCGTCGGACAGAAGAAGGATCGGAAGTAACGTTCCGTCAAGGCCTCAAGGGGATCCTGGTCTTCCGCAACCATGAGCCGGAACGTCCGCGCCCCACTGCACAGATCGTCGCCGACCACGACGGCACCTGCATCTTCGATCAACGAGAAATAGGTGTCCATATGGGTCATATTCCCCGCCAGATAAATGGGTGTAGGGGCGTCGCCCTCGCCGGCTTCGCCTTGTTCGGGCAGGGAATCGAGCAATTCCTCAAGGAGTTCAAGATATCGGTCGCGGTCCATCACATATCCCGCACGAATGATCCGGGCGAAGTAGTCGCCGGGTATGTAATCTATCAATCCCCTCCTCAGGGCGTAGAGCTCTCCCAGCCTCTCTCTGATACGGTTGAAGAGCCGTACGGAGTCCTTGAGATCATCAGGGGAAATCTTCCCCACGTTGGATTCCAAAAAATCCTTGAATCGCTCCATCTCCGCTCGAAAGTACGGACGAGCGCGCCCCGAATTCAAATGGGCGGGGGTCATCAAATCAAATTGCAAGGAAAGGAGCCCTTTATGGGCCCAGATGTCGGAGAGGCCCTTCATGGAGTCGCACGTGTGGCTGAATACGACGCCCTTGAGAAAATGGAGTTCCCCTTTCAGGAGGCTTTCCAGCGAAGATTTTACCAGGTGGCAGCAATAGGGAGGAAGGTGGGCCTGGGCATGGGTTATCTGGGCAGGCGCCCCCATAAGACGGAAAGGCAAGGCGCCCGCAGCATGGATAAGCTCTTCCGGGACGAAAGGGCAGAAGAATCCGATGGGCATACGGTCCTTGGGCAGCAATAACGCACTGTCACCATAACTCCGGGAGACTATGTCTTCGATCTCTTTCTTGATCTTGTTCAGGGCGGTTTGTCTGGTCATCGTATCGAGGTTCTCGCATTAAATCAAATTTGCCTTCATTTGACAACAGGAGAAATCCAGCGGGGAGGTAATCCCTTCACAAAAAAGGCCCCGTTTCATGGGGCCCTCCTCTTTTGTCACCTATCTCTCTCTCTAAAAACGCCAGGTAACGATTCCATGGGAGGTATCATAGGGTGAGACACTGACCTGGACCCGATCGCCTTCCATCACTCGAATCCGCCTCTTCTTCATCCGGCCGCAGAGCACGCCTCTTACCACGGTATTATTGTTGCATTCGATCTCCAGGGTCCCGCGCCCCATAACCTTGATCACCACCCCTTCTAGATTAATCAAATCGTCTCGACTCACTCTACCTCCTTGAAAGGCCTATCCTCTTTTTAGCATACAACATCGATTCTGACAAGCGAAAACTCTTCCGGATATAATGCAGACAGAGGTTCGAAAGGCGTTTTGGTGAAGTTTTTGTAAGGGCCTTTTCGTGCGTGGGGGGTTGGTAGGAGAGGGAATTCGGTTATACTGAACTGAGATGCTGTTGTTCACGCTTTTATTCAAACGTAAATCCTTTTTCCCGAAACACTCTCACGCAGGCCTCGACCGCTGGACGATCATACAGAACATCCTTGTTCTTTGAAACCTCCTTCAAAGCGATCTCGATCCCGTGCGCGTTTCGGTAGGGCCGGTGGGAGGACATGGACTCAACCACATCAGCTACCGCCAAGATCCTCGCCTCCAGGAGAATCTCCGAATTCGAAATGCCGTGGGGATATCCGGAACCGTCCATACGTTCGTGATGCTGCAGCACGATGTGAGCAATAGGCCATGGGAATTGTATCTCTTTTACTATCTCGTACCCGCTTTGAGGGTGAATTTTGATCGCCTCATATTCGATTGCCGTCAACCGACCCGGCTTAATGAGTAATTCGGTCGGCACATTTATCTTGCCGATATCGTGAATGAGCCCTGCCATACGCAGTCCCGTAATCTGTTCACCCGTAAGACCCATCTCGCTGGCAATGGCGCAGGCCAAACGGGTCACCCATCGTTGATGAGCGGCGATATACGGGTCTTTCATCTCGATTGTTGTTGCCAGGGCATTGACCGTTGCAAAAAAGGTCTCCTGCAAGTGATTCGTCCTGTTCCGGAGCTCTTCCCTCAAGTGTTTGTGCTCGCTCATTACTTGTCGAGCCTGTGCATCTTTGGTTGCGTTGACCAGCACCGCCGCGGCCAATGCACCGAAGCGGGTGAGTAGGGCTACATCAGTTTTCCCGAATGTCCTCCCTTCTTCGGTATGGACAAGGCCCATCGCCCCCTTGAGCCTGCCTTTGGACGTGAGCGGTATGGCACAGAGGGCACGGATCTGGTCCCATCGGGGATCGCAGCAACGCCCCTCCCACGATTGATAATCGTTCACCACCGTTGGTCTGTCAGCGCTCAGCACCTTCTCCGCCATCCCTGTACTCTCTTTCACCTGATATCCGATATGTGCGGCATATAAACCTCGTCCGCCTCTCAATTCAAGGATGCCTGCCTCAGCGTCGTACACGTAGAAGAATCCGTGCGCGGCCCTCACCGACTCTGCAAGGCTGGTGAGGATAAGTTCCATCAAATCATCCCCCTCCCACTCCGTGCCCTGATCGGTCACGGCAGCGGACAGAGGGGGGAGACTCTTACCGTGTGCGTGAAGGGTTTTATCGGAAGGTCTTTGTTCGATCGCCGATACCTGCATTTCAGCGACCTTGTGGTGGAGGAGTACCAACGCATTGATGAGCTGACCCGCGGTCCTCGCCTTTGCCGACATCTCTGCCTCCTTGAACGAGAAGTTGTTATCAACTGCCTCTCTCGCGAGGTTCCTATACCGTACAAACCGAGATGCTACCGGTACTCCCTCACGGGCCTGGTACTACACCTCGCCCGGAAGGCAAAAAAAAGGGGGGGGGAGCTCTGTATAACTTCAGACACAAAAAACATCGCAAACGTACTCAAAATTTTTGATTTTGTCAAGCAAAATATTAATAATATCAAGATATTGGTCTCTCTAAAAGTGAAAACTTAAAAAAAAGAGTCTCCAGCACATTGAAAATTAAGGATTTTCCATAATATCATTATCTGGCCAAGGAAAAACGACACACACCCTCATACTCGCAAAACCGGCAGGCATCGGCGTCCGTAGCAGGGTAAAAGAGAGGGGCCTCCACCATATGGTCTATCAGGTAGGCCAGCAACTGAGGAAAGCCCCCGGAGAACCAGGCGATGGTGGCGGTCCTGAGCCCATCCATCCTCTCCGGGGGGATGAAATAGCGCTCCTCCCCCCCCTTGCCCAGCTCCACATAGGCCGAGAGGGTGCTACCCAATACCGCCGCATCACCACCCCCCGCCGCAAGAAGGACATAGAGGGGAAGCTGAAGGTCCTTGAGCGCCCCCTTGACGGCCTTGAGGCCCTCATAGTCCACATCATCCGGCATGGCAAAGGGAAGGATGCGCCTTTCGAAGTGGCCCTTGGCAAAGGCCTCTACCCTCCCTGTCTTATAATCCAAGATGATCCGGCGCCCATCCCTCCTGTCGATCCTGTCCACCTTCCCATAGAAGGTAAACTCATCGGCGCCCACGGGGAGCTGGAGGCGATATTCCTCCTCCAAGGCCTCGATGAAGGTATTCTCCGGCATCTGGGAAAGATAGCTTCGCAGCCGATAGGCGGCGACGTACTCGAGAAAAAACCTCTTCGCCGGAGCTAAACAGCGGTACATCGCCGATCCCCTGAAGCGCTCCTGAAAGAAGGAGATCAGCCTTTCGGGGTCATTGTCCGCGGTTTTTCGATACGTCCGCTTTCGATACCGTGCAAAATAGTCCTCCAGGGCCTGGTGGATGATCTCCCCTAGGGCGGCGGAATCCACTTCCTCGGGGACAGAGGCCGTAGGCCTGAGACCTAAAATATAGTGATAGTAAAACTTGAGGGGACACAGGAGATAGGCGTTCAGGAACGAGGCTGAGAATCCCTGGGTTCGACTCCACTGGGAAAGAAACCCCTTGACCTGCTGATGGTCCCTCCCCTTTTTAGCCAGCCCCCCTTCCCTGCGGAGCGATTCCCCGGAGATGCGCAGCGGGGCCGTCACCACGGCGTCCTCCAGGAGGGTACCCCTCTCCTTTTCCTCCTGCCACAGAAGCCCTTCGATGAAGCGGCTCCTGACCTTTTTCCCCTCCAGACCGCTGGAAGCGGGCATGGTGGATGCCTGCCAAAAGAGGTGGACTTCTCGGGCGCAGGAAATAAGGCGTTCAAAGTGATAGCGGACGATGGCCTCCTCTCGTTCGCGGCCTGCCAGGCCCAAGGCCCCCTTGAGGGGCTCGGGGAGGAGCGGATTGACCTCCTCATGGGCCGGTACGATATCCTCATTCACATCGATCACGATGACCTGATCGAAAGAGAGGAGCCGCGTCTCCAAAAGGCCCAACACCTGAAGCCCCACCAAGGGGTGCCCTTCAAAGGGGGTGCGCGCCATGTGTAGCACCTCCCGCAGGAGGGAGAAGAGGAGTCGTGCCTCCATGGGATGATCCGCAAAGAGGGCGTCCTCCAGGCTGGGGATCACGCTGTCTTCTAAAGTAAAGATAAATTCATTGTCCAGGGGGTGATCGCCCCCGTCTTCCGCTCTCCCCACAAAGGGTGAGAACAGGAAGCGCACCAGCCCCCTGAGGGCCGCTGCCAACGAGCGGGGTGTCCCCAGGTCTTCCCACGGTTGGAGGAGCTGCTGGTGGAGCTCCCGGACGAATTGTTGGGCCTCCGAGAGGTCCAAGCCCTCGGTGGCGAGAAATCTCTCGTCCCGCTCCGGGTCCTCGGACATGGCGAGGACCTCTACCAACTCCCCCTGCCTCGAAAAGGGCTTGCCGTGGCGTCTGATCTTCTCTTCCAGGAAGTGCAGCACGATACGCCCCTCCTTGCCGGAGGGGGTGGGGAGCCTGCGCAAATAGGGATGCCGGATGAGGGTGAGGTAGTCCTGATGGTAGTAGGCGCCCTCCTCATTCTCTCCCTCTTGCAATCGCATCAGCTGTTCCAGGAGTGAAGACAGTGCGGTCCGTTCCAGCGGATAACCGAGGGAGACGTTCACCAGCATCCTGGGCGGGAGGCTGTAGAGGGCGGGGATGAGGGCCGAGGGGTCGGGGAGCACCAGGGCCCACTGATCAGGCCGTTGGACCTTCTGGGGAAGGGTCTGCTGCACATGGAGGAGCTCGGCGTGGAGGTCATAGGCCTCGTAATAACGGAGACGTGGAGGGCGATGCGCGCCCTCCCCTGCCGCCTCGATCTCCACCCCCCACTCGTCCTTCCAGCGCCGGTACAGGGGCGGAAGGTGATCAGGGTCGGCGTGCCAGAATATCCGCGCCCCCTGGGAGAAGAGATGCCGGAAGATCCGTTCCTCGGCACCGGTAAGGGCGTAAAAGCCGGCGAGGTAGATCGAACCCTCTCCGAGAGGCGCCCCTTCTACCCGCTCGGCCAGCAGCCGCAATCGCTTCCCCCCCGTGGTGAAGACCTCCTCTTGCAGGTGGCGATTGAAGGCGGTATATATCTCTCCCAGCCCCTCCACCAGGGCCATGGCATCTGGGGGGACATCCTCAGGATACGGGATGTCGCGGGGTGTGACCAACTCCCGGTCGATCTCCTCCAGGAGGGCGGCCAGCCGTATCCCCCACGGGAAAAACCGATCCCAGCTGGAGGCAACCCGTCCGTAGACGGCGCTATCCCTTACCACGCCGAAGAGGACCCATGCCTGATCAGGGGGGGAGAGGAGACGCCGGGGAGGTTCTTCCAGCCGTACCGCCGCCTCCGCTACCATGTCCTCGATAGCAAGGATACGCGGCGGGAAAAAGGGCCTCCTCTGCTGGGCCCCGATGAGGTGAAAGAGATAGTCCCGCAGATAGACGGCCCCCCGGCGGTGAGGGAGCACCACCGTAACCTGAGTCAAGGCCAGGGGATCGTCCGGTCGGTAGTGTCGCTGGAAGATCTCTTCGGCCAGACTCTGGAGGAAATTATCTGTTAAGGGTATAACGGTGACCTTCTTCACGGCACTGCTGCCACTGCGGGCTCGTCGATATAGAGGAGATACCCCCGGGAGGGACATTGAAAAACGGCCTCCGCCATCCCCTGATACAGTTCCACCTGGGCCCGGTGCCCCTCCTCACGACGCCCCACCTTGAAATCGATCACCTCCACCACCCCCTCGCCGATGATCAGGCGATCGATACGGTGGAGTTCACCCTGGGCGTCCATCACCTCCGCCTCCCGCAGATTCCGAACGCCCCGCTCAAACCACGGCCTCACCTGGGGCAGGGAGAGGGCCGCCCACAGGGGGGCAAGGTAGTCCTTTTCTATATCCCAGCGCGCCCCCTCAATCCCCTGAAGGGCAAAGGCCTGGAGGATGGCCCGCTCGACATCCTCCCTCCCGGCGCAGTGGTCCAGAAAAGAAAGGGCGCGGTGGATGAGCTCTCCCCGTTGAACTGATCTAATCCTCTCCGGGTCCTGGACCAGCGAGAGAGAATGGGTATGGATCTTTATCTCCGGAGACCCCGTGCTCATGACACGTGATATCCCCTTTCGGTGAGCATCTCCCGCAACCAGGCGGAGAGATAGGACCGATCCGCCCCCTCACCGCGCAGGGGAGGGAGGCTGGTCTCGTAGAGGTAGAGTTCTTCCTTGGCCCTGGTAGTGGCCACGTAGAGGAGATTGAGGGCCTCAATGGCATCGTTGATCATCATCTCGATCCTCGCTTGTTCCAGGTGAGAGGAGAGGGGCCTTTTCAGGTTGGCAAAACTCCCATCACCGAGTTTGGCCAGGCGGGGACGTTCGAGCCGCCAGTTGGTAAAGGGGACGAAGACGACGGGAAACTCCAGCCCTTTCGCCTTGTGCACGGTGAGGACCCTGACAGCGGAGATCTCCTCCGGAAGACCGATCTTCTCCTCCATGCCCTCCTCCTCCCAGAACTTGAGAAAGTGGGCCAGGCTTCGCTGTCCCCTGGCCTCCGTCTGAAAGACGAGCTCAAAAAAGCGATGGATAAAGACCCCCTCGTCTCCGAAGCGCTCCAAGAGGCGAAATTGCTCAACGACCTCTCTGGCCAGGTCATAGGGGGTGACAAATCCCACCCGGGACAGGAGGGGTCTGATGAATGTTGCGGTGACCTCAGGAAATCTCCTCTCAAAGGCCCGGTAGAGCGGCGGCTGCCACCTCCCTTCAGAGAAAAAACCCTCCAAGGCAGGGAGGGGAATATCGGGTAACCCGCGAAAGAGGCGACTGGAAGCCGCTCCCCAGAATGCGAGATCATCCAACGGGTAATCCAGGAATTTTAAAAAGGCGGCCAGACCCTTGATGAGATCGGAGCTACGAAGCTGCAGGGAGTTCTCCGTTACCACCGGAATCCCTTCGGCCATCAGCGACGCCGCGATATCCTCGGCGTCCCGGTTGCGTCTGACGAGTACGGCGATCCCGGCGCCCTTTCTTCGCTCCCAGACCTCCTTCACCTCCCCCATGAGCCGTGCTATGACCTCCCGGCGCAGTTCCTCTCCCTGAGCTCTCACTGAGGCGATCGTAACGACCCCCTGGTTGTGAGGTGCTCGCAGGTGGGGAGCTACCCCTTGCTCGACATCCTCAAAATTGTACCGTATCGATTCGGCCAGCAGAGAACGCGCCCCTTCCTCCACCTTTTCTCCGAGGATAAGGGTTGCGATCCGCCGAGCGAATTGTTCGTCGGCAAGGAGGCCATACAGGGCGTTGTTGAACTCGACGACGGCGGGGAACGAGCGAAAGTTCACCACGAGTGTTTTCCCCCTCCTCCCCTCAGGGGGGACACTGGGGAAAGAAGCGCGCGCCACCTCATCGAAGAGGCGCCAGTCTCCCCCCCGCCACCCATAGATGGCCTGCTTGACATCGCCCACGTAAAAGAGGCTCCCCCCGCTCGCGAGGCTCTCCTCCAGGAGGGGGAGCAGGGCCTCCCACTGGGGGCGGCTGGTATCCTGGAATTCATCGATGAGGAAATGGCGTACCCGCGATCCCAGCTTCAGAAAGGCAGAGGCGCCCGCCCTCGGATCTCCGTGGAGGTATCCCTCCACCAAGGCGTGCCATCCCCCCCCTAAGATCAGGCCTTCCCGCTCAGACAGTCGCCTCATCTCGCGCTGCACTTCCTCCAGCGCCTGCATATAGGCGTGGACCCGCGCCCTGGCCAGGGTCTCAAGGTAATGCTCCCGCGCCTCCTTGAGTCCCTGATAGAGGGCGTCGAGGTGCCGACGGGCGGCCCCCTCCAATCCCTGGGCCTTGCTCGTCAGAAGCTCCGCCACTGAGGCCTTCCGGAAAAACACCGTGTCCAGATGGGCCAGCGGTTCCCTCAGATACGATGGCTTGAAGAGCCCCTTGTGCAGGTAATCTTCGATCCCCCCTGCCTTGATCCCTTCGGAAAATCGCTGCGCAGCCTGCTTGAGGGTGTTCTCGGCCCCCTCCAGATCGGGTGAGGGGCCGGCAACACAGGGAACATCCGCCTTGGTATAGAGCTCTCGTATCCTCCGCTTGATCCCCCCCTCCACCACCAGCCCACCTGCCTCCTCTATCCTGAGATAGGTCTCCAGGAGGGCGGTGAAGAGCCGGCGGAGCCGATCTTCTTCGTCCCCCCACCTGACACCCGCCAGGAGCCGATCGAAGCACAGATCGAGGACGGCATCCTGCTCGAAGACCACTTCCAGCTCCGGGCGCAGCCCCATCTCCAGGGAAAAAGCCCGCAGCAAGGCATAGACCAAGCTGTCGATGGTGCGGACGTGAAAGTCGCTGAAATGGGCGAGGATGACATCCAACCAGGCCGCCGCCTCTGCGGGCTGCAGCCCAGTCTGGCCGGAGAATCGGGGCCCTTCAGACCCTTGCAACGCAATCTGTTTGAGCGCGAGGATGACGCGCTCCTTCATCTCGGCGGCGGCCCGATGGGTGAAGGTAATGGCCATAATCTGCCGGAGGGCGTCCGGCGCGGGCCTCATCCCCGCCAGGAGTGAGAGAAACCTCATGGTGAGCTGGTAGGTCTTTCCCGCCCCGGCCGAGGCCCGGAGGTAATGGATGTGGGGCAGCTGCTCCTGGCGTGGTACACTCATACAAAGCTCAT
>CAZMFG010000017.1:0-24270 GCA_964565525.1 uncultured Thermodesulfobacteriota bacterium
TGCTTTGAGGGATATGTCGGTTCTGAAGGGGAGGTGCTGAAGAAATACTTGCCCCCTGAACAATTAAAGGTGCTCGTGGATAATCCTGATGATTCCATTTGGATCGTCGATGTCCGCCCCTCATCCGCGTATCAGAAGGGTCACATCCCAACCGCCAAGTCTTTTCCATCCTCTGAGATACTCTCTCGTCTGGATGAGATATCAAAAGTCCAGTATCTCATCGTGTACTGCGAGACCGGGGGGCGCGCCCAGAGTGTTATTAAAAAGTTGAAAAAGCAAGGCTACACGCGGCTCATGAACTGGGGGGGCATTGCGCGCTGGCCTTATGACCGGGCCAAGGGTTCGGATTAATCTTTTTGCTCCCCTTGTAGTGTGTCTTCCCACCGCAACAGTTGGCTGGAGAACCGTATCTCCTGACGGCGCTTGACTCCCAGAGAGGGGTGTGTTAGCTATGATGTATTTAATACTGAGGAGGTTGAAGGCGTGAAATATAGATGCGGTGTGTTGGTGCTCCTTGTCCTCCTGATAACGGGCTGTACAGGGGGTGGCGGCGACAAGTTACAAGGGCTCCTCCCCTCTCCTGACGACGTGCCGGGGATCACGACGATGGGGCGAGCTCAACTCTATGGAGGGAACAAGCTCTTCGACTATATGAATGGGGGTGCGGAGCTCTTCTTCGAATACGGCTTTGTGCGTGCGTGCGTGCAACGCTATCAGACCCCGCCGGGGGAAGTCACTGCCGAGATCTACCAGATGGACCTCCCGGCCAATGCCTATGGGATCTACAGCTTCGATACCCAGGGGGAACACCCCCCTATAGGACAGGATGCTACCTATGAACGGGGGCTTCTGACTTTCTGGAAGGGGGGGTACTTCGTGCGGGTCTTCTCCGAAAACGAGGACCTCAAAGAGACCCTCCTTATCCTGGGGCGGGACATCGCGCAGAAAATCCCCCAGGAGGGGGAACGACCCGACATCCTGGCCTCCCTCCCCTCGAAGGGGGTAGCTGAGGATTCCCTCCTCTATTTCCGAGGGCAGATCGCCCTGAACAACGCCTACTTCCTCTCCCACCAGGATGTCCTCGCCCTACGAGGGGGCGCCGAGGGGGTCACCTTTCAATATAAACCACAGGCACAACCCTTCAGGGTCATCATGGTGCGCTATCCGAGCAACACACTGGCCGAGGAGGCCTTGCAATGCCTCCAGGCATCTGATGTTCTTAAAGAAAGTACTATGAAGAATAAAACCTTCCTGGGTAAGAGCAGGCGGGGATATGGAGGGGCCACCGTGGCGGGTGACCGCGTAATTCTGGTCCTCGATGGCGCAGGACCCCAGGCCGTGACGCGAACCGTGAGGTCCTTGGCACAGAGCGGGGGGCGAGAATGAAGCGTGTGGCCACGGGTATCATACTGGGCGCAGCAGCCGGAATTATCGGCATCATCGTGTATGAACTGACCGATCAACGGATCTTGGGGTGGTTGATTGCCGCAATCCTCCTCGGTATTGCATCTCAGCTTCCTCGCCCTGCCGTCGCAGGGAGATGGCTCTGGTTGGGGGTGTTAGGGGGATGCATCATCGTGATCAATTGGGCCCTGAGCAACTGGTTACAATATTATCCCATCCTGATCGCTTGGCCCCTTCTCGGGGGGGTATTCGGCGCCATCTGTGCCCGCAGCGGTGTGGGGTGGAGGGTCGGCGGTGGGGGCATCGGCCTCCTGGCTGGACTCTTGGGGATGGGTATCCTACCCCTGATCACTATGATTGTCTTGCCCACCCTGGGGCTCCCTACCACTTTTGACTATGATATAGACGTACTCGGTTTGCTGGTGACCGGTATCTTTGTTGGGGGGACGACGGCCTGGTTGCAGGGGCGGGAAGGGAAATAAGCGCAAAGGAGTCATGGCTCGTGGAGAAAGAAAATAAGAGAAATTTATCCCGCCGGGATTTTATCAAGATGGCCGTAGGGGGCGCTGCGGCCCTATCGGCTTGGGGTTCCGGGTGTTTCAGGGGGGCGCATGAACCTCGGTCAGGTATCCCCAACCCCTTTACGGAGGGGGGCAAACCCCTGGTGGTCTCAGTCCAGGGCAAGGACCCGGAGCGCATGCTCCGCACCGCCCTGCAGGCCCTGGGTGGCCTCAACCCCCTGGTGGGGGCCGGGGTAGAGGCCCTCATCAAGCCTAATTTTATCTTCCGCCAGGCCTTCCCAATCACCACGGATCCGGAGATGATCTTCCTGACAGCCCAGCTTCTACGGGAGGCCGGTGCTTCAGGGGTGGAGGTCTTCGATGCCCCGGGGACCTATCTCGTGGGGACTGAACGGGAGACCTTCAGCTTCAACGACATCGCCCGCAGGGGAAAGGAACAGGGGATCGCTGTCACCATCGGTGACGCAGGCCAGCGGCGGGAATACGTGAAGACCAAAAAGGCGGGGTGGCGAGCCTACCCCGAGATCATCGTGCACAAAAAGGTCCATCAAGCCCCCGTCATCGTCAACATGCCCTGCTTGAAGAGGCATCACTCCTCCTTCCTCACCTGTGCCCTGAAGAACCAATTCGGGGCCATCTACGGGGCCCAGCGCTGGGACTCCCACATCAGGGGGGAAGGTATTCAAAAGGGGATGAAGGGGGCCGACGCACGGACGGTGGCCCCGTTCCGCGATGAGACCCATTTCATGACCGCCCTGGCCGAGTTCGCCGACGCGGTGCGCCCTGAGCTCTCCATCGTGGATGCCAGGGCCATTCTCACCAAGGGAGGCCCCACCAGGGGAAAGGGGGAGGTCAAGGAGGGGGTCAATCGCTTCATCCTGAGCGGGGATATGGTGGCCTTGGATACCTACTGCTCGCACATCATGGAGGAACACGACAAGACCTACACTACCGATATGATCCTCCCTTACTTGCGGGTGGCAGAGCGGTTGGGGCTGGGGACCATGGACCTGAACAAGGCGAAGGTCATCGAGCTTACGGTGTGAGCTTATTTATACTTATCACCCCTCAACCCATACGTCTCTTCACTAATATAAGGTTCTCTCTCAAGTGGGTTAATTCGGTGCGCAGTGCCCTGGGACCCAGACTCCATTGGGCCTATGGTGCCCCGAGACCCAGTGCTGACCCGGAGGACAGCGCCGATGCCTCGCACGTGGGGCACAGGAGAGAAAGAGACTACCGATTAAGACCATCAGCAGCAAGACGACACTGTATTTGGTAAATCTGGACATGGTCTACCTCCTGGGTTACCTCGTAATCTTCTCTATCACGTACCACTCGTCTTCTGAATCCGATGCCGTGTCCACCACCAGGTGGATAATGGAGAGGGTGGGGAATTTGTCCTTGAGATCGTCGAGATCGACGGGCTCGAATTTTTTCTTGTTATTATGATATGCCTGCGGGGTCAAGGCATTGGATTCATAGTTTTCCCGTGTCCTCTTGGAGATCTTATTCAGAGAATATTCCTCAGGACAGTGGGTTTGCTGGATAACAAGGGTCTTCTTGTTCCGTGCCGCGACCTCCGCAGCCCGCATCCTCAGTCTCTGATTGACAAAGGTGGCATCCATAATAACCCCTTTGCCCTGGGAGGCAAGGTCATCCGCCCTGGAGAACATCGTGTCATAGACCATCTTGCGCTTATCCATATTTGCGGCCACCTTCTCATCGAAAATATCCTCACCCTCGAGCACCTCTTTGCGGATGAGATCCGTGCGCAGCATCTCATACCCCTTGAGCCGCGCGACGACCTCCATGGTCTCGGTCTTATTGGTGGCGGGAAGCCCGCAGGCGATCAGGACCGCATCATCCACCATATCCTCCTTGACAAACGCCTTAAATGGTACCCTCATCGTGAAACTCCTCTCATGCCCTTCTTTATTTCAGAATTACTCAGAAATTGTTCCCCCACATAATCCGGGACATCCACCTCACCCATCAACACAGGATTTTGATGGCAGTCGGACCCCCCGGAGACCATGAGCCCCCTGTCTTGAGCAAACCGTGCGTATGCCTCCGTGGTCTCCATGTCGTGCCGTGAGTGCCAGCACTCAATCCCGTCGATATATGCAACCATGGCGTCGTGAATGATCTGCAATTGTTCCGACAATACAGAGGTCATGCTTATCAAAGAAGTCCCGTTCGGATCATTGGGGTGGGCGAGCATGATCTTTCCCCCTGCCCCCCGGATGAGTTCTGACGCCTCCTTGAGGCTCAACGGCATCTTGGGTACATCGCACTGGACCAAATATCGGTCAAAGGCCTCCTGTTTTGTGGCCACAATGCCCTTTTGGATCATGTACTCGGCGATGTGGGGTCTGCCAAGGGCCCCATCGACAGAGGCCTGGATCGCCTCCAGGTCCCGAGCGGTGAACTCCGGCAGACCTGCCTCGACGAATTCACGGTTGAGGTTCTCCAGGATCTGTTGCGCCCGCCGTTTTCTGTGTTCCCTCATAACCCCTAGTTTCTCAACAAGGGGAGGGTAATTGATATCGAACTGATACCCGAGCACATCGAGGGAGACGGCTTTCCCCTTGTTGAAGTCTGGATGGGAGAAGGTCACATTTAATTCCACGCCGGTGAGATACGCGATGCCGGAGGATTGGGCAAGCGAACGGGCCTGTTCTTGAGCGTCGATGGAGTCGTGGTCGGTGATGGCAATCAGGTCGATCCCCCGTTGGCGCGCCTCGGCAAAGATCGCCTCCAAGGGCCAGCGCCCGTCCGAGCCCTCTTTGGAATGTATGTGGAGGTCTATCTTCATCGCCTACCGTTGCCGCCTGCTTGCCTCATGCCGTCGCATACCACCTCGTGCTTTCCGCTCGAACCACATTCCCCCTTACAGCGTACCGTTAACATACGTGAGTGCGAGATCATAGTATGCCGTGGCCCGCTGAAAGGCCTCTTGCTTCGCTCGTTCGTCAAGCCCTGCGTCATCGAGCATAAACGACGTTATCTTGGCCCTCACATAGGCCCGGTACACCTTGTAAAACGGAAGGACCTGTCCCAGGGTGGTATCCCCCGATGCCTCAGTATAGGCATCCACAAAGGCCCTGGCAAGGTCGGGATGGCCGTTGAAATCCAAATCCATGGCCAGAAACGCCACGTCTGATGCCACGTCGCCGAAGCGGAACCGCTCGTTGAACTCGATGCAGTCGAAGACGTATATATGCTCCCCCTCCACACAGATGTGCTGGAGGTGCAGATCCCCGTGGCAGTCTTTGACCAGGCCTTGAGCCACCCGTTGCTTGAATAAGGCCGTATTCTCCTCCATAAAGGCGAGGCTCCACGACTCGATGGCCTCGAATGCCTCCTCGGAAAGGGGTCCGCCGATGTACTTCCTGGTCTGTTCGAAGTTCTCCTTCACGTTGGTAGAGATGACTTCCAGCGAGCCGAAGGCCCGGGCCTTCGGCTCGCTGGGTATAGCCGCATAGGCTTTGGCGAGGTAACGACCGATACGCTCCATTGCTTCGGATTTGACCTTTCCTGCCTCTAGCAGCCGGTAGAGCATGTGATCTTCGTTGATGCGGCGCATCTGGACGGCGTATTCTACCACCGCGGTATCATCTCCCAGGCGAAAAGCATCATCAACAGCGGATATAGGATCGACAGCGAGATAGACCTGGGGGGAGAAGCGTCTGTTCAGCCTGACCTCCTCCTGACAATAATAGTGCCGCTTCTCCAGAGTGGTGAAATCGAGGAAGCCGAAGTCCACCGGCTTCTTGACCTTATAGACGAGATCCCCGGCGAGAAAAAGATACGAGATGTGGGTCTGGATGAACTCCACCAGCGGTGGATGATGGGGATAGAAGGTGGGGTCGAGCATTGCCTGCACGAGGGGGGGAAGTTCCACCATTGTTATACCTTTTTTATACCTTCTCGTAAGGATCGAAGAGCTTTTTATATTCATCGAGGGCGAAACGGTCGGTCATCCCGGCGATATAATCACATACCATCCTGGGTACGGGTTCCTCGCCCATACGTTTACGATACCGTTCGGGAACCAACGTGGGGGTCTCCACGTAGGCCTGGAACAGCTCCGTGATAAACCGTTCGGCCTTGATCCGCATCCGCTCCACCCGCCAGTGACGGTACAGCCGCGTGAGAAGGAACTCCTTGAGGCACTCGCTCTCCTTTTGGATGGAGGGGCTATAGCAGACCAGTTCTCTCCCAAACCTCCGTGCATCCTCCCCTGTCCCTATGCCGTGTTCCGCTATATTCCGCTCGGTCTGGGCCACGACATCCTGAATCAGCAGGCCAATGAGGGAACTGATGGCCGTGTAGGTCTTCGCCTGCAAGGTGGCACGGGGGTATTTCCCCTCCACCTTTTCAAAGACCTCTTTCCACAGGGGGACCTCCATAAGTTCGTCCCGATGGATAAGGTTCGACTCCAACCCATCATCGATGTCGTGATTGTTGTAGGCGATCTCATCGGCCACGTTTATGATCTGGGCCTCCAGGGTGGGCGCCAAGCCCAACTCAAATTCGGAGAGATCCATGGCCGGGGAGTCGTGGTAGGAGGAGTGCTTGGCCAAGCCCTCCCTCGTCTCAAAGGTCAGATTCAGGCCGAGGAAATGGGGGTACCGCTCCTCCAAGAGCTCCACCACCCGCAGGCTCTGCAGGTTGTGCTCAAACCCGCCGTATTCTGTCATCAAAGCATTGAGGGCGTCCTCCCCCGCGTGGCCGAAGGGGGTGTGACCCAAGTCATGGGCCAGGGCGATGGCCTCGGTAAGCTCCTCATTGAGACGCAGGTTGCGGGCAATCCCCCGGGCGATCTGGGCCACCTCAAGAGTATGCGTGAGGCGGGTCCGGTAATAATCCCCCTCATGGTTGACAAAGACCTGGGTCTTATATTCCAACCGCCGGAAGGCGGCGCAATGGATGATCCGGTCCCGATCCCGCTCGAAGGCAGGCCGATCGTCCTTGAACTCCTCCGGATACCTTCTCCCTTTGGATTGAGCGCTGCGGGAGGCATACGGGGCGAGATCGGGGCGTTCATAGTCGACCACTCTCCTTCACCTCATGAGGCATCTTATCGGCTCCCCTGACCTCTTGTCAAGGAAGTACAGCCTAAGGAAAAACTGTACGAAAAACCCCTTCCTTGCTAACGTCGCTCCCTTCTGATATAATGGAGGAAATTTGGTTTCCGGAGGATATCGTGACAACTCCCACAAGCGGATTGGTGCCGGTAAATATCGAAGACGAGATGCGCAAATCCTATATGGATTATGCCATGAGCGTCATCATCGGGCGTGCCCTCCCGGATGTACGGGATGGGCTCAAGCCCGTGCACCGGCGCATCTTGTACGCGATGTTCCGGGAAGGCCTCCTCCACAACAAGAGGTATTCAAAGAGCGCCGGTGTGGTCGGCGAAGTGCTCAAAAAATATCACCCCCACGGCGACAGCGCAGTCTACGACACCATGGTGCGCATGGCCCAGGCTTTCAACATGCGCTACCCCCTCGTGGACGGCCAGGGGAACTACGGCTCAATCGACGGCGATCCTGCGGCCGCTTACCGATACACCGAGGCGCGTCTCACGAAGCTTGCCGAGCAAATGCTCGCCGACATTGACAAGGAGACCGTTGACTTCGTCCCCAATTTCGACGATACCACCCTCGAGCCGTCGGTGCTCCCCACGCGCGTCCCGAACCTGCTGATCAACGGCACCGCAGGGATCGCTGTGGGCATGGCCACCAATACCCCTCCCCACAACCTCATCGAGGTGATCGACGCCGTCGTTGCCCAGATAGAGAATCCGGCGATAACCATCGAGGAGATAATGCAACACATCCCGGGGCCTGATTTTCCCGGCGGTGCCCTCATCTGTGGGAAGGAGGGGATCAAGGCGGCCTACCATACGGGCCGGGGGGTTATTCAACTCCGGGCTCGGGCCCTGGTGGAAAAACAGAAGGGGGGGAGAGACCGTATCGTCCTCACCGAGCTCCCCTATCAGGTGAACAAGGCCCGCCTCGTGGAGAAGATTGCTCAGCTGATGCATGAAAGGCGGCTCGAAGGGATCGCCGAGGTGCGGGATGAGTCCGACCGCGAGGGGATGCGCATAGTATTGGAACTGAGAAAGGACGAGGTGGCCGAGGTCATCCTTAACCAACTCTACAAGCTCACCCAGTTGCAGGTCTCCTTTGGGATCATCCTGCTGGCCTTGGTGGACAACCGGCCCATCGTCTTGAATATAAAAGAGATCATCACCCATTTCATCGACCATCGCCGGGTGGTGGTTACCCGTCGTTCCCGCCACGAACTGCGCCAGGCCGAGGCCCGAGCCCACATCCTCCAGGGGCTGCTCAAGGCCTTAGAGCATATCGATGCCGTCATCGCATTGATCAAGCGATCGAAGTCGCCAGCCGAGGCCAGGGGAGGGCTGGTGCAGAGTTTCTCGTTTACCGAGGCCCAGGCCCAGGCCATTTTGGACATGCGGCTGCAGCGTCTTACCGGCCTGGAGCGGGAGAAGATCGCCGAAGAATTCGAAAGACTGAGTGGGGAGATCGCCCGGCTGAGACAGGTCCTCGGTGACGAGCGGCTCCTGATGGAGGTGATCGTCACGGAACTGCGGGAGATCCAAGAGGAATTCGGTGACCCTCGCCTGACCCAGATTATCGAGGATGGGGGTGATGTCCGCCTCGAAGACCTCATCCTTGAAGAGGATATGGTGGTCACCATAACGCACACCGGCTACGTCAAGCGGACACCGGCGGGCCTGTATCGCAGCCAACGCCGAGGGGGGAAGGGGAGGCTCGGCATCGTCGTGAAGGACCACGACTTTGTGGAACACATCTTCGTCGCATCCACCCACCACCACATCCTCTTTTTTACCGATCGGGGGAAGGTCTACTGGCTAAAGGTACATCAGATACCCCAAGCCGCCCCTTCGGCCAAGGGGAAGGCGTTGGTGAACCTCATCAACCTCTCTCCGGAGGAGCGAATCACCGCTATCCTCCCGGTCAGGGAGTTCGCGCCGGGAAGGTCCATCGTCATGGCTACCAAGCAGGGTGTGTTAAAGAAGACCGCTTTGCAGGCCTTCAGCAATCCGCGCTCGGACGGTATCATCGCACTGCGCCTGAAGGCCGGAGATTCCCTGGTCGATGCCATGCTCACGGAAGAAGAAAAAGAAATCTTTCTGGGGACGCGCATGGGGAAGGCTACCAGGTTCAAAGCCGGGCAGCTCCGGGAGATGGGGCGGGCAGCCAGTGGGGTGAGGGGAATTATCCTTGGGTCGCAGGATCGACTGGTCTCCTTGGAGATCGTCCACGAGGGGGCTGCGCTGCTGAGCGTAACCGAAAAGGGCTTTGGTAAGAGGTCTCGCGTGTCAGAGTACCGAAGTCAAAACCGGGGGGGCAAGGGGGTCATTAACACCTTGGTCTCCGAGAAGAATGGGCCGGTGGTGGGCGTCCTCCAGGTGGTGGATGAGGATGAGGTGATCTTGATCACGGACCGGGGTAAGATCTTGAGATTAGAGGTAAGGGACCTTCATCTGCGGGGGAGAAATACCATGGGGGTTAGGCTGATCGGCTTGGAGAAAGATGAAAAGGTGGTGGGGTTGGCTCGACTCGCCGAAAAGGATAAAAAGGACTTGACCTAAAGATGCTTTTCTGCTAAAGAGTGGCTATGGTATATTCCGATCAGAGAAGGCGTGATTGCGGTTTCAGGGAATGTACCTGAGAAGAGGTTAAATAAAAGACTTTCAAGAACACTTCCTTTTTCCTATCTCAAAAAGATATCCACAAATTGTGGAATAAATGTTGAAATTCCATGAGAGAAAACGCTCCTGAGGGTAAGCACCACGCGTACATATAACATTTGGTAACCATGGAAGATTTTTGGCGACAGGTCTTAGAGACCATTAAGGGGCAGATAAACGTCAACAGTTTTGAGACGTGGATCAAACCTATCCACTGTAGATCTCTCGAAAACAAAAAGGCCGTTCTCGAGGTGCCCAATAACTTCTTCCGGGATTGGGTGACGGAACACTACATCCAGACCATCAAAGATGCCCTCTATGACCTCACCGGGGAGGATTTCTCAATATCCCTTCAAGTGAGGAAGGCAAAACCCCCTCACGTGAAGGAAGCCCCCCGAGCAGATGAGAGAGGGGGAGATGAGGATTTAGCCAGCCGCTTGTTCAATCCCCGCTATACATTTGAAAACTTCGTGATCGGCGCGGGGAATCAGTTCGCCCATGCAGCCTCTCAGGCGGTAGCCGATTCTCCGGGCAGGAGGTATAATCCCCTCTTTGTGTACGGCGGGGTTGGTTTGGGAAAGACTCATCTCTTAAACGCCATCGGTCATAGAATAATTAAGAACCGTACGGTTTCCACCCCGATCAAGGTATGTTATATCTCGTCCGAGGAATTCACCAATGAACTGGTCAACTCCATCCGGTTTGAGCGTATGAATGGCTTTAGAAAAAAATTCAGAAACATAGAGGTCCTCCTCGTAGACGACATCCAATTTATATCGGGAAAGGAACGGACTCAGATAGAATTCTTTCATACTTTCAACTCGTTATACGAGAATAAAAAACAGATCGTCATCACCAGCGACAAACTCCCCCGGGAGATCCCCGATTTTGAAGAGCGCCTCAAATCTCGATTTGAGTGGGGGCTCATCGCGGATATTCAAGCCCCCGATGTAGAGACGAAAGTGGCCATCCTCAAGAAAAAAGCTGATTTAGAAAACATCTATATCCCTAATGAAGTAGCCTTCTTTCTCGCCTCCCACATCAACTCCAACATTCGTGTCCTAGAGGGCTCTCTCATCAGGCTCGGGGCCTTCGCATCTCTTACCAAACGGGAGATTAACTTAGAGATGGCCAAAGAGGTGTTAAGAAACTTTATTAGAGACAAGGAGACGCTCGTCACTATTGATAGTATACAGAAAAAGGTCTCTTCCTACTTTGACCTCAAGACCAAAGACCTGAAATCCAAGAGGCGTCTAAAACAGGTGGTGTTTCCCCGACAGATCGGGATGTATCTCTCCAGGAAACTTACCCCTTCTTCGTTGATAGAAATTGGTGAAAAATTCGGAGGTAAAGATCACTCCACCGTCATCCATTCTATTAAGAAAATAGAGGAAAAAATCAATAATGATCCCTATACCAAAAGTGTCATTGCCGATCTTATGAAGCAGGTCACTGAATAGTTTTATACATATTTGAACTTTGGCTATTGGCTTTTATGCACATATATAACATTTTAGTTCTCAATGGATTAAGTATGTTATGAACGTATTCACAGCAACTATGACTACTACTAATTATTTTCGAAGGAGAACTACATGAAATTCGTAATAGAAAAAGGGCGATTTCAAACAATTTTAGGGAAAGTTCAGGGGATAGTAGAACGCAGAAGTACTATTCCCATCCTTTCTAATATAGTAATCTCAGAAGAGAAAAATAACATTCATATTATGGCAACGGACCTTGAAATAGGGGTAAAGGAGATTACAGAAGCAGAAGAAGTGGAAAAAGGAACAGTCTGTGTATCGGCACGGAAACTCTATGATATGGTTCGAGAGCTGTCCGAGGAACGCGTGGAAGTACAAGGGGAAGAAAACTTCTGGATTTCCGTTAAGGCGGGCAAGACCATTTTTAATCTGCCGGGAGTAGATCCAAATGAGTTTCCCGCTTTTCCATCGACGGAAGGAACTGATTATTTTTCTATAGAGGCCTCTGTCTTTTTGGATATGATAGAAAAGACGGCCTTTGCTGCCTCATCAGAGGAGTCTCGTTTTAATCTTAATGGAATTTATTTGGAAAAGATTATAAAGGATAAACGAGAACATTTTCGCATGGTAGCGACGGATGGACACAGGCTTTCCATGATTGACAAGGAATTAAAAACGACGCTCGAAAAAGGGATTATTATATCGAGAAGGGGATTAACAGAATTGCGCAGGATATTAGGGGACGGTGAAAAAGAAGTACACATCTCCCTTAAGGACAACAATTGCATATTTAAGACAGACCAGTCGATAGTTGTTGTTCGTCTCTTAGAAGGAGAATATCCTGATTATCAACAGGTCATTCCCCAGACGAACGATAAACACATCATCTTAACGAGGAAAGATTTCATCGGTGCCTTACGGCGCGCCCACGTAATAGCGAGTGAAAGAGGTGAAGGCGTGAGGTTTTCTATAAACGGAAATAACATGGAAATTAAGACAGGAGGTCCTGATGTGGGCAATGTCCAAGAGGAGATAGCGATTGATTATGCGGGAACGCCGTTGGAGGTAAATTTTAACGCCCGATATCTCTTGGATGTCCTCAACATCATGAATACGGAAAAAATAAGAATGGAGTTAAAGGAGGAATTGAGTTCGGGGCTTATACGGCCCGTAGATGGAGAGGATCATCTCTATGTTATAATGCCTATGCGCTTGTAAGGGGCGAGCCATGTCCCTTCCTCACCACGCATGTCTTTAGCATCTCCCCCAAAAAAGCCTTATTAGGAGAGAAAATTGGAGAAAAATATACGGCCCATGCTGGAAGAAGGGTACGATGCCAGAAACATAAAGGTCTTAGAAGGACTAGAAGCCGTCCGAAAAAGACCCGCCATGTATATCGGTAATACCGGTATTGAAGGGATTCATCACTTGGCCGAAGAATTAGTGGACAACAGCATTGATGAAGCCCTCGCCGACTACTGCTCAAAGATAGAGGTCATAATTCATCTGGACAACAGTGTCACGGTCAAGGACAACGGGAGGGGTATACCAACCGATATGCACCAACAAGAGAAGAAGCCTGCCGCAGAGGTTGTGTTAACAAAGCTCCACTCGGGAGGGAAATTCGACAAAAAGAGTTATCGGGTATCCGGAGGGCTTCATGGGGTAGGACTCTCTGTGGTCAATGCCCTCTCCGAGTACCTGGAATTGGAGATAAAAAGAGGCGGGAAGGTGTACACACAGCGATATGAGCGGGGGAAACGAAAAACTCCCTTGCAGACGGTGGGCAAGACGAAGCGGACCGGGACCAAGGTCACCTTTAAGCCAGACACTGATATATTCGGCGACCAGGAGTTCAGCTATGACCTCCTCTCTCAACGCCTTCGCGAGCACGCCTTTCTCAACAAGGGTATCACTATAACCATAGAGGATGAAAGGACGGAGAAGAACAATCAGTTTTTCTATAAGGGGGGCATTAGCTCCTTCGTCGAGTACCTGGACCGGACCAAGAACAGCATTCACCCCAAGCCCATCTACTTTGAGGGCACGAAAAACGACACCCAGATCGAGGTCGCCCTCCAATATAACGACACCTACAAGGAGACGATATTCAGCTTTGCCAACAGCATCAACACCCATGAGGGGGGAACCCATCTGGTGGGACTCAAATCCGCCCTGACCAGGACCATCAATACCTACGCCTCCAACCACAATCTCCTCAAGGACCTCAAAGAGGGACTGAGTGGAGACGACGTCCGTGAGGGGCTGGTCGGCGTGATCAGCGTGAGGGTCCCGGACCCCCAGTTTGAGGGACAGACGAAGACCAAGCTGGGCAACAGCGAGATAAAGGGATATGTGGAGGCCCTGACCAATGAGCGGCTGAGCAGTTACTTTGAAGAACATCCCCCCGTGGCCCGCAAGATATTGGCCAAGGTGATCGATGCCGCGCGAGCCCGCGTGGCAGCCCGCAAGGCCCGGGATTTGGCGAGAAAGAAGGGGGGAATGGATACCACCCTTCTGCCCGGCAAGTTGGCGGACTGTCAGGAGCGCGACCCGGCCCACAGCGAGCTCTACATCGTGGAGGGTGACTCCGCAGGTGGTTCGGCCAAGCAGGGGAGGGATCGGCGGCATCAAGCCATCCTTCCCCTCAGGGGGAAGATCCTCAACGTGGAAAAGGCCAGATTTGACAAGATGCTGTCCAATGAAGAGATAAAGACGATCATTACCGCCTTGGGGGTGGGAATTAATAAAGATGAGGTGGACTTGGCGCGGCTCAGGTATCACCGGATCATCATCATGACGGACGCCGACATCGACGGCTCACATATCAGGACCCTCTTGCTGACCTTCTTCTACCGGCAGATGGTGGAGGTGATTGAGCGGGGATATCTCTACATAGCCCAGCCCCCCCTCTACCGGGTGCGGATGGGAAAGGAAAGTCGATATCTCAAGGACGAGGAGGAGATGAATCGATTCCTCGTGGAGCGGGCCATAGAACGGGTGGAACTGGAGATGAAGGGGTCGCACTCACGCATAGGGGGGAAGCGGCTCCTGACCCTCCTGAACAAACTCTCCCAACATGATTACTATCTGAGGCGGCTTGAACGGCGGGGTTACCCTCGGGAGGCCGTCAAGACCCTCGTGGAGCAGGGATTTAAGAGCGCAGAGGATTTCGGAGCACGGGGGCAGCTCAAATCTTTGCACAAGGCATTGAAGGCGGGGGAGATGGAGGTCGGAGAGATTTCAGCCGATGAGGAGCATAACCTCTTTGAATTCTCCCTTGAGGGGATGATAAATGGAAGGAAGGTGTCGAGGAAGATCAACAGGGAGTTGGTGGAGACCGTCGAATATCGGGAGATCGTGGACCTCTATCCATCCATTGCCGGCTTCGAGAATCCGCCCTTTGTTGTCTATCACAAAGGGGGGCAGCAGGAGTTAGGGTCCAAAGGGGAATTGTTGGGGTACATCACCACGATCGCCAAGGAAGGGATCGCTATGCAGCGATATAAGGGGTTGGGGGAGATGAACCCCGACCAACTCTGGGAGACCACCATGAGACCCGACAGCCGAAGCCTCCTCCAGGTGCGCGTGGAGGACGCCGTGGTGGCGGATGAGATCTTTACCATCCTCATGGGGGATCAGGTGGAGGAGCGCAGACGGTTCATCCAACAGCATGCCCTCCAGGTGGAGAATCTGGATATTTGATGCCGAGGGTCATAGGTCTGACAGGAGGGATCGCCAGTGGTAAGAGCCTCGTCTCCCGGACCCTGCGGGGATTGGGGATGACGGTGATCGATGCGGATCACGTCGGTCAAGACTTCATGGCGAAGGATGACGCCGTCAAAGAGGAAGTAGTCAAAACGTTTGGTCCGGCAGTGCTCACCAAGGGAGGAGAGATCGACAGGACAAAGCTGGGAGCGATCATCTTTCGGGACCCGGAGCGCAGGAAGGCCCTGGAGCGGATCATGCACCCCCTTATTGGGGCGGAACTGTGGAAGAGGGCTCGGGAGAGCGGGCATGACATTGTCCTGGAGATTCCCCTCTTGATCGAGACGGGGGGGCACGAACGCGTGGATATGGTAGTGGTGGTCTATGCCACCCGAGAACGCCAGATCCAGCGCATCATGGGCAGAGACGGGATGACCGAGGAGGAGGCCGTCAGAAGGATAGATGCCCAACTCCCCCTGGAGGAGAAGGTCCCCTATGCCCACTATGTCATCAACAATACGGGCACCGTGGAGGAGACCGAGGAACAAGTAGTCAAGTTTTATCAGGAAATAAAGGGAAAGGAAGCATCATGAGTGATACGGAAATTATCAACTTGGGGGATTTAAAACAGAAGAAGATTGCGGACCTGGCGGCCCTGGCCAAAGAACTGAACGTGGAGGGGGCGGCCAACATGCGAAGGCAGGAGCTGATCTTCAGTATCCTTCAGGCCCAAGCGGAGAAGAATGGGTTCATTTATGGGGAGGGGGTCCTGGAGATCCTGCCGGACGGGTTCGGCTTTCTCCGTTCCCCGGACTACAATTACCTCCCTGGTCCCGATGACATCTATGTCTCGCCCTCACAGATCAGGAGGTTTACGTTGCGCACAGGGGATACCGTTGCGGGACAGATCAGGCCCCCTAAGGAGTCGGAGCGTTACTTCGCCCTCCTCAAGGTGGAGACCTTTAACTTCGAAGACCCGGAGGCGGCAAAGGACAAGATCCTCTTCGACAACTTAACCCCCTTCTACCCGAGGGAGAAGATCAACTTGGAGTACAACTCAGACGACTACTCCACCCGGGTTATGGATCTCCTCACCCCCCTCGGCAAGGGACAACGAGGGCTCATCGTAGCCCCACCCCGGACGGGGAAGACGATGCTCTTGCAGTCCATCGCCCACAGCATCATGGCCAATCACAAGGAGATGACCCTGATCGTACTCCTCATTGATGAGCGTCCCGAAGAGGTGACCGATATGGAGCGATCGGTGGAGGGAGAGGTGATCAGCTCCACCTTTGATGAGCCCCCGCAGCGGCACGTGCAGGTAGCCGAGATGGTCATCGAAAAGGCCAAGCGGCTGGTGGAGCACCAGGGGGATGTGGTCATCCTCTTGGACAGCATCACCAGGCTGGCCCGCGCCTACAATGCCGTGGTACCCCCCAGCGGCAAGGTCCTCTCGGGCGGGATAGACGCCAACGCCCTCCAGCGGCCCAAGCGCTTCTTCGGCGCAGCCAGGAACATCGAGGAAGGGGGGAGCCTCACCATCATCGCCACCGCCCTCATCGACACGGGGAGCAGGATGGACGAGGTGATCTTCGAGGAGTTCAAGGGGACGGGCAACATGGAGCTGATGTTGGATCGACGTCTGGTGGACCGCCGACTCTTTCCCGCAATTGATATCAACCGATCGGGTACGAGGAAAGAGGAACTTCTGCTGGAGGCCAATGACCTGGAACGCATCTGGCTCTTGCGCAAGGTTCTGACCCCCATGAACACCGTGGACAGCATGGAGTTCCTCATGGACAAGTTGCGCAAGACCTCCTCCAACCGGGAATTTTTGGACACCATGAACCAGTGAGAGAGGTTGAACTGAGAGCAAAAATGTGTTAGAGTAAATTGAGAACTATACGGGAGTGAAAGCATGAAAAAGGAAATTCACCCGGAGTTGCACGACACCACCATCACCTGCGCCTGCGGGGCCACCTTTCAGACCAAGTCCACCCGCACGGATTATTCGGTGGACATCTGTTCCCGCTGCCATCCCTTCTTTACGGGCAAGGCGAAGCTGCTGGATACGGCGGGAAGGATCGAGAAGTTTACCCGTAAATACAAACACCTCCAAACGGAGGAACAGAAGAAGGGATAGGTTCATAGGCTCCTCACCGGCTACCGCAGAGGCTTGGCGCGCGCAACCGGTGATATTTTTTTGCCCTGCACAAGAGAAGGGGGAACAGTGCAGAGGACCACGACTGCTTCCCTTCGGAGCTATCCGCCCCCATTTTTGGTACGCGTCGGTACGCGCATCTACAAACTCGCCGGCCCCGAGGGAAGTCGATGCGGTGTGGTTTCACAGGAGGGAGGGAAGTGAACAAGGAGATCGTGGGGAGGCTGGAAAAGGCTGAGGCTCGACATGAGGAGTTGGAACGCCTCATGGGCGAACCCCACGTGGCGGCGAACCGGGGTGAGTACCAGCGGTATGCAAAGGAGTATGCCGAGCTGGGACGGGTAGTAGGGCCTTTTCGGCAATACAAGGATCTCCTCGGGACGATAGAGGAGAACAAGGCGCTCCTCCACGAGGCAGATGAGGAGCTCAGGCACATGGCCCGGGAGGAGATAGCCGTCCTCTCTGAACAGCAGGAGCGGATCGAGCACGAGTTGCTGCTCGCCCTCCTGCCCCAGGACCCGAACGACGAGAAGAACATCGTCCTGGAGATCAGGGCGGGTACCGGGGGAGAAGAGGCCGCCCTCTTTGTGGCGGACCTCTTTCGGATGTACGCCAAGTACGCCGAGATGAACAACTGGCGCGAGGAGGTCCTCAGTCAGCATCCCACCGGCGTGGGGGGATTCAAGGAGATCATCGCCCTCATCGAGGGGAAAGGGGTCTATCGCCGATTGAAATATGAGAGCGGGGTCCACCGGGTGCAGCGAGTCCCCTTCACCGAGTCCCAGGGGAGGATCCATACCTCCACCGTCACCGTGGCGGTCTTGCCCGAGGCCGAGGAGGTAGAGGTGGCGATCGACCCCAAAGACCTCAAGATCGACGTATACCGTTCATCGGGTCCCGGCGGGCAGCACGTCAACACGACCGACTCGGCGGTGAGGATCACTCATATTCCCACGGGCATCGTAACGACCTGCCAGGACGAGAAGTCTCAGCACAAAAACAAGGCCAAGGCCTTGAAGGTCCTCAGGGCGCGGTTGCTCGATATAGAACGGCAGCGGCAGCAGGAGGCGTTGGCCAACCAGAGGCGCAGACAGGTGGGCACGGGGGACCGCAGTGAGCGGATCAGGACCTATAATTTCCCCCAGGGGAGGGTTACCGATCACCGCATCAATCTCACCCTGTATCAGCTGGAGGCGGTCTTAGAGGGGAACTTGGAAGAGGTCATAGAGTCCCTTGCCGCCCACTATCAGGCCGAGGCCCTTCAAAACGGGGAGAGTGCAGCGAGCCGTTAATGGCCCAGGAGCGTTGGACGGTGCTGAAGGTCATCCAGTGGACGACCGGACACTTTCAGGGTAAGGGGATAACAAACCCTCGCCTGGAGGCGGAGGTGCTCCTGGCCCACCTTTTGGGGATCGATCGTATGGGGCTCTATCTCAACTACGATAGACCCCTCAAAGAGGAGGAGCGGACGGCCTATCGGGAGATAGTCCAGCGGCGAACCGGAGGGGAGCCCGTCGCCTATATCATAGGGCACAAGGAATTCTGGTCCCTGCGGTTTGCGGTGAGTCCCGACTGTCTCATCCCCAGGCCGGAGACCGAGCACCTGGTGGAGGAGGCGGTGCGGATCGGCCAAGGGTTGCAGCCTCCGGTGCGGCTCCTGGAGATCGGGCATGGGTGCGGGGCGGTGGCCGTCGCCCTGGCCAAGGAGCTGGAGGGGGCCGAGATCGTGGCCACGGATATCTCCCCAGGCGCCCACGCCCTGGCCCAGGGAAACGCCGAGGCACACGGGGTATCAGAGCGGATCCGGTTCATCCTGGGAGACCTTTACCCCCCCGGGGAGGGACCCTTTAACCTCATCTGCTCCAACCCCCCTTATATCCCCACCGAGGAGATCCTCCACCTAGCCCCGGAGGTGAAGGATTATGAGCCCCTCACCGCCCTGGACGGAGGTGAGGACGGGGTACGTTTTTTTCGGGAGATCGCCCGGGAGGCGCCGACGTTTCTTATGCAAGGGGGATGGCTCCTCTTGGAGATGGGGAAGGGGCAGGCCCCCCAGGTGACGGCAATCCTGCAGGAGGGGGGGTTCTCGCACATTGACCTCACCCCGGACCATGCCGGGATCCCACGGGTGATCAGGGCCCAGCGGCAATGACTCTGCCGATGAAGAGGTCGCGATGAAAGGGATCGTCATCGAAGGGGGAGAGCGATTGGTGGGGGAGGTCCGGGTCAGCGGGGCCAAGAACGCCGCCCTGCCGGCCCTGGCCGCAGCACTCCTGGTGGAGGGGGCCTGTACCTTCGCCCATTGCCCTCGCCTGCGCGATGTGGATACCTTCCAGGTCCTCTTGGAGAACCTGGGGGCGCGGCTTGAGTGGAAGGGGGAAAACGAGTTACAGGTGGATGCCTCCGGCCTTAAGGGGACCACCGCCCCCTATGACCTGGTGAAGACCATGCGGGCCTCCATCCTGATCCTGGGCCCGTTGCTGGCCAGGATGGGCGAGGCGGAGGTCTCGCTCCCCGGAGGGTGTGCCATCGGGGCGAGGCCGGTGGACCTCCACCTCAAGGGGCTGGAGCAATTGGGGGCACACATCGAGCTGGAACACGGCTACATCAAGGCCCGGGCCAAGCGCCTCAGGGGGGCCCAGCTCTATCTGGATATCCCCACGGTGACCGGCACGGAGAACCTCATGATGGCGGCTGCTCTCGCCGAGGGGACCACGGTCATCGAGAACGCCGCCTGCGAGCCCGAGGTGGAGGATCTGGCCCATGTCCTTACCGCCATGGGGGCCGAGATCGAGGGCGCGGGGACCACGGAATTGACCATCCGGGGGGTGGAGCGCGTGCGACCGGTACAGCACGCCGTCATGCCCGACCGGATCGAGGCCGCCACCCTGATGGTGGCGGCGGGGATCACCAGGGGGAACATCCTGATCAAAGGGTGTCGCCTGGAACACATGGAGGCGGTGGTGGCGAAGCTGCGGGAGGTGGGCATGGAGATCTCTTCCCCGGCAGAGGGGGCGGTCCGTGCCGTGGGTGCGAGCAGGGTCAGGAGCACGGATGTCAAGACCCTCCCCTATCCCGGGTTCCCCACCGACATGCAGGCCCAGGTTATGGCGTTAATGACGGTGGCCAATGGGCTCAGCGCCGTCACGGAGACCATCTTCGAAAATCGATTTATGCACGTCAGCGAGCTCAACCGGATGGGGGCCGACATCCGGGTGCAAGGCCCCACCGCCATTGTCACCGGCGTCCCCCAACTGAGCGGGGCACCGGTTATGGCCACCGATCTGCGGGCCAGCGCCTCGTTGGTGCTGGCAGGGTTGGCCGCCCAGGGGCAGACGGTGATCTCCCGCGCCTACCACCTGGAGCGAGGGTATGAGGACTTGGTGGGCAAACTCGCCGCCCTGGGGGCCACGGTGCAGGAGGTAGATCTGGATGATGAGGACACTGGAGAGCAAGAATAAGGGATTTGAGCGGGACCTCACGGCCATCCTCGCCCTCAGGGGAGCGGAGACCGCGGGGGTCGAGGAGGCGGTGCGGGAGATCATCGAGGGGGTGCGGGAGAAGGGTGATGAGGCCCTGATCCACTATACCCGCCGGTTCGATGGCGTCGATATCGCCCTGGGGGAACTGGAAATACCCCGGGAGGAATGGATCAGGGCCCAAAAGGCTGTCGAGAAGGGAACCCTCCGCGCCCTCCAGCGGGCCGCTGAGCGGATCGAGTCCTTCCACCGCCACCAGCTCCGCCCCTCGTGGTTTGATACCGAGGGGGGTGTCGTGCGGGGTCAACTGGTGCGCCCGATGGACAGGGCGGGAGTCTATGTCCCCGGGGGGAAGGCGGCCTATCCCTCCTCGCTCTTGATGAACGTCATCCCCGCCAAGGTGGCGGGGGTGGGAGAGGTCGTGGTCCTCACCCCCCCCTCCCCGGAGGGGATCAACCCCGCTGTCTTGGCGGCCGCCCACCTGGTCGGTGCGGATCGGGTCTTGCGAATCGGCGGGGCCCAGGCCGTCGCCGCCCTGGCCTATGGGACCCAGAGCGTACCGCGGGCCGATATCATCGTGGGTCCGGGTAATGCCTATGTGACCGCGGCCAAGCGGCTCTTGTACGGGATCGTCATGGTGGATCTGCTGGCGGGCCCCAGTGAGATCCTGGTGCTCGCCGACGGATCGAGCCCCCCGGGTTTTGTGGCCGCCGACCTCCTCTCCCAGGCAGAGCACGATGAGGAGGCCTGGCCGATCCTCATCACCCCCTCTTCTGCCTTCGCCCAGCAGGTAGCGGAGGAGGTGGGGAAGATGACGGAGACCCTCCCCCGGCGGGAGATCATTCGGGCCTGTCTCGAGCGCCGGGGGCTCATCATCGTAGTGCGAGATCTTGCCGAGGGGATGGGGATTGCCAACCGCATTGCCCCCGAGCACCTTGAGCTGGCCCTGCAGGACCCCCTGCGGTGGTTGGGGGAGGTGGAGAACGCCGGCACCGTCTTTCTCGGCCCCTATACCCCCGAGGCGGTGGGGGATTATCTGGGGGGGCCGAACCACGTGCTCCCTACCGGGGGAACGGCCAGGTTTTTCTCTCCCCTGGGGGTGGAGCACTTCCTGAAGCGTACCAATGTCCTCTCCTTCTCCCAGGATGCCCTGGCAACGGTGGGGGAGGACGTCGCCCGCTTGGCGCGACTGGAAGGTTTCGAAGCCCACGCCCGGTCCGTGGAGGTGCGGGGAAAGTGTCACGATGTGACATCCCCACAATCAGATCAGAAAAGGAAGGGGAAAGGATGACAGCGATGGCACGAAAGGCCAAGGTTGAGCGCACGACCAAAGAGACGGCAATTACCCTCTCCCTCGACCTGGACGGCACGGGGAAGGCGGAGGTCTCCACCGGGATACCGTTCTTCGACCACATGCTCTCCCTCATGGCCATGCACGGGTTGTTCGACCTGGCCCTCCAGGCCAAGGGGGATTTGGAGGTCGACTTCCACCACACGGTGGAGGATGTGGGGATCGTCGTGGGGGAGGGGATCCAGCAGGCGCTGGGGGACGGAGCAGGGATCAGGCGGTTCGGCCAGGCCCTGGTCCCCATGGACGAGGCCCTGAGCCGGGTGGTCATAGACATCTCCGGCCGCCCCTTTCTCGGCTATCGGGTCAAGGCCACGGGGAGGATCAAGGACTTCAGCCTCGAACTGGTGGAATCCTTCTTCAAGGCGGTGACGGACCACGCCGGCGTCACCCTGCACATCGACCTCCTGTGCGGCTCGAACCTCCATCACGTCGTGGAGGCGATCTTCAAGGGGTTCGGCAGGGCCCTGGATGCGGCGACCGGTCTGGATGAGCGGCGCTCCGGCATCCCGTCGACCAAGGGCAGGCTGTAACAAGCCCGCGAGGGTTCCATCCCGCCCTACGTTGTATAAAAATCTGAATGGCGGGATGCCGCAAGCGGCAAAGGTTCAGTGAGCATGTGGGTTAGTAAGGTTACAGTCTTTTTTTATAGAGGAGAGATGGGCTATTATCCGTGTTGATAAAACGCTCATAACCGTCATGGCGGAGGTGCTTATGAATCAGCAGATGCAAAAGAACAGGGGTATGGTCTTCGGGGCCCTCATCGGCCTCCTCAGCTTCCTCTTACTCATCCCCGTCTTGGGCCATCCCCAAGAGCCGCTACTCCAGCAACAGCAGTTGCAACCGGAGGAGGAGCGGGTTGTCCCCCTCGAAAAGGTGGTTGTCCTCCCCTTTTTGATCGTCGAGCCGCAGGAGCCTGAGCAGCGGGTGGTCAAGGGGTTGTGGGGGGAGTTCTTCTTCCGGAGCGGGGAGGTCCCCATGCGGGCGGGGTCTGAGGTGACGAGGATCTTCCACCGTCAGCTCAATCGCCTGGACAGGTGTGAGCTGATTCCCCTCACCCAGGCGGAGGCCGCTGCCGAAGGTGTGGATCGGGAGGCCTTCAGGCAGGACCCCCGAGGCGTTGCCCAACAGATCGGGGAAGAGCTCGGTCTCTATGCGGTGGTGATCGGGGGGGTCTACCGATTCGAGCAGCGCGAGGGGAGCGCTCTGGGGGTTCAGCGCCCGGCCTCATCGGCCTTCGACGCCCACCTGGTCCGCGTCTCGGACAAGAAGGTGCTCTGGAGCGGGAGGTTTGACGAGACCCAGCACTCCCTGAGCGAAAACCTCCTCAAGGTCGGCTCCTTTCTCAAGGGGGGCGCCCAGTGGATGACCGTGGAGCGGTGGACGGAGATCGGCGCCGAATCCGCCCTGCGCACCTTCCCGGCACTCACCCGATAGCATGCCTTCATGTTGGTGATCCCGGCCATAGACCTCAAGGGGGGTCGGTGCGTGCGGCTGCGCCAGGGGAGGATGGAGGAGGAGACGATCTACTCCTCTGAACCCGGTGCGGTGGCGGCACGGTGGCAGGGGGCGGGGGCCGAGTGGCTCCACGTGGTCGATCTCGACGGGGCCGTGGCCGGCGCCTCGGTGAATGTCGAGGCAATCCAAGAGATCCGAAAGACAGTTGCAATCCCCCTGCAGCTGGGAGGGGGGATTAGGGATCTGGATACCATCGCGATGTGGCTCTCCTTGGGGATCGATCGTGTAATCCTGGGCACCATCGCAATAGAGGATCCTTCCGTGCTCACCGAGGCGTGCCAACGCTATCCTGGGCAGATCGCCGTGGGTATCGACGCCCACGAGGGGGAGGTCCGGGTGCGGGGGTGGCGCGCCGGGACCGCTCGCCGGGCCGTCGATCTGGCCCAAGAGATGGAGGCCCAT
This sequence comes from uncultured Thermodesulfobacteriota bacterium, assembly GCA_964565525.1. Lineage (GTDB taxonomy): Bacteria > Desulfobacterota > B13-G15 > B13-G15 > RBG-16-54-18 > JAFGNJ01. Next base: position 23,779 of record CAZMFG010000017.1, read on the forward strand.
GGAGTGGCGGTTATCATCTGCACCGACATCGGTAGGGACGGGGTGGGCGGCGGGATCAATCTGGCCCAGGCCGAGGAGGAGGCACGGGCGATAACGATCCCCCTCATCGTCTCCGGCGGGGTGGAGACCCTCCAGGACATCAAGGCGGTGCAGGCCTTGGCCCCCTACGGGGTCATCGGGGTCATCACGGGAAGGGCCCTGTATGAAGGGACCCTGGATCTGGCCGAGGCCATTGCTGTCGCTCAGGGAGACTGAGGCGATGCTGGCCAAGCGGATCATTCCGTGTCTCGATGTCAAGGACGGCAGGGTGGTCAAGGGGACCAATTTCGTGGACCTGCGCGACGCGGGCGACCCGGTGGAAAATGCCCAGGCCTACGACCAGCAGGGGGCCGACGAGCTGACGTTCCTCGACATCACCGCCTCGCATGAGAAGCGGCCGATCATCCTCGACGTGGTGCGGCGCACCGCCGAGGAGGTCTTCATGCCCCTGAC
>CAZMFG010000018.1:0-21434 GCA_964565525.1 uncultured Thermodesulfobacteriota bacterium
TTAAAATGGGTTTACTTTCAGTGCGAAATTACGTATGCTGACCGCCAGGTACCCTGGAGTGGTGGGGAGAGGGGTCAAAAAAGGCCCAGAAAGAGATATACCAAGTCCGTAACGGGGGATACGAGACATGACACGGAGGGGCGGAGTGGAGATTATGCGCGACAATCAAAGGGGCATAGTGCCCCTTTTTTGTGTGGTGTATCTCACCCCCCGCGCATTAGCGCGAGTGAAACGACTCCACGGGAAGAGAGGGACCCATGACACACACTGATCTCCCCGGCTTTTTTCGCAGGATGGCCGGGACCGTCTCGAAGGTCATCCATTTCGTCACTATCGATATCTGGAGAATCCAGCAACGGGATTTCTCGCGGGTCCGGTGGTTCTTGATCAGGCAGTTGCGGATCCTCATCGTGGCCGTACGCGGTCTTGCCGAGGATAAGATCCAGCTGCGGGCCTCTGCCCTGACGTTTAATACCCTCCTTTCCATCGTGCCGCTGGCCGCCGTCATCTTCGGCGTGGCGAAGGGCTTTGGGTTTGAGAAGGCCCTGGAGGGCTATCTCATAGAGAAGCTACCTATGCACGAAGCCGTTATCACCCGGGTCATCGCGTTTGCACGGCAGCTTCTGGAGACCACCAAAGGGGGAGTCATCGCCGGCATCGGTGTAATCGTGCTGTTTTGGACGGTCATCAGGGTACTGGCGAATATCGAGCGCTCATTCAACGATATCTGGGGGGTCCAAGAGTCCAGAAACCTCCTGCGGAAGATCAGCGATTATCTCTCACTCATGCTGATCGGTCCGTTCCTGGTCGTGCTGTCCAGCACGATGACGATCTTTATCAGCAGTCAGGTGAGGCTCATCCTCAGCAAGATCGCGTTATTGAATATCTTCAGCCCCGCCATTGCCCTGGGGCTGCGGTTTGTGCCTCTTGTCATGATGTGGGTCCTGTTTACGTTCATCTATGTCTTTATGCCCAACACGCGGGTCAAAGTGCAGTACGGCGCGGTCGCGGGGCTCATCGCGGCGGTGTTCTTTCAAGTGTTCCAGGTGGCGTATATCACCTCCCAGATTTGGCTCACCAAGTACAATGCCATTTACGGGAGCTTTGCCGCGCTGCCGCTCTTTTTGATATGGCTGCAGATAAGCTGGCTCATCGTCCTCTTGGGGGCCGAGCTGTCGTTTGCGGGGCAGAACGTGGAAACGTACGAGTTCGAGCAGACGTATCAGAAGGTGAGCCATTCGTTCAAGAAGCTCTTGAGCCTGCGGATTGCGCACCTGCTGGTGCAGACGTTCTCCCGTGCCGACGGAGGTCCCTCGGGCGAGACCCAGATCGCGCACGCCCTGGAGATTCCCATACGGCTGGCCCGCGAGTGCCTCCACGAATTGCGCGCAGCCGGGGTCATCTCCCAGGTGACATTCGATGACGAGCGGGTGGCCGCCTATCAACCTGCCCGCGACCCGGAGACGATAACCGTTCAGTACGTAATCGATGCCCTGGAACAACAGGGGATCGATGATATCCCGGTTGCCCGATCAAAAGAACTGAAGAGGATTGACACGTGTCTCAAGAGTTTTCACGAGCTCGTTGCCCGGTCACCCGCGAACATGCGGCTGCAAGACATCTAGGAGGAAGGAACGCATGATTCGTATCGGGGGAACGGAGAGGTCCCATGCTTGAGCGCCACGCCGCCAAGCGGCTGCATACTGCCATTCCCGTAACGGTCAAACTTTTAGAGACCGCCCTGTCCCCGCCGCCGATCACCGTGGAGACGGAGGATATCTCCCCGCAGGGCCTGTCCCTGGTCATCAAGATAAAGACCCGCCTCGAGCAGGGACGCCTCGCCATCGAGGGGGGAGAGGACGCCTGCAAAATGGTCAAGTACCTCCTGCTGGACAACAAGCAATTGGCATTAGATATCAATATACTCCCCCACGGGGGAAGCTTGCGGGCGACCGGCACGGTGAGGTGGAGTTACCGCAATGTGGAGGAAGGGTTGTATTATGTGAAGGCAGGGGTGGCGATAGAACAGATGGGGCGTGAACCACGGGCACGGTGGCTGGAATTCCTCAGGACGACATACCAGCTCATGGCGTGCCTGGAAGCGAGCGAGGGGGGCCGCCCCGTGGTCTCGAGATATGGCAGGAGGATGTGGTCGGTGTAGCGACGACGAGGCGGCAGGTGGGGATACATAGCACAACCGGGAGGGCGAGAGGCTGATAAAGACCGTAACCCACGGGCGAACCCCATTTTCCTCTAATCCAAAGTACAAATCCCCGTTGACAAATACTATATATTGTGGTATAAAAATTTAGTTATACTAATAGTTGCTATTCAGGGACCATATCCAAACCAGGGGGGGGTAGATGTGGGAGCCAAATCCCATACCGTTCTCAAAGCACGAGGGAGGCCCTCAGCTTGAGCGCCGCGAAGCCCAACGGCTGCACACGGCCATTCCCGTAACGATCAAGGTCGTCGGGGAGGCCGGGGCTCTTCCCCCGGTCACCGTGCGCACCGCCGATATTTCCCCTCAGGGGCTGTCAACGGTCATCACCATACGGATACTCAAGGTAGAAGAAGGCCGTGTCTCCATCCAGGAAGAGGTCAAAAACTCCGCCCGGATGATCAAGCACCTCATAGTGCAGGACAGGATTGTGGGATTAGGTATCCATATCCTGCCACAGGGGGGCTGCGTAAACGCCATGGGGACGGTCCGGTGGCATACCAGGCGATTGCACGAGGGGTTGTATTCGGTGCGAGCGGGGATATTGCTGAACGAGATAGACCGTGCCCACAAGAGAGAGTGGTTTGTATTTCTCAGGGCGATATATGAGCACCTGGCGTGTTTTCAGCATGAAATAGGCGGGCCCCTGTCTCCCGACTGATCTCAGCCTTTCAAACCCTCATAGAGAAAAAGGGAAGGGAAACATTGGAAGGTGCTCCAATGGCCTCTTTTTGGATTTTATGGACTGCACTGAATCAAGGATAACGATTTGACCCCGGCATCCCCAGGCAGGGTTATTCAGTCTACGGTCTCAAAGAAGGCGTCTTGTATCCCATCCAACAATTGGAATGCGGTTATTTTAATGGAAAAGATCGCGACGCCGGGTTCATCCACGAACTCCCGCAGATGGGGATGTTTGCGCACAAATCGTGTTCTCGCCCGTTCTTTTTCCCCGGGGTCCGTGATCGCTTGAAACTCCCCGCTGACGGTCAGGGCCTGGATGGCGGTCCGCCCTCCGCCCCCTTCGCGCGTATCGATCAGTAGGCTTACCGTGGGGTTTTTCATGACATTGGCGTATTTCTTTGTCTCCGTGTGGGAGGCCAGGTAGAGCGTATGCCCTTCCTCATCCGCGCAATAGGACATGAGGGAGCAATGCGGTTTTTCCCCTGAGACCGTGGCCAACACACAGAGGTCGTTTTCCTTGACGATTTCCTTTATTTTTTCCACGCCTGTCCCCTACACTATCATACTATAGCACAACGGGGAGAATGCAATGGAAAAATGAAGACCAGGGGTTGGGGCCTCTTTCATAGGCGATGCTTTCGGGCAGGGGCTGCTGGCATTGCCAAATTCCTTGTTTTGTTATACGGTTGATGCTCAACGGGGGTCCCCCATGCAGCCTTTTGAATGGTTTATGAGGAGGATGGACGATTAAGATTCTTGATTGCTATTTTGTGATATCGGTGGCGGTATTCTTCGTATCCGGTATCGTGTTGCTGCGGGAGGCAAAGAGAAACAAGTTTAGGATATGGCCCGCCAAAGGGGCTTATAATGTGGTGTTGTATTATCAGGAGATAAAAAGCCGAGCTGGCGTTTTTGGTTTTTCATCGTCGCCAGTATCAATGTCGTCTGCGCAACGATTGCCTATGTCCTTGTACGGGGGGTAGGGTATTAGATTCCCGGCGCACGCCGCTGAATATGTTCCTCAGGTAAGATCGGTTGATAAGGGCCGCAGGGTTTGACCCTGCGGCCCTTGTTTGTGTCCCTAATACCCCGGATATCCCGACGGGTAGGGGGCATAATCTGTGTCATCCCAGAGCCTGTTTCGCGCCTCCTGCCTGCAGTTGAGAATACCTTGCCTGCAGAGGACCTCGCGCCATTCGTACTTGAAGAGCGTCTTCTGGACCGGCCGCTTCTCGGGCTCGAAGGCCACCCTGATGGTGGGTGAGTAGCGTTCATCCCCGAAGCCCGTGCCTGCGCGCTCATCTTCGAATGCCTCCGTTTTGCCCCGGGCCTGGCTCTCGGCGGCAGGCGCCCCCGGGGCCTCCTTGAACCTCTTGATCTCGTACAGTGGTTGGGGCCGCGCTTTTTCCCGGTAGACGGCGACGGCGATGACGCCCATGGCAGTGGCGTCGCCGAAGGTCCGCACGGCATAGGAGTCGGCCACATCGGTGAAGTAGAACTTGTGCACCGTATCGTCGGCGGTGCGCCACCCGTCATAGCGGCCGTAGCCGTAGCGGTTGATGATGTACATGGCCTCGTCGTTTGTGAGATCCGATCGCTTGCCTGAGATGATGTTCCTGCCGTCGACGGCGATGACCACGCCGATGCGCTCGGGGGTCATATTGCGTATGCAGATGCCGTAGTTCTCGCCGCGTCTCGCCTCAAGGTAGTGCTTGATGATATGGATGCCCCCTTTGCGGTAATCACGGTGCGGGATGTTCAAAAAGACGCCGCCGTGCTCCGCGGCGATCTCGATGCTCACCGCTTCCCCGTTTGTGCCGTTACTGTGGGGGTGCGCGGGTGCCGTCGCCCCCAGCATCATGACTGCAATGATCAGTACCGTTACATAGCGCATGGTGTCCTCCTTTCTCTTCGGTCGTTAGCCTTTTAGACACCAACGGACGGAAAAAGTTCCCGGCTCTGCGGGGGTATTACCTCTTTATCCTTGACATTTCAGGGGGTCGGTGGCACACCTGGTACGTGAAAAAATATGGAACGACCATATCTCCCGGCGACGCCGCACCGGCATTACACCCCCGGCCCTTCTACGGCTGGTGGATCGTGCTGGCGGGTACGGCGGTGTTGTTTGTCTCCTCCGGCATCGGGTTTTATAGCCACGGCGTCATCCTGGACCCCCTGCGAAACCTGCACGGCTGGTCGAAGGCAACGATATCGTCCGCCATTACGCTCTATTTTATCACGGCCGGCATCAACGGATTTCTCATCGGCCGCCGCATTGACCGATACGGGCCGAAGTGGCTGCTCGTCCTCGGTTCCGTGGCCATCGGGGCGGGGTATGTGCTGTTGAGCCTTATCCAGGCGACGTGGCAGCTCTACGCGGTATATCTGCTGATGGCGATCGGGTTCAGCTGCATCAATCTCGTTCCGGTAAACACCCTCATCGCCAACTGGTTCATACGCAGGCGCGGCTTCGCGATGAGCCTCGCCAACACGGGGCTGAGCCTCGGCGGCATCGTGCTGGTGCCCTTGGCGAGCTTCGTCATCGTGCACTGGGGGTTGAGGGTTGTCCTTCCCCTCTTAGGGGCATTGGCCTGTATCGTCATTATCCCTCTGGCGCTCTTCGTCATTAAGCAGCGCCCCGCCGATCTCAAGCAGTTCCCGGACGGGGAGACACGGCTGGCTTCGACGGGGAAAGCGGATGGCCCGTCACTGCACTACGCCATCCAGTCCCAGAAGTGGACCCGGGTTGAGGCCATGCGCACGGTCGCCTTTTGGGCGATTGTGAGCGCCTTTTTGCTCGCCCTGGGGGGGCAGATAGCCTATCTGATACATCAGATCTCATTTCTCAGTCAGTATCTGGGTGTAACGGGGGCGGCTACGGCGGTGAGTATCACCGCCTTTGCCAGCATTATCGGCCGGCTCGTATTAGGCGCCTTTGTCGATCGCTTGGACAAGCGGTACGTAGCCATGGTGTGCTTTCTGCTGCAGGGTGCGGCGGTGCTCACCCTCGCCTATTACCACCACGTCGTCATACTCTACCTCGGCACCTTTGTGTTCGGCCTGACCATGGGATCGATTCTGATGGCGCAGTCGCTGATCATCGGAGAATGCTTCGGGCTCGTCTCGTTTGCCACGGTGGCAGGATTCGCCGGACTCTTTACGATGTCAGGCTCGGCATTCGGCCCCACGTTGGCGGGTGCCATCTATGATGCAACGGGGAGTTATCAGATGGCGTTTACCATTTTTGCCGCCCTCAGTATGATTGCGGTGATCGTCATCTTCTTTGCCCGGCCACCGAGACCAAGCACCGAGGTAGTGAATTCGGCTGGGCTCCGAGCGGGCCGGCGCTCGCAATGAGAGGGGGGGCGCCGGTCTCAATTGTATACGGGGAACAACGCCTCCGGGAGCACAGCAGGGCGTGCTATCGACGGCGCCGTCTACAAGGTTATCGAAGCTATTGTAAAGGATCCTGGCTTCAGGGATGCACGTGCTCCCTCAGGGCCATGAGGGGGCGGTCTCAACAGGTAACGGGCACCCTGCCGGGGATGCCCCGTTACTTTTCCAAGGATGCTCCCTATCCAGCGGAGCGGATCAGCAAGATTGGTTTAGTCGCGTGACGAATGACCTTTTCCGCCACACTCCCCAGGAGCCAGCGTTTCACCCCGCTGCGACCGTGGGTGGACATAGCGATGAGATCAATATCATCCCGGTCACAGTGTTCCAAGATCAGCTGCGCCTCGTTACCGTGCTGCAGGTGGCCCTCCACCGTGAACCCCTTGTCCTTGAGGCGCTTTTCAATGGGGCGCAGGTATGCTTCTCCCTCTTTGTTGAGGGCCTCGGCAATCGTTTCGTATTGTACGACGGGCTCCATGCTCCCGGGGAAGATCAGGCTCGGCACGACATGCAGCAGGCAGATGCTGGCCCCAACGGCAGATGCCAGATTCTCGATCTCAGAGAGAATTGCCTCGGATGTTTCTGATCCGTCCAGGGGGACGAGGATTTTTTTATACCCTTTCATGACACCCTCCTTATTGTGCTGGTTGTGATTACGTACCGCTAAGCCTAACCTATTAGGTGGCACGGGTCAATACCTCGTGTGCCTCTTCAAAAGGGGCACTGACATACAGCGATTGATAGGGGCAACCGGAATCGAGCGTTGTAGCGTCGGGAGAATCATGGTATCCTACCGACTGATACGAGAACCGTGAGGCCCGCGCCGCAGGTTTCTACGAGCACATCTCTTGCAACAATTAAGCTTATTGCTATTTCGTGTGTTTTGCCGATTCGAAGGTGGGCGGCATCGGCGGCACAATCATACAGATCAATGTCGCGGTCATCGGTATGCATCAACGCCTTGAAAGGAAACTATTATGAGTGCATTGAGCCATATCTTATCACCCGTTTCAATCAAATCCCTGCAGCTGGCGAACCGTGTGGTGATGCCCCCCATGGGGACGGGCCTGGGCAATGCGGATGGGACGGTAAGCGCCGAGACCATAGCATACCTGAAGCGGCGTGCTCACGGGGGGCCGGGATTGATCATCACGGAGATAACAGCGGTTCACCCCCTCGGGGTGGTCACCCCGAACCAGCTGGGCGCCTACGACGATCGTTTCATCCCGGGGCTGAAACAGCTTATCGCGGTGGGCCACGAGGCGGGGTGCAAGATCGCCATGCAGATCCATCATGCTGGTCGCGAAAGCTTTTTCCTGCTGAACGAGGGAAAGGCGATCGGTCCTTCGGCCATCCCCAGCATCATATACCGCACAGCGCCTCGGGAGATGACGGCTGAAGACATCCAGGAGGCCATCGTCGCCTTCGGAGCGGCGGCCGCCCGGGGGCAGGAGGCCGGCTTCGATGGGGTGGAGATCCACTGCGCCCACGGCTACCTGCTGACCCAGTTTCTCTCGGCCTTGTCGAACCAGCGCACGGACCAGTACGGCGGCTCGACGCTCACGGAACGGTCACGCTTCGTCATCGAGGTCATCGAGGAGGTGCGGCGCAGGATCGGTCCCGATTGCCCCCTCTCGGTGCGGATATCGACGGAAGAATCCATCAAGGGGGGATACACGGCCGACGAGATGCAGACAATCATGCCGGCTATGGTACAGGCCGGAGCCGACATCATCCACGCCTCCTTCGGGACCCACGGGAGCCCCGCAGGGATTACCTCGGCCCCCCCGGAGTATGAGTCTGGGTTTAACGCGTGGCTGGCGCGGAAGGTGAAGGACGTTGTGGACGTTCCGGTCATCGCCGTGGGGCGGTTCACCGATCCGGCGCAGGCCGACGAGGTGATCGCCCGTGGCGACGCGGACCTGGTGGCCTTCGGCAGGCAGTTTCTGGCAGACCCCGACTTTCTCCTTAAGGCGAAGGCCGGCCGATCCTCGGATATCCGCCGGTGCATCGCCTGCAACCAGGGGTGCATCGAACGCGAGATACTCGGTGAGGGGAACATCCGGTGCTCCATCAACCCCGAGACGGGACAGGAGACGATCTATCCCCAAGGACCGGCGGCGAAGCCGAAGGCGGTGTGGGTCGTGGGGGCGGGTCCCGGCGGCCTGACGGCGGCCAGTGAGGCGGCCCGCCTGGGTCACCACGTGACCCTCTTCGAGCAGGAGCAGGAGCTGGGCGGCCAGACCCGCTACGGCCGAATACCCCCCTCCAAGGCGGTGTACGGAGAGTGGCTCGATTGGTTGATCGATCAGGTACAGAAAACGGGGATCACCATCACAAGCGGCACCGAGGTCACCGAGGCGATGCTGAAAGAGGGGCGGCCCGAGTACGTAATCCTTGCCACGGGGGGGGAGAAGATCGTGCCGGAGATACCGGGGATCGATAAGGGGCACGTCTGTGACGCTTGGCAGATCCTGGACGGCTCCGTAAAGCCGAAAAAACACGTGTTGGTCATCGGCGGGGGCCTGATCGGGATGGAGACGGCGGATTACCTGAGCGAGCACGGGAGCGAGGTGACGCTGGTCGAGATGCTGAAACGGTCGCCGGTACTGAAGATCACCTCCCATGGGTACATGGTGCACAAGCGCCTGCGGGACAAGAACTGTCGCTTGCTCTTTGACACGCAGGTGACCTCCATCGACGACAAGAACGTGGCGATCGAGACGGCGGGGGAGGGTGCGACGATATCCCCCATCGATCAGGTCGTGGTCGCCGTAGGGCTGAAGGCGCGAGACGACCTGAAGGGGGTCCTGGAGGGTCTGGAGATTCCCTACGCGGTGATCGGCGACGCCCGTAGCCCCCGGCGGATCATCGAGGCCACCGAAGAGGGGGCCCGTGCCGCCTGGGATCTGTAGGACATGGCGGCCGTTTTGGCACTCTGCGCCGGTCGGAATTCACAGTTGTACGGCACATTGACATATATGCATCAATGATGCATACTTGTACATATGAGAACGACGCTCAACATAGATGATACATTATTGGAGAGGGCATCACAGCTGACCGGCCTGAAGGAAAAGACCCTGTTGGTGCGACGGGGGCTTGAGGCACTGATAGCGCGTGAGAGCAGTAAGCGCCTCGCACGGCTGGGTGGAACGGAGAAGGATCTTCTTCCCATACGGAGACGAAGATCGGCATAATCTCGACCGTGGTCATCGTTGATACCTCCATTTGGGTTACCCACCTTCGGCAGGGCAGTCGCCAACTTGAAGAACTGTTGTTGGATGCGCAGGTGGTCTGTCATCCATTTATAATCGGTGAATTGGCCTGCGGCAACATCAAACAGAGAGCGGAATTTCTCTCGTTGCTTCAATCCCTCCCGATGGCCCCAATGGTGGAGCCGGACGAGATCCTTTTTTTTATCGAGCGGCATGCATTAATGGGTAGAGGGATTGGTTTCGTGGACGCACATCTGTTGGCATCGGCACACGTGTCGCGGACACCCCTGTGGAGTTCCGACAAGACCTTGGAATCAGCAGCAGTTGAACTCAAGGTTGCCTATGCGTATAGGTAGCGCGCTCTCTTTTCCGTGCCATGAGCACGTCGTGGTGGTCCGGGCGGTACTTTTTGCCGTTCCCTTCAAACCTTCAACAGTACGGCTACAGGAGGTCATATGAAGTACATCGTAAAGGCACTCGCCGTGCTCATGTTCGCAGGGCTGGCGGTCACCCCTGCGTACGCCGAGCGGGGCCTCGAGGAGGCGATCGTGAAAGTCTACGCCGTCTATTCTGAATACGATTACGATATGCCGTGGCAGCTCTCGGGGCAAGGCAGGGGGGTGGGGTCCGGCTGTATCATCAGGGGCAACAGGGTCTTGACCAATGCCCATGTGGTGGCGGACCAGACCTTTATCCAGGTAAAGCGTGCGGGGCAGGCGGAGCGATACAACGCCGCCGTAGAGGTCGTGGCCCATGAATGCGACCTCGCCCTCTTGAAGGTGGATGATCCCGCCTTTTTTGCCGGCGTCAAGCCGCTCACGCTTGGGCCTTTGCCGCGGATGAGGGACAAGGTGGCCGTCTATGGGTTTCCTATAGGCGGTGAAGAGTTGAGCATTACCGAAGGGGTGGTGTCCAGGGTCGAATATACCCAGTATGCCCACAGCGGTGCACACTTGCTTGCCTGCCAGATCGACGCGGCTATCAATCCGGGCAACAGCGGGGGGCCGGTGATCAAAGATGGGCGGATTGTGGGGATAGCCTTTCAGGGATATATTCACGCACAAAGTATCGGCTACATGGTCCCTCCCCCTCTCATCGATCATTTTCTCAAGGACAGCGCCGACGGTCGATACGACGGCATTCCGGGCATCGGCATCGTGTGGCAGGCCATGGAAAACCCCGGGCTGAGGGCCCACTATCAGATGCAGGAGAAACAGACGGGGGTCCTGATTCAGTACGTTGCCCCCGGTTCCTCCGCGCAGGGTATCGTGCAGGCAGGGGATGTCATCCTCGCCATTGAGGATAAGCCCATTGCCAATGACGGGACCATACCCTTCAGGGGTACCGAGCGGATACAGTTTGCCGATGCGGTGCAGGATAAGTTTATGGGCGAGGCGGTTCGCTGTCGTCTTTTAAGAGAAGGGGAAGTTATGGAGGCGACCATCCCGTTGCGCACAACGTTGGGGTCGGTGCGATTGGTGCCGTACACCCAGTACGACACGGCGCCGACATATTATATTGTCGGCGGACTGGTATTTCAGCCTCTCACCCAGAACTATCTCCGGACATGGGAGAGGATGGATGATGTTCCCGTCCATCTCGCCACGTACTATTATTACGGGAGGCAATCTGAAGAACGCAAGCAGGTGATCGTATTGACCAAGGTTTTGGGTGATGAGCTGACTGTTGGGTATGATAATTTTAAGGATCATGTCATCACGCAGGTCAATGGAAAAGGGGTGTCCACCATTCAGGACGTGGTAGAGGCCATTGAGATTAATGAAGGGAAATACCACGTGATTACGGATGAATGGGGGAATCAGATCGTGCTGGAGCGCAGTAAAATCGAAGCGACACAGAAGCTTATTCTGGAGCGATATAAAATTAAGGCCGATCGATCTGCTGATATCAGGGGAGTTGAACGGGAGTAGTGTCTTTCCTGCACAACCCTCTATCCGTGCACCCAATACTCAGAGACATGCGGGCCATCGAGTGTGAGCGGATACGATACGACAGCGCCTGCGATGATTATTTCGGGATAGTCAAAGGGAACATTCCAATTCTGCTCTCGGCCCCCCACGGGGCCAAACACCTCAGAAATGGAACCTGGAAGGGGGAGGATGAGTATACCGCTGCCCTGGCCATCAAGCTCGGGGAGTTGACCGGGGCCTCCGTCATCTTTGTCAAGAACAAGACTGACGAAGATTCAAATTGGCTACCCCATACCCGATACAAGGATGCCATCAGACAGGTGGTACATGAGCAAGGGATCGAGTTCCTCGCCGATATCCACGGGGCGGACATCGGGCGGAATTACAAGGTCAGCGTCGGTATCATAGACGCAAAGGACATGGAACGATGCTCGTGCCCCCGGTGCAAGCCGATCATCGAGGAGGCCTTCCGAAACTTCCAATCGCCGCTCTTCCATCTCGATGCCTTTACCGCTGAGGCTCCTGAGACCGTGACCTCCTTAGCCCGGCACGTCTGCTGCATTGAGGCGGCGCAGTTCGAGATCAACGCACGGTATAGGATCGTGGAGAGAAAACCGAACAGCACGAGGGCCCTGCACGGCGATAAGCCTAATTTTAGGGCTGAGGTGGCGGATGTTCTTGAGCTTGTCCAATGCATGAAGGAGATGGTCCTCAAAATAAAAGAGGAGATCCTGTGCCTGTGACAGATCGAGGCGTCATATGGGATCTGGACGGCGTGCTGGCTGACACGGGTGAGGCCCACTTCCAGGCGTGGGCAACGGTCTTGTCCGAACACACAATCCCCTTTGACCGCTCGACCTTCGACCGCCTCTTCGGGATGAACAACAAGGGTACGCTCACAGAACTTTTGGGGAGACCTCCTACTCAGGAGGAATTAGCAAGTATCGCCGATCGCAAAGAAATCCTCTTTCGCCACTTCGCCGAAAAACTGGTTCGCCCCCTGCCCGGGGCCCTCCGGCTCCTGGATGAGTTAGCAGGGGCTGGGTGGTCACAGGCCGTGGCCTCCTCCGCCCCCCAGGAGAACATCGACCTGGTGGTGGATACCTTCAATATTCGTCGTTATTTCGCAACCATCCTCTCCGGTGCCGGGCTCCCTGCCGGTAAACCCGATCCCGCGCTCTTTCTCCTCGCGGCTCGCGCCCTCGGGCTGTTCCCGGAGCGATGCGTGGTGGTGGAAGACGCCCCGGTCGGCGTGGAAGCGGCCCGCCGCGCCGGGATGCCGTGCATCGCCGTTGCCACCACGCGGCCAAAGGAGACCCTGGGCCCGGGGCCTGTGTTCGACGACCTGCAATCGGTGACCTTACAGACTTTTTCAGATGTGTTGCGTGCCGGTCCCCACACCTAACAGACCCGATGGGTCTGATATTGTGTGTTGCCTTTCGCAGCAAAACTTACGATAATACTATGTATTCCACGCCAAGAGAGGGGAGACCATGGCACACGAGCAGATTAGCGGGGCAATTGATCAAGCTATTGAGGCATTGTGCAAGGAATTTCGGGCTAGTCCCACCCTCTTTTATACGGAACATGACATGGTCTCTTTCTTCTACACCATCCTCCAGCGCAATCTCTCCATGGCAACGGCGCGCGATAGGGACGCGAGTGAGCATTTCCTGGTCCATCTGGAGTATCCTACGCCCTTTCGGTGTGATATGGAAGGAGATCGATTTGCGATCAAGGGGGATGACGAGCGGACTCCTCAAGGGGGTCTCTACCGACGGGGGCACTATGACATCGTTGCCCTGAACCCCGACTTCATCAGCCAATACTCCTATGAGCTCATCAAGGCCCAGGACTATGAGCTGTATAAGAAACTGGTCCTGCCGAAGCTCAGCAAAGAAAATCCCGTCATCCTGTACGGGTTGGAGTTTGCCTTGCGCAGAGACCCATTCCCTCTTCTGAAAGACAGAGAAGGGGAGGGCAGAAAAGCAATCGATGCGTTTATCGCCCAGGTCAACCAGGGCGCCGATAAATTGGTCGCTTCACAAGCGATACCAGGCTTTATGGATCGCATAAAGATACTCACCTTCGTAAAAGGGGGCGCCGACGAGGTCCGCACCTTCCTCTTCAAAACGCTTTCTGAACGGCAGGAAGTGCTGGTGTGCTTTAGTTACTGAGACCGGACGTATGGTGTATACACTCAGTCCATCGGATTTCTCCTTTCTGTACGAGGGGTGTAAGCGGTGTTTCTATCTCAAGGTGGCCCGTAAGATCAGCCAGCCTTCCATACCCCTCCCCGCGGTCTTTAGCACGATCGCAGCGCTCCTAAAAGATCACTACACGGGCAAACACACGAGTGAGTTGCATCCCGCCCTGCCGCCGGGAATTGTGCGATACGGCGAACAACGCGTCCGGTCAGAACCGATCCACGTACCGGGACATGATGCGCCCTGTGTTATTAGCGGCAGGTTTGATATCGTCGTCCATTGTGACGACGGGACATATGGGGTCATAGACTTCAAGACCGGTAGTCCCAAGGAAAGATATGCCGCCCTGTACGGCCGGCAACTGCACGCCTATGCGTATGCCCTTGAACACCCTGCCCGGGGCGCCTTGGCGTTATCCCCTGTTACTCAGCTGGGGCTGCTCTACTTCCATCCTGAACGCACCCTTCAGCAGGCCATCGAACGGCTCTCTTTCGAGGCCGACATCACCTGGATCGGCATTTCAAAGGATGAAGGGGGCTTCCTCCAATTTCTCGGGGAGGTGCTGACGATCCTCGAATCGCCCCACCCCCCACCCCCTGCCCCCGATTGTGTATGGTGCGCCTATGTCAGCAAGCTCACGGGGCACTAATTATTTTCTTATTATGTATAGAGGTACTGTTGAGCGGGTGCGATGATGCGGATTCCATACGACGAGATCAAACCATACAGGACCAAAGACGGCTCGATGATCCGGGAGCTGATGCATCCGGCACGCCACGGTAATCGCAATCAGAGCCTGGCCGAGGCCATCGTCCCCGTGGGGTCAACGACACTGTTGCATCGACACCGGCGGACGGAGGAGCTGTATCATATCACCGCAGGCTCCGGGCTGATGGTGGCGGGGGATGAGCGCTTCGAGGTGACGGTGGGTGATACCATATGCATCACGCCCCGCACCCCTCACCAGATTACGAATACCGGGACAACCCCCCTGAAGATCCTGTGCTGTTGCTCACCGGCATATTCCCACGAAGATACGGACTTGTTATGATCACGGGCGGTGATGGGGCTGTAATGAAGTACGGCCCCTGACGTTTTTGACGGCCCGCGGTGATCGCGCAGGGAAAAAGAGGGAAACAGGAGGGCGTTGCACACACTGAAACTCCTTTGGACAGCTACGTTTTGTTGTGTTATGGTTGGATGACGGTGAAATGCCACCATGACCGGCAGGTTTGGAAAATATGGGGATGCCAAGCGCAGGGCCCAGATGCGCAAAACCCGGCGTTCGGCGCATGCTGATCTGCCACGGGTGAGCAAGAAAAAACTTTTCAAAGACTCCCGATCGGCGAGACGGCGCCATGCCTGAACATCCCGTGAATAAGGAGTTTTAGTGAGCGTTATCCAGGAGAGGGGAGTCCGATGGGAACCATAACAATCCGATATTATTTTACCCTACCAAAGGGCGTACGAGAGGTCTTTGATTTACAATTCGATGCAGAAAGACTCGAATTGGTGGGCACTACGTCGGATGTCTTACCTTCATGGACGAAACTCGATTTTCATCAGTGCCCCAACTGTCCCCTGACGCCCAATGTATATCCTCACTGCCCGCTCGCCGCTCACCTCGTAAACATTGTGGAAAGATGTGAGGGTCTCCTCTCGTACAGCGAGATCCAGGTGGATGTTATGACGGCAGAGCGGTTTATCACGCAAGATACGACCGTTCAGCGCGGCATGAGCTCCCTCATGGGGCTGCTTATGGCGACGAGCGGCTGTCCTCATATGGCCTTCTTCAAACCCATGGCGCGATTCCATCTCCCCTTTGCCAGCGCCGAGGAGACCGTTTACCGCGCTACCTCCATGTATTTGTTGGCGCAATATTTCCTGAAACGGGAAGGACTCCCTGCCGATCTCGATTTGGCAGGACTGAGGGAGATCTATCACAATATAGAGCTCATCAATGTTGCCGTTGCAAAACGGCTGCGTGCTGCTACCGAGGCAGACTCAGCGGTTAATGCCATCATTTTGTTGGACATCTATACCAAGGCCATACCCGTGGTCATTGAGGAATCCCTGGAGGAGATCCGTTATTTATTTGCCCCTTATGCCCGTGAGGTCCTAAAAGGGCGTCCTGCCAAACCGCACGGGAAATAACGGGGATGAGGTGTGATTGCTGCGGGCCGATGGGGGTATTATGCGCTCACGGTTCCCCCTTCTGCCGCAGGTGGCCCGCCCCACCCCTGGTTCTCAAAGGCGAAGAGAGCATGAACCGTGAGTTTATCGACCTGAAGATGGCAAGCTCTGCCATCCCTCAGAGCACCTGCCGGATGGTCGGCCACGCAGGGCACCTCATCCCCATGGAGAAACCGAAGCTGACGCTTGAAATTATCGAAGAGTTCTTCGGATCCCCCTGATAGTTCTGGTGGGGAATGGTGAGATTTTAAAGACCCCCAAGACAGAGTGCCGCTGGGGATGCCTTCGCTTCTATTGACGCGCTGGACAATCAAGATTACAGGTATTATGGTATTTTAATAAGGCATGTTTTGTCTAACACTATTAAGGGGAGGGAAAACAGATGTCCAAGACTGAAGAGTACCTGAACGAGGCCTTTGCCGGAGAATCCCAGGCCAATCGCAAGTACCTGGCCTATGCCGTCAAGGCCGATCAAGAGGGTTATTCTCAGGTGGCCCGACTCTTCCGGGCGGCCGCCGAGGCGGAGACGGTACACGCCCACAACCACCTGCGGGCCCTCAAGGCCATCAGGGGGACCACAGAGAACCTGATGGATGCCATCAAGGGGGAAACCCACGAGTTTAAACAGATGTATCCGGAGATGATCGAGGCGGCCAAGGCAGAGGGGCACAAGGACGCCGAGCGGTCCTTTTCCTATGCCATCGAAGTCGAGAAGATACACGCACAGCTCTATCAGAAGCTCCTCGACGGCCTGGAAGGAGCGCAGGAGGACTATCCCTATTACGTCTGCCCGGTGTGCGGATACACGGCCGAAAAAGGCGCCCCTGACACGTGTCCGGTGTGCGGGACCAAGGGCGCAATGTTTAAGAAGATAGACTAACAAAGCGATGAAGCCCTCAACAGGGGGTTTTGCCCAGTGGAAACCACGAAGAGACGAGGAGGACGCCATGACCAATTTGCGTGATCTTGTCCTGCGCAACCGGAGCTACCGGCGCTTTGACGAATCGTATCGCATTCAGCGCGAGACCCTGGTGGAGTTGGTAGGGCTTGCCCGCTGTGTTCCCTCGGCAGCCAACCGCCAGCCCCTCAAGTATATCCTCTCCGCGGACCAGGAGACCAATGACCGCATCTTCCCGTGCCTGACCTGGGCCGCCTATCTGAAGGACTGGGAGGGGCCGGGCCCGGGTGAACAGCCGACCGCCTATATCGTTATCCTCATCGACGAGGGCATTACGAAGGATTGGTGGTGCGACGACGGCATTGCGGCGCAGACCATCCTGCTGGGGGCGGTGGAACAGGGCCTGGGGGGGTGCATGGTCGGGTCGATCGATAAAGAGAGGCTTCGACAGGAGCTCCATATCCCCGAGTATCTCAAGATCCGGCTCGTCGTGGCCCTCGGCAAACCGGCAGAGCGGGTGGTGCTCGAAGACCTGGCGCCCGGGGGCGACATCCGCTACTGGCGTGACGAAAAGGGGGGCCACCACGTGCCCAAGCGCATGCTGGAGGAGATCATCGTCACGGCAGGGGAATAGGGGAACAGGAAATCGCATTTGCCTTTTTGACCTGAACCTGGTATTTCTAGGTCTTTCCGGGAGCTCATGGTGACCTCACGCAAGATCGCCTTCATCGTCAATCCCCATGCAGCGGGAGGTTCTGCGGGCAGGACCTGGCCCAAAATCAGTGCCTTGGCACAGGACCGACTGGGGCCTTTTTCCGCTTACTTCACGACCGGTCCGGGAGACGGCATCAGGCTCACAAAACAGGCCCTCAGCGACGGTGCCGAGATGATCGTATGCGTCGGAGGGGACGGGACCCTCAATGAAGTGGTGAACGGCCTGATGGGAGAAAAGGGCCCTATACGACCCAAGACCGCCCTGGGGTTCATCGCCCGCAGTACCGGCTGTGATTTGATCAAGACCGTCCCCATCTACCGGGAGTTGGACCGGGCCCTGGACATCATCAAACATGCCCATACGCGCATCCTTGATCTGGGGCGGATTCGCTATCAGGACCGTCGCGGTCATCCCTCGTATCGATACTTTCATAACATCGCCAGCTTCGGTCTGGGGGGTGAGGTAGATGAGCGGGTCAACAGGACCAGCAAGGCCTGGGGTGGCTTTCTTTCGTTTATGGGGGCCACACTGATCTCCCTGCTGAAGTATCATAAAAAAAAGATACATCTGAAGGTGGATGACAGCTTTGATGGAGAGGTCACCGTTTGGAACATAGCGGTTGCCAATGGGCAGTATCACGGCGGCGGCATGTGGGTGGCCCCTGGGGCGCTGGTGGACGACGGCCTGTTCCATATTACGGTGGTCGGGGATCTAACCCTGCCCCAGGTCTTTCTGAATCTCCCGAAGCTCTATAATGGGAAGATCTATCAGGTCTCAGAGGTCCGCTCCTTTGTCGGCAAGCGGGTAGAGGCCTCCTCGGACCAGCGGGTCCTTTTGGACGTGGACGGTGAGCAAATCGGAGCGCTCCCGGTGGTTATAGAGATGGTGCCGCGGGCGGTCTCCCTCATCACCGCGGCATAACGCATATATCCATGGTTGACAACTTGGCAAAAAACTATATCATCAGTGGAACGAGGGTAAGGACAAGGCGCATTACCTATTAAGGAGGCATTGTATCGTGCCACAAGGAGGGGAGGATGAGACGATCGGTGCTAGTGCGAGGGTTTGTGTGCGGTTTTGTTATCGTGACGCTGGCGGTTCCGGGGTGGAGTAAGTCTAACAAACGGGATTCCTTTACACTCCCTCGGCCCGCCTACGAGGGAGGGGTCTCCGTGGAGCGGGCCCTCAAGGAACGTAGGACCGTCCGTGCGTTTCGACCCGATTCCCTGAGCATAACGCAACTGTCGCAGCTGTTGTGGGCCGCACAAGGGATAACGGATGTGCGGAGGGGGTATCGGGCAGCCCCCTCAGCGGGGGCCCTCTATCCCTTGGATATTTACGCTGTGGTAGGGAAGGGCGGGGTCGAGATGTTGGCCCCCGGCGTATACCGGTATCAGGCGGCAAACCACGGCCTCGAGGTCGTGAGGGAAGGTGATCGCCGCAAGGACGTGGCCCACGCGGCCTTGACGCAAATGTGGATAGCCGAGGCCCCGGTCATCTTTGTCATCACGGCGGAGTACCGACGGATAACCAGCAAGTACGGGGAGCGGGGGATACGCTATGCCCATATCGAGGTGGGGCATGCAGGGGAGAACATCTTCCTCCAGGCAGGGTCCTTGGGACTAGGGGCAGGAATCGTGGGGGCCTTTCGCGACGCATCGGTGGCCAAGGCCATCGGGGCACCCACGGAGCACGAGCCGCTCATTATTATTCCCGTGGGGTATAAGCAATAGGGACTGGGCAATGGTTACCTTTGATGATTTCATGAAGCTGGACATCAGGATCGGTACGGTAACGGCTGCCGATAAGGTTCAGGGGGCCGACAAGCTCATCCGGCTGGAGCTGGATATGGGAGGAGAGACCAGACAGGTGGTGGCGGGTATGGCCCCAGCCTACGCACCGGAGGAGTTTGTCGGCAAGCAGGTGCCGATACTGGTCAATCTGGAGCCGAGGAAGCTCAGGGGGATAGAGAGCCAAGGAATGATCCTGGCGGTGGATATCGACGGAAAACCGGTCATGCTCATGCCCGACAAAGAGGTGCCCCCGGGGAGTGTGGTGCGATAGTTTTCGTTACGGTTACGAAAAGGGCGAGTGCTTTAACGGAAGTCTGCCGCCCAGGAGGGCAATAGCAAGGTCCCTGTGAGGGGGGGGGAGGGTAATCATTGTCGGGAAAAGGGAGTTCTCTTAATCGTATAGTGCCCAGCCTGAGACCCCCTCGTCTTTGGAGAAGATCCAAAGCATATCCTACCCTTTAACACGAGATGCCGCCTCTTCTCTTTTTCCGTTCAATCCAAAATAATTCCTTACGCTCTTCTTCAAGAAGAAATACCATCCCACGATAAGAAAAAAAATTCCCGCAACAACCACACCCCCTTGTGTAGGTACTTCAAATTTCCACATGAAAAGCAGGGCTACAACGAAAGCTGTCAAAAACGTAATGCGTGCAAGGCGTTTTTTTCTATAAAAGCCAACGGCGGATATGAAAAGGAGGAGACCGATAACGACAAAGAGCGGACCTGCCCCAGAAGTCCACCATTCGGACCACGGAACCTGTTGACCCTCAATTTCGAATGCCACGGAAGGAATGAACGAAACCACGGTAAATACAATACCGCCTATAAGGCTGTAGGGAAAAAAGAAGAACCTGAGGGAAAGGGGCATCTCCTTAAATCGAACATAGGCCAGGGCTACCTTATTCATATAGTTCTCCACGAAGAGCGCTCAAGGGAAAAGAGCCGATCAAAAATTGTGACCTTTCGTGCCACTCTTCTAGCAGTTGCACTAAACCTTACAAATCTACCACATTCCGCGGGCAAGACAAAGACCCCAGCAACCCTCTAAATTAACCCTTGACTTTTTACTATTATTTTATTATTAAAATTAAAATAGTAAAATTTTAACAAAGGTGAGAGGGAGGGAAAATCAAGGGTCCTATTTTGGGGCTCTGTTCAAATAGTACGTAATTGCTTCTCGCACGGATGGATCTGAAGGGGGTCAAAACCGACACAGGCTGTGGGGGTTTGACCCCCTTCCTTTGTTTTTGATATGGGTAGAAAATCATCGCGATTAAGCAATCACGGGGGTCAATGACGAGGTGGCCTTCCCCCCAGAGCAATACAACGGCCCCTGTGAAGGGGCCGAGCAATGTACTAGTGGGTAGTAAAGAAATGTTATTGAAGTTTTATTGTTCGCGCCTCACGCCGGGGTGGTCATCCCGCTTTTATGAGCACGACCCCTTGGCTGAACACGACCCGCCTATAGAACAGGCCTCCCCTAGAGGGTTTTCAGCGCTGATGGTGAACCCTTTTTGCCACCCCTCGCTGACATAATCGATGGTCACCGTGCCGGTCCTTGTGAGCAAATCTGTTTCAATGATATATTGCGTGCCGCCATGGGTAAACACACTATCAGAGTCCGATGGCTCATCCAGAGCCAAACTAAGGGAAGGCCCGCCTCACCCTCCTCCCTGGAGGTACACTCGTACCCCCTGAGGCGCGTCCTTTTTCTCCTTTATGAGTTCTTCCATCTTCTTTTGAACCGTCTCCGTTGCAATGATCATATCGTCGTTCCTCTCTCTAGAATTTTGACATATTATAAAGTTAATGCTTATTTCCTTGATTTCAAGCAGAAAACGGCGGGCTGTTAGAAGCAGTATTGTCTGTTCACACGATTTTGTTTGTGTTTGTGACGTATGTCATATATCTCCTTGCCTAGTGCGCGGATCGGACCAACAGAATGGGCTTGTTCGCGTGACGGATGACCTTTTCCGCCACACTCCCCAGCAGCCACCGGCTCACCCCACTGCGACCGTGGGTGGACATGGCGATGAGGTCGATATCCCCGCCCTCGGCGTGCTCCAGGATCCGCTGCGCCTCGTTTCCCTGCTGCAGGTGGCTCTCCACCGTGAACCCCTTTCCCTTTAGGCGTTTTTCAATCTTGCGGAGATAGGCCTCTGCGTCCTTGATGAGGGTATC
>CAZMFG010000018.1:21534-23953 GCA_964565525.1 uncultured Thermodesulfobacteriota bacterium
TTAGGCGTTTTTCAATCTTGCGGAGATAGGCCTCTGCGTCCTTGATGAGGGTATCAGTAATCGGTTGGTAGTTGACGATGGGTTCTATGCCTCCAGGGATGATGGGGATAGGCACGACATACAGAAGGGCAATGTTTGCCTTAGAGACAGATGCCAATTTCTCGATCTCCGGGAGAATGGCCTCGGACGTTTCCGATCCGTCCAGGGGGACAAGGATCTTTTTATACCCTTTCATAACACCCTCCTTTCACGGTGGTTATGAGCGCGCTGGGATAGTGTGCGTATCTATCCGATTCAGCGGCCATACCGATCAGCATAGCTCTGCATGCCGGCGATGCCTTCGGCAGCCAGCATCCCATGGATAATCGCCCTCGCAAGCGTATCCGCAGCGGCGGATCCGATCGTATTGATCCGTGCCGCCGTATCACCCCACATCCCTTCTTCTTCCAGATCGGCAATTGCCCTCTCTCCCGTGCTGAGGGCGAAGATCGTATCGCCGTCAAACATCGTATGTGCGGGCCGGATCGCCCTGGCCATGCCGTCATGCGCCATCTGGGCGATCTTCGTTGCCTGCGCCTTTGTCAGCTCCACATTGGTCGCTACCGCCGCAATGGTCGTATTAGTTATAGCATCTGTTTTATGAGTGACTGCCTGGTTTTTACCGCCGCGGGAGGCCGACGCCGATGCAGCCTTGAGTCCGCCGAATTCGTTATCCGTTTCCAGAAATGCGGCATAGAACCCGCCGGTTTCGGGATTCACCGGACTGCCGCCTGCATTCACAGCCACCAGGGCGCCGACGATTATGCCGTTGCCGAGATCAATACTCGCCGTCCCGATGCCGCCTTTCAACTCGTTCCCGATGAGGATGCCGGTGAGTGCGCCTGTCCCGGCCCCGACATTACCTTGCTCAATCGGTCCTGTCTTTGCCCCCTCACAGGCCGTGCGGCCGAAGGCGGCAATCGGCCTCCCTGAAAAGGCGGTGCCTCCTCGCCCTAAATCGAAGAGCGCGGCGGCAGGCACGATGGGCACGACATTGCCGTCGCCGAGCGGAAAGCCGATGCCGTGCGCCTCGAGATAACCCATGACGCCGTCCGCAGCGGCGAGCCCGTAGGCGCTTCCGCCGGTCAGGACCACGGCATGGACTTTTTCTATAAGATTGATCGGATTGATGGCGTCTGTTTCCCTCGTGCCCGGTGCGGCGCCGCGGACATCGACCCCGGCAACCGCCCCGCCCCTGGTCAGGATAACCGTTGTGCCGGTCAGGTTATCGATATCGGTACAATGGCCGACCTCTATGCCCGGCACGTCCGTGATGGCATTATAACGCTTCGGCGCATCCGCACCGGATTTTCGAGCTTTTTGGTTGCCCCTGCTCATTTCTATCCCTTAATGTATCTAGATTTTTGAAAATCTACCACATTCCCCAGGCAATAAAAAGGCCCCTTGGGAGGGGCGGGGAAGTTAAGGCAAGGGGTGTGCTGTCTAAATCTTATATTTCAAGGGCCGGCACCCGCGAAAAACGGCGCGTGGTTGGAGGTGAAGAGGGGCGGATGGTTCCTGAGGATGGGCCGGATCGCCGGGTGTCTTCTGAATTCCGTATCCAGAAACTCCCTGACCGATCGTCTCGCCCAGCCCTGGGGATGCTGGAAATCGGTGTACAGGGAGAGGTCCCCTTCATAAAAACCGGCTGTTTCGAGACCCGCGGCCTCCGGGCTGTTGATGGGGAGATTGAAGATGGCCGCATTCAGGAACTGGATTTTATCTGCGCGGTCCGCCACAAAATCGAGGGTGTGCTGCGCCTCACCGCGTGTCTCCGCCGGTGTGCCGAAGAGGAGATAGACGTAGGTTGCGATGCCGGCTCTTTTTAACGTCTCCAATGCCAGCGAGGCAGTTGTAAGGTCGATCCCCTTGTGCAGGGCGTCGAGCACTCCCTGGTCGCCCGATTCAAGCCCGAGTTTCAATAGCACGCACCCTGATTGCTTCAGGGCCATGCAGAACCCCGCGTCTGTCAGATGCGGGGTGATCCGTGCAAAGCCGTACCACGGCGCGCCCGGCGGCTGCTCGGTAATGGCCCCCATGAGAGCCGGGCTGATGGCATTGTCCACGATATGTATTAAGGCCGGTTTCATAAAAGTGACGAGATGGCGCAGGTCAGTTGCCGCTCTCTCCGGGGGGGTCTGCTTATAAGCAGTACTCTCGACCTTTTCGGGACAAAACGAGCACTTGCCCCAGTAGCACCCGATTGAAGATCGATAGGGGAGGATCAGCCCCGGTGCCAGATAGTCGTCGACAGGTAATTGGTCATAGCACGGGGTAACGTGCATTTTGGGAGGAGGTTTTTTGTTGAGCAGGGCCAGGAGCTGATATTCTCCAGGGCCAACAACGCAATGATCGACCAGGCCGTTGAAAAGGCCTTCTC
>CAZMFG010000019.1:0-20991 GCA_964565525.1 uncultured Thermodesulfobacteriota bacterium
GCAAAGAGGTGATTGACCAGGTTTACCATGGGGGCCATGCTGGGCTGGGCATCTATCAGGGCCTTGCCAATATCTCTAACCTCCTCGGCTTCCCCCTCTTTGAGAACGTCAAGGAGGAGCTGCGCCCCCTTCTGGGCGAGTTGCGCCGCCCCTGAGGCCTTGTCCTCCCTGATCCCCTGCAGGATTTGCTCTGCGGAGGGGGAGCTTGTCATTTTCCGACGATTGCCCCCCGCGTGAATACCGCCTCCAGGGTATAACCTGCTGCCGCCAGCTCCTCCTTCCCCCCCTCCTCCCTGTCCACCAAGGTCAAGGCCTGCACCACCACCAGGCCGTGCTCTTCCGCGACCCTGATGGCCTTCAAGAGGGAACCCCCGGTGGTGACCACGTCTTCTACGATGGCGACCCGCGCGCCCTTTTTCAAGGCCTTGTCCCCCTCAATCCAGAGTCCCTTGCCGTGCCCCTTGGGTTCTTTTCTGATAATGAAGGCGGCTATAGGGTTATGTTCCCGATGACTGGTCAGGGCCACGGCGGTCACGATGGGGTCGGCGCCGAGGGTTGGACCCCCAATGGCCTCGGCCTTACCCCTGATCATCTCATAGAAGACCTTCCCTACGAGGTACGCCCCTTCGGGGTCGAGGGTGGTCTGTTTGCCGTCGATATAAAAGGTGCTCGTGCGGCCGGAGGCCAGCGTTACCTTCCGTTCTTCGTATGATCGCTCCCGGATGATCTCCAGGAGGCGCGCCCGCGCATCCATCTCAGACCTCCTTGATGAAGAAGTCGAGCTGCGCATTGTCCTGGGGAGGCTCGAGGCAATACTCCCCGGTAAAACAAGCATAGCAGAAGTCGTTCTCATGCGGGGCCACACACCGCTTGAGCCCCTCCAAGCTGAGGTACCCCAGGGAGTTGACATGGATGTATTCCTTGATCTCCTCCACCGAATGGGAGGAGGCGATGAGCTCCTCTCTGGTAGGGGTGTCGATACCGTAGTAACAGGAACCGATAATGGGAGGGCAGCTGATCCGCACATGTATTTTTTTGGTCCCAGCGCTCTTCAGCATCCGCATATTCTTCCGCACGGTGGTGCCACGCACGATGGAATCGTCCAAGACCACCACCCGTTTATCTTTGATGGCCTCCCTGACGGAATTGAGCTTTATCTTGACCCCGAAGTGCCTGATGGCATCCCTCGGCTCGATGAAGGTCCTGCCCACGTAGTGGTTCCTGATGATCCCCAGCTCCAGGGGGATGCCGGAGCGGTGTGCGTAGCCGATGGCCGCGGGGATGCCGGAGTCGGGGGTGGGTATCACCATATCGGCCTCGGCGGGATGCTCCTCGGCCAACTGGACGCCGAGCTCCCTGCGCACCTGATAGACATTGTGGCCGAAGATGTAACTGTCCGGACGGGCAAAATAGATAAACTCAAAGATGCAATGCTGGGGTTTGACCTTGGGGAAGGGGTGAAAGGACTGGACGCCGTCCGCATTGATCAGCAGGACCTCGCCGGGCTCTATCTCCCTGAGGAACTCGGCCCCGATGAGGTCGAAGGCACAGGTCTCCGACCCCACCACATATCCGTCTTTGATTTTGCCGAGCACCAGGGGGCGGAATCCATGGGGATCGCGGGCCGCGATGAGCTCCTTCTCGTTGAGAAAGAGGAGGGAATAGGCCCCCTTGACCTCTTGTATGGCGGCGATAATACGTTCCACAGGAGGACCGATAGTGGCATGGGCGAAGAGGTGGATGATTACCTCGGTATCCATGGTACCCTGAAAGACGGCCCCATCTCGCTCCATCTGCTCGCGCAGGATGTGGGCATTGGTCAGGTTGCCGTTGTGTGCGATGGCGATTCCACCTTTGGAATAGTCGAAGACAAAGGGTTGGGCGTTTTTCAGATGGGTTGCCCCGGTCGTCGAGTAACGGACATGTCCAATGGCGCTGCGCCCGGGGAGGCGTTTAAGGACGGTCTTGTCAAAGATCTCCGAGACCAGGCCCATTTCCTTGTGGGCGTAGAGCCCCTTGCCGTCCGAGGAGACGATCCCCGCGCTCTCCTGTCCCCGATGCTGGAGGGCATAGAGCCCCAGATAGGTCAGGTTCGCCGCCTCAGGGTGCCCGTACACTCCAAAGATTCCGCATTCTTCCTGCCACGACATGGCCATGACAACCTCACCATATATATACGCAACACGCGTCCTTTTATCAAGTTGAATTGTAAAAAAAGCAAAGAAAAATACATTTTGGATCATTTCATAGGAAGGGAGGAAATCAACGATATGTGTTCATTAGCTGTGGAAAACCCACAGGAAAATTCCTTTAACCACTGAATATTAAAGGATTTATAAAATGATGCCCATTTCATGGGCAATAATAAAAAATCAATAATATCAACATCTTACATTAATTGTGAGATTTTAAAACAAAGTATTTGGACGATTTGGTCGCGCTCCTTTTCGTTATGAACAATTTTTAAACACCTTGGTTCTATACATCTTTACAGGCCTCTTATACAGAATGGGAACAACCCTGCCTTTAATCCCTGTATAACAAGGGGCTAACCATAAACAGATTAGTATTTACGTCAATGTATACTCGTTTGGCGACCCATTGGCGCCGCTTTTATGGGGACAGACCTCCTGTGTCGTGCTACAATACCCCTAAAAATCAGGGGGGTGCAGAGGTGCACGTTAAGATCGCCACCTACAATGTCAACTCCGTACGTTCCCGTCTCCACATCGTCATACCGTGGTTGGAGAGAAATCGCCCCGCGGTCTTCTGCATGCAAGAGACTAAAGTAGAGGATGAAAAATTTCCCGCCTCGGACTTTGAAGCAGTAGGATACCACGTGATCTTCAAGGGGGAGAAACGGTACAATGGGGTGGCGATTGCGTCCCCGCAGGAGCCGGGGGAGGTCTCCTTCGGCCTCGATGACGGCGGGCCGGCGGATGGAGACCGGCTGATAAGCGGGACCTTCGCAGGGATCACCGTCGTCAACACCTATGTACCTCAGGGATATGATCGGGAAGACCCCCGCTTTCAATACAAGCTCCAGTGGTTCAAGCGCCTGAAGGACTACCTTGCACGACATTATTCTGCCAAGGAACCCCTCATCTGGTGCGGTGACCTCAATGTGGCGCCGGAGGAGATCGACGTGCACAACCCCAAGAGACTCCTCGGACATGTCTGTTTTAACCCGGAGGTGTGGGATGTCTTCGACACGGTCAAATCATGGGGGCTGGTAGATGTGTTCAGAAGGCACCACCCCGGCGAAACCGGACAGTATACCTTTTTCGACTACCGCGTCCCCAAGGCGGTGGAACGAGGGCTGGGCTGGAGGGTGGATCACATCCTGTCCACCCCTCCCCTGGCTGATCAATCCATAAGCTGTACTATAGATATGAACCCGCGGCTCGCCCACAAGCCGTCCGACCATACCATCGTGGTGGCCGAATTCGAGGTGTGACCCGGGGAAGGAACTCGGGGTACGGCTCGGTCAGGGAAGCGAGGTCTCATTATTAGTGGCGTATGGGGCGTTCGCAGCGGGAAGGATTGAGGCGAGTACGTCTTTTCTGATTCAACTCACCACTATAGTAACGTTTATCGTATCAACGTATATTGTGGTATTCAACTATCCGACACCGATCGCACTCAGCGACAAGATGCGGCAAGATTAGCCGTATGTGCATCCAAAAACCCTTTTGTAAAAAAGGATGATCATATTGACACTTCATATTCTATATGTTATCCCTTTATGGAAAATCGCGTCAATGATAGAGACATATGGCCGAAGTTCAAATCTAACGCTCTGGACGGTACCCGTAAAGGAGGGATGATGCGATGGCCCTTACGGTAAATCCCCATGATTATAAACATCAAATAAAAAAGAATCTGCTCTTTCGGTATATGACAGAAGAGGAATTTTTCGCCTTTCTCAAGGTATCAGAACTCATGGAGTATGAAGATGGTGAGGCAATCATTTCGCAGGGTGACGTCAGCCAGTTTTTATATTGTTTAATTAAAGGGTCTGTTGCCGTTTCCGCACAAGAGAAAGAAAAAGACATCTTTATCTACAATCTCGAAGAAGGAGAGATATTCGGAGAGGCCGCCTTGTTTATGACGGAACTCAGGATCGCAAACATTAAAAGCTCAGGAGATGTGCTTATCATTAGAATACACCGGCAGGATCTCATTAAATTCATCAGCGAATATTCTCAGGCGGGTAACAGAGTTTTCATATTGGTCATCTATAGCCTTCTCAAGAAATTGAGGACATCCACACAGGAGATCACCGCAGTCAAAAAATTGTATATGCAGGTGAAACAAATGAAGGCCCAGATGGAAAAACTCTTACAGGAACTCTAAGGAACTCTCCCTATTAATGACATGGGCCAATTCTTGAAACAGAATAATGTGAAAATATGTCTTAATTAATGAATAAAATGGTTGCCCTTGCCCCCCATTCGATCAAATCGTCTCATTTTCCCCCTTCTCATGCACCAAACAGGCCTTAAAAATAGTACGAGGGGAAAACCCGGCGCAGGGGTGGGGAAAAAAGGGGGAACCCCTACTACCGCAACGCCGGCTGGCGCCAACGAGGAGCTAAAAGCCCTGTTTTCCCCTCATGTATAGTATAATGATCCTTTTAACAGGTTTCAATGTCTCGGCACGGCTGTCAACAAAAGGTGCCTTTTTGATAAGATCGTCACGCTTGTGAATCTCCATACTCCGCCACCTTCGCTGAATCGACACCAGGGGGTGACCGGTGGGACCGGAGGCGGGGTTTCTCAAGAATGCACAAAGCTGGACAATATCCAGCTCACGATACTGATTAAGATCGCGCCGACCAGCGCCCCCCAAAAGCCGTTGACGTGAAACCCCTGTACTATAGCCGACACCAGCCACAGCAACAGCCCATTGATGACCAGCAGAAAAAAACCGAAGGTCACCACGGCAAGGGGGAGGGTAAGCAAAACCAACAGGGGGCGGATAAACGTATTGACCACCCCCAAGAGAAAGGCTGCGACCAAGGCCGCCATCCAGCTATCCACCCAAATCACCTTCGGCAAGAGATAGGCGATGATCAGGATGGCCACCATATTGATCAGCAAACGGAAGATGAAATACATGAACTCCTCCCGCGTGAGAATGTGTTAGTCTTACTGTAGGCAACTTGTACCTGCAGGTCAAGATTTTTCTCGGCCGCCCTCACGGCCAAAGGCGAGAGGCATATCAACCGAGATGTCACCTTCAGGAACGAGTGCGAGAAAAATCAGAGGTATAGTACACTAGCTATTGACTTTTTCCCCTTTACCCTTTATGTAAGGTACACTTTCTAACCGAGAATACCTATGAAGATGAAAACCCGATTCCCGAGGATCAGAGAGTGGTGGGGTCGATTCACCGCTATCCTTATGCATCGCGAACACCTTGTTATGATCGTAATGGGGGGGCTTGTTGGAGTAGCGGGAGGGTACGGAGCCATCGGGTTTCGCAAATTGATCGCCGCCGTTTCCCAGGTGGGATGGGGTACCTTCACGCATATGAAGGGACAGGAACTGCTGACGATGGCCCAGGCGGCACCCTTCTGGGTAAAGATCCTGATCCCCACAGCAGGTGGCCTGATCGTGGGGATCATCGTCTATTTCTTCTCCAAAGAGGCCAAGGGGCACGGCGTTCCCGAGGTGATGGAGGCCGTGGTTTTAAAGGACGGCATGATTCGTACCCGCGTGGTCTTCGCCAAGGCCTTCGCCACTGCCGTCTGTATTGGTTCAGGCGGTTCGACGGGCCGTGAAGGCCCCATAATTCAGATCGGTTCCGCCATGGGCTCAGCCATCGGCAGGCTGATGAAGCTATCTGGGGCGCATTTGCGGACGTTGGTGGCCTGCGGGGCGGCAGCTGGTATGGCCGCCACCTTTAATGCCCCTATGGGCGGTATTCTCTTCTCCCTGGAGGTCATCCTCAGCGAGTTTGCCGCCTCGCAATTTATACCCATCGTCGTCTCCTCGGTGATCGCCACGGCCCTTTCACGCCACTATCTGGGTAACTTCCCCGCCTTTGTGGTCCCCCCGTATGAACTGCTACACTATAGCGAATTATTCCTCTATCTGATATTGGGGGTTTTGGCAGGGGTGGTAGCATTTCTCTTCATCCGTGTCCTCTACGGCACGGAGGATCTTTTTGACCGTTGGAAGTTTCCCAATTTCCTCAAGCCGGCCATCGGCGGGGTTATCATTGGGTGCATAGGATTGTTCTTTCCTCAAATCTTCGGCATAGGGTATGAGACGATTACCAAAGTATTACATGGAGAGATGCTGGGGACTATTCTCATAGGACTTTTACTCGTTAAAATCTTGGCCACAAGCGCCACCCTTGGTTCCGGGGGCTCAGGGGGAGTATTTGCTCCTTCCCTCTTTATGGGGGCTGTCGTGGGGGGCTTCTTCGGTCAGTTTGCCCAGACCCTCTTCCCTCTGGCCATTGCCTCCCCCGGTGCCTATGCCCTTGTGGGGATGGGTGCGGTGGTCGCCGGCACCACCCGCGCACCAATTGCCGCCATGCTCATCATCTTTGAGATGACCGCCAACTACCGTATCATCCTCCCTTTAATGTTTGCCTGTACCATAGCCCTCGTGATCTCAACTCTGTTCTCACGGGAGTCGATTTACACCTTCAACCTCGTCCGACGGGGGATCAACATACACGGGGGGAAGGAACTCAACGTCCTCAAGTCCCTCACGGTCTCCCAGTTGATGCGCCCTGAAATTGAGATAGTCTCCCCCTCAGTTCCGCTGGCCGAACTCGTTACCCGCATGATGGTAAGCCCCCAAGCCCACCTATTCGTCGTTGCGGGGAACAACCGCGTCCAAGGGCATATCTCCATGGCGACGTTGCGACCCATACTCAAGGATTATGAGACCATTAGTACCGTGTGCATCGCCTCTGATCTCATGGACAGAAAAGTGACGGTCGTGAATCCCTATGAGACCCTCGATATGGTGATGCAGCTCTTTGGACAGTTTGCTCTTGAAGAAATTCCCGTAGTTGACAAGGGCCAGTTGATCGGAACGGTCCGCAAGAGCGATGTTATAGAAGTGTACAACAAGGAGATCTGCAAGCTGGATATGGCATCGGGCTTGGCCACGTCCTTCCGCCTCCACCAGCGCATGGAATCGGAACGCTTGGCCTTGTTGGAGGGCCTTCTTCTCTTGGAGGTCTCCACCCCTCGGCAGTTTGTGGGTAAGAGCCTGGCAACGCTCAAGCTCCGGGAGCGCTATGGGGCCACGGTCTTGACTATCAAGAGGCTACCCCCCGAGGGAGGCGAACGCATTGCGTATATCCTGCCCACCCCCACTACCCAAATCAAGAGGGGGGATATCCTCGTTGTCTTCGGCCTCCAGCAGGATCTGTCTCGCTTTCCACGCGGATAGAGAGCTGTTTTAGCCTTTTATTCTCTTGTTACTTGTGAGACTGCGGTAGGCACACCACGTACGGCGTGTGCTCTTTAGTTCGGGAGTCTGACGGTGGAGGGGGGAATAAGGAACTTACCGCCGTGCCTTAATATTTTCCCAGATCACGAACAAAGGTAAAATTGTACGGCTCAGCCACCAGTGCATTAGCGGTGTCCTCTACTCTCCCGACAGCGACGGCAAAGGGAAAGGAGGCGATGAACACGGTCGTCCCCACTGCGAGACCCGCGAACCCGAGAGGACGGGCAATTGCCAGATCAAAGATGATTTCTGTTCCCGATGGTTCGGCCTCTTCCTCAGCCCATACCACAGGGGGTGTGCCCAGAAAACCGGCGAAAACCGCTAAAACGACCATTGAAACGATCCATTTTCTCAAGGCCATAGCTACCTCCCTCTGCAAGGTATTGATAGTTACCCCGATTGCGGGTCTCCATCACACATCTTTGTCAATATTTTCACAGTAAAAAGGGTGATTGTCAATATATTTTTTACATCTTGTTATGTAAATCAGGTGTCCTTTTTCACTTTTACCGACAGAGGGGAATATGGTAGACTTTACAGAGATCATCGTTCAGAGAAAGTCTCAATGAAGGATAAAAGAACTGCCTCCTTTTTGCTATCCCTCTTGCTGGTAGTGCTGGGGTGTCCCCTCCTTACTATGTCCCCTGTGGCCTCGACGCAAGCCCCCAGGGGTCCCTTTCTGGTCAAGAAGGTGGTGGACGGAGACACTATTGTTTTAGCAGATGGGCGGCGCGTCCGTTATATAGGCATCAATACCCCTGAACGCGGTGAACCTTACTGGAGGGAAGCTAAGGATTACAATGCCCAAAAGGTGGGGGGACAAGTAATCACCTTGGAGTTCGGGCAGGCCACGGAGGACAAATATGGGCGCACCCTGGCCTATGTCTTTGGCGGGGGTGAGATGGCCAACGCCCACCTCTTAAAGGCGGGTTGGGCGCACCTATTCGTCCTCGAACCGATTTCGTACTACGATCACTTTCGAAGTCTTCAGGAGGAGGCCAGGGCCAAGGGCTTGGGGATCTGGGGGAGAGGCGGATTCACAGGACCCCTCAAGATCACCCGTCTTAATGCCGATGCCGTGGGGGATGACCGATATAACCTCAATGGAGAATATGTGAGAATATGTAATATCTCCCCGGCGAACATAGATCTCAGCGGGTTTTCTCTCTCTGATCAAGATGGGCATCACTATATCTTTCCTACGGGCATCCTCAGGCCGGGTTATACCGCGCTCCTCTTGACCGGAGCTGGGAGAGATATTGCGGCAGGGGCGGATCAGCTGTCCTACTACTGGGGATCGCGCTATCCCATTTGGAATAACAAAGGGGATGAAGCTTCCCTCAGGGACCCGCAGGGAAGGCTGATAGACACTGTTGTCCACCGGAGAAATGACGGATACGGCAGGACACGGGGCGCGCAAGATAAATAGGTAGCGACGAGAGGAAGCGTTTCATCACAGACACCGACGTTGACCATTGGGATGACCGTTAAGGTAGAAAATGTATAACCATACGCATAACTTTATGGAGGGTATAGAAAAATGAGCAAGGTGCGGATTATCGATAATCGGCCACCGGTATTGGGGATTAACGGGTTAGGAAGAATAGGAAAGCTTACCTTGTGGCATCATATCGGCAGGAAATATTTTAAAGAAATAATCGTTAATCAGGGGCGCGCGGTAGGCAAGGGGCTTCATGACATTGCGCGTATGATCGAGAAAGATTCCACCTATGGTTTGATGCATACTTTTCTGTATGGAATAAATGCCCGGCAGATTATCAAGGTCGAAGACGAGGCGAAGGGCACATTACGTATCGACGGCATACCCGTCACCGTCCTGCGGGAGTCGAGAAACCCAAAGGATATCCCCTGGCGCGACTATAATGCTGATGTGGTCGTTGAATGCACCGGGATGTTTCGTGATCCCACCCTACCCCCTGATAATGCAAAGGGCTCAATACGGGGACACCTCATGGGTGGCGCAAAGGTAGTGCTCAATTCTTCTGCATTTAAGATCAAAAACAAGGCATTATCGACGCCGGAAGATGCCGTTACCCTCATTTACGGCATCAATCATCACGCCTTCGATCCCCAGAAGCACCTTGTGATATCAGCCGCCTCGTGCACGACGACAGGGCTTGCCCACATGATAAAACCTCTCCTCGAAGACGAGGAGACCTGCACGATCCTGACGGCATCTATGTCTACCGTGCACGCGGCAACCAATACCCAGAGTGTTCTCGACAGCGTGCCCAAGGCCGGCGAAAAAGATCTGCGGAAGCATAGGAGTATCTTCAACAATATCATTCTTACCTCTACCAATGCCGCCGAGGCATTGGCGCAGGTTATCCCTGAAGTACATAATATAGGATTTATGGCCGATTCGATTCGCATACCCACCAGCACCGAATCGTTGATTATCTTAAATGTTACGTTCCAAAGTCGAATAAACAGCGATAAAACACCGAATGAAATCAATGCAGACATGATTAACAAGATCTACCGAAAGGCGTCGGAAGGCGATCCGGAACACCTCTTGGTATATTCTGATGAACAGAATGTATCGTCGGATGTTGCCGGCATCAATGCAGCCGTTGTCATTGAGGGGCAGTTTAACCATACCCGTACCGCCTTCTTAACGGTTGATCTTGCGCAGATCCCGAATATACCTCAAGAGCTACAACAGGCTCTGTCCGTGCAGACCTTGCAGGTGCCCGTTGTCCATGCAAAGATATTTGGGTGGTATGACAACGAATACGGAAGTTATACGAATCGCTTGGGTGATCTCACGGTCCATGTCCATAAGACGTTAACCTAGCTCCCCCCGAAACACGCGTTATGAAGGATTTCTCGTATACACTATCCCCCCCCCAAAGTACCTGTTTTGTGAGCAGAAGCGCGACAGAAAGAATGTCGCATTGATCGTAACCTATGACACGTGGTGGGAATATCAACCTGTTATCTTATACGACTTCTCGGATGCAACTTCGTGCCTTCCTACATAGACGGCTCCGCTCCAACCATCGATGCCGATAAAATCCCCGCCGTTGATGACCTGGCCGTTAATAACACTGTATCCTTCCGATTCAAATACCTTAAGTTTATTAAAACCCACAACCCCGACTTTCTGGAGTTGAGGAACGGTAACGGCGGCGTGAGAAGTGCTTCCTCCCCGTGCAGTAAGGAGGCCGTCAACCTGCAGAAGCAACCCAACATCATCTGGAACCGTATCCGGTCTAATCAATATAAGGTGGGTATCAGGTTCTTTCTCTCGGAAGGATTTGATTTCATCCTCTGAATATACCACCCTTCCACTCAGGGCCCCACCACCGACACCTATCCCTATTCCCAAGAGAGATTGATGCAAATCTTTGGTTTCTTTAAAGACCTTTAATTTTGTCGGTTCCATAGAAACCATATCGCGTGTCTGTAGAATGTAGATTCCTTCTTTCTGTGTATTCTCGAAGGTAAATTCTATTTCTTGGTGGTTAAATCCCCTTTCGTAGATCAACTCTTCTGAAAACCTCACCAGTTCAGCGTACACTCCTGGAAATCGCTTCTCCAAAGAAATCTCTGATTCTCTCCTCTCGGCCTTTCGTTGACTTTCGGAAAATGGATACGTCTCAACCAACCCAGAAACGATATCATCTCCTTGAACGCCAAATATGAAATCTCCATAAAGCGTTACACCGGGAGATAACCCCTTGGGGTTTCGGGTAAAAAATACGCCTGCCCCTGAATTCTCGTCTAAATTTCCAAAAACCATACTCTGAACGATAACCGCTGTCCCCCATGCATCGGACAGACCCATTTGGCGACGGTATAACCGTGCATGAGTGGAATCCCAGGAGGCGAATACGCGCTGAATCGCATGTCGCAACTGCTCCTGGGGATCATCTATGATCTCTATACCCCGTTCCCTCATCCCCTTTTTATAGGCGAGGGCGATCTCCCTCATTTGGTGAGGGTGAAACTCGATCTTTTTGGCAACGTCATACTGCTGCTTAAAATTATCGATGATGTCATCAAAAAAATTACGTTCCAATCCCTCGAACATGCCCCACATCTGCAGAAATCTTCTATAACAATCCCACGCGGCCCATCGGAACCTTTGTTTCCTGCTGAGTCCTTCGGCTATGACTTCGTTAATACCTACGTTTAAAAATGAATACATCATGCCGGGCAGGGAAAAGGCAGCGCCGCTCCTGACAGAAAGAAGGAGCGGATTTTTTGGATCGCCATATCTGCGTCCCGTCATCTTTTCAAGCTTCAGGAGTTCCTTGTAAATTCTATCATTAAGATCTTTGAACATATATTCATAGCTAACCACCGCATCATAGCACCTAAAGACCTCTGTGGTAATGATAAAGCCGGGAGGGACATTGAAGTTATGGGATGCGAGCTCCTTGAGGAAATACCCTTTGTTGCCGAGCAATATCTGGGTATCTATCTTTTTATTGGTTTTGGTGATGGGGGAGATAGTTATATCCGGATTATAGGTCGTAACGAGGCTCAGGGTTTCCTTGTTACCCTTAAATTTCTCCAATTCTTCCCCGAGGGTCTTGATGATGCTGCTGATAAAGTTATCTAAAACCTGCAGACCAAAGGCGGAGGATATCATAGATCTAACAAAATTTTCCGAGGTTTGATAAATGGCTTCCTGATCTTGAGATGACAGCGCTTCCCCTTCCACAGTACCCTCTTTTTGCACTATCTGATGTATAATAATAATGGGGAGATTTGAACGGTGAGGATCAATATAGTAATCTTGAATGATATCTTGAATACCCTTAGAGATAAATTTAAAGATATCGGTATACTGATCAATAGAAAAAAGCTTGATTTGGAGGGCGCTGCTGACATATTTGATTTTAGCCTCGAGTCCCTCGGTTGCGATACCATCCAACTCCAAGGCCTGTACAAAGAGCCCCAAATACTCATTTATTTTTGCGACGGTGCTCTTGGTGATGAATTTGAGGCGCAGCGAGGTTAACACCTGCTCGAACAGGACCGTGGCAAAACTCTCCAGGCGGAGAGAAAAACCGAGGGCATCAAATTTTTCCTCCTGGTATGTTCCATACATCGAGGGGATGCCCGCAGCAATATGTCTCTTATGATAAATATTTTCTAAGGCGGTCGTCTTTCCCGGAGAGAGGATTTTTTGCTTTAGTATCGACAAAAATCCCAAAATAATGACCAAGCTCTTGTGGTAATCTTCTCTTGCCAGACTTCTCTTCAAGGATCGTACTTTCGATTGTTCAAAGAGAAAGCTCGCCTCCAACTCATTCAATAAATCGACATGGTGCGGATTGTATTTTTTGTAGATCAACTGATACAGCCGTATTATTGCTACGGCCCGCTCCCGCTCGGCCTCGGAAACCCCCTTGATTCGATGTACCTCTTTCTCCATTTTCTTCTGATCCCATTCGAGCAGGGATTGTGGATTTTGCCTTACCGTGGGGAACATAACGGTAAATATCGTGTGTATCCCGTCGAAATATTCTCCTGAATTGACAACCTGATCATAGACTTCAGGTGGCAGATGTTTTTGTACCTGATTTTTGTCGCCGGAATACCAATACCGAAAGATATCTTCGATAAACGGGATTAACAAGCTGCTGCTTTCCACATGCGATTGCTTTCGTAGAAAATGGATCATTTTGTCTTGGCGGAATGCAAGCTCGTCGACCTTTGTTGAGACATCACGCAATTCCCCCTCGGCGCCGATCTCACTGAAGTAGATCGGAAACATCCGTAAAAGCTGTTTTGCAAGATTGTACGCCGAGGATAGATCGGAATTGAGAAAGGCGGATATATCTTTTTGCAACAAATCGGTATCGCGCACGAAGACGCCGCCTAGCTTTAGATTGATAATAAGTGCCGAGAGAAGCCTCTTGGTCCAACGGGGTCTCAGCGCAATGATTTCAAGCCACAACCGTATATTTTTGATATGAGCGGGGTTTACCTGCACCTGCCACTCTGTAGTCGATCCCTTAATCTGAGGGTACTGAAACCCGAAGGTAATAACTTCTTCAATAAAGGTGTCGATGAGCGCATGATTATCCTGCCCGAATATCTCCTTCGCCATGGTACTCATGCAACTGAAGATCGTATCCTGATACTGACTCCGGGAAGAGGTCCGTTTCAGCGTAGCAAAAACCTGACGAACAAATGCGTCGAGATTTTCAGGCCTTTCCTCCTTAAAAACCTTGCTCAGCGATCGATTGATTTCACGCAGGACAGGACCGTGAATATCTGAAAATTCCGGGACCGTAATAATATGATAGAGGAAGTTGAGTTTCGCAAGATGTTTGGCATCGACATAGACTTTCGAACGTTCGAGTTCATCAGCCACTCGTAAATAGCCGTTCATTATCTGTGCATAGTCCGGCATCTCTGCATATAAAGCGATTTTATCCTGATCACTCAGGTCAGATGTATGTGCGGACTCAAGCTTATCTATGAGTAACCGCACATTGCGGTGGCTGAGGGGCTCTATGAGCGTGTGGTAGGTATCACGGAAGTCTGCCGTTTTTGCTTCCGGGTCAAACCATTCCT
Organism: uncultured Thermodesulfobacteriota bacterium; assembly: GCA_964565525.1. GTDB lineage: Bacteria > Desulfobacterota > B13-G15 > B13-G15 > RBG-16-54-18 > JAFGNJ01. The sequence continues at coordinate 14,037 of CAZMFG010000019.1, forward strand.
TCGGATCTGATTGCGAAAGCCAGAAATCATACGTAGCCCTAAATACCTGATAGAGCAAACGTGTTAAGGCATTGGTTTCTACAGTAGTAGCATCGCTGAGAATACAGTGTACTATCGTTTTGAGACAGGTGGATGATTTTTTAAAAAGGGCCGCCTGATCTTCCGCGATTCGTAAAAGTGACTCCATGACAAAAGGAATGAGGGTAATGTTTCTGGAGAGCATTTCACCGCTGTTGGCAAGGATCGTGGCAAGGTAATCACAGAGATACCGTATTCCTCGCTCTTTGACATCCTCTTGCGGGGCGGAGCGGATGATATCAAGGTAGATCTCCAGGATAACTCTGAGCGCAGCTAACCCGTCAAGATGAGCGTTGTGCTTGTAAAAATCGTTTAAAGAAACAAGTTTGAGTTGTTCAACCACAAAGTTCCAGTTGACATAGGGGTGATTGATCTCTTCCAAGAGTTCGCGGGTGCGTTTATGTACTCCATAGTAACCCTCGACGACCTTGAGGAGTATTTGATACTTTTCCGCGATCTCCACAGTGGCCGCCGTTCTGGCGAGATTGATTTGCAAGGCGCCTGATTGCCACCCCTTGTGCTGCTCGTCCATCAGGTGATCCTCATCTCACACGTGTGTATATGTCCTTTAGGGTACACGCCGTACTCGTCGTACTATATCTTTAAAAAAACCGCTCCTGCGCAAGGTTTTTTGTAGCAATGAGATCGAACGGTAGAACTCGGAAATGAACGTTGCGTTGACCCGTATCATCCAAAACACCTCACGTATTTCCCTATAATCAGGATATAATAACAGTATAGACTATTTTAACAAAAAATGTCTTGTAAAAAAAGATTTTTCCGAAGAGGGAACTCAAGCGTGATAGCATGTTGATTAGGAACGCTCTTTGTGATAGTCTGTGACACTCTGCCTGCTGCCCAGATCGAGGAGGAAACCCCTATGGATTATAAAAAGACCTTGAATCTTCCCCAGACACCCTTTCCTATGAAGGCGGACCTACCGAAGAGGGAGCCCGACGTGCTCAAAGCATGGGAGGAAACAGGATTATATGACAAGATCCTCCAGGCAGCAAAGGGAAGAGAACGATATATCCTCCATGATGGCCCCCCCTATGCCAACGGGCACATCCACATGGGGACCGCCCTGAACAAGATCCTCAAAGACATCATCGTCAAGGCCAAATTCATGGCCGGCCTCGACAGCGTCTATGTCCCCGGGTGGGATTGTCATGGCCTGCCCATTGAGCATGAGGTGGACAAGATGCTTGGGGGACGCAAAGAGGGGATGAGCAAGGGAGAGATCAGGAGACACTGTCGGGAGTATGCCGCCCGCTTCATCGATGTCCAGCGAGAGGAATTCAAGCGGCTGGGGGTATTGGGAATCTGGGATGATCCGTATCGCACCATGGACTACGAATACCAGGCCGTCATCGTGCGGGAGTTCGGAAAGTTTGTGGAGGGAGGCTACCTCTACAAGGGGAAAAAACCGGTCTATTGGTGCGCCACCTGTCATACCGCCTTGGCCGAGGCCGAGGTCGAGTATGCCCCCCACCACTCCCCCTCTATCTTCGTCCGGTTTCCCCTGGTCTCCGATATGGGGAAGCGATTTCCCGCCCTACAGGGGAAAACGGTCTCGGTCATCATCTGGACCACTACCCCCTGGACCATTCCGGCCAACCTCGCCATTGCCCTGCATCCTACCTATACATATGTAGCGGCGGAGGTGAAGGGAGAGGTCTACATCGTGGCGGAAGATCTGGCTGATATCGTGATGGACACGCTGGGGATCAAGGACTATAGCGTGTTGGAGCGCTTTGAGGGAAGCGCCTTAGAGGGATTGACATGCCGCCATCCCCTCTACGAGAGGGAATCGATCATCATCCTGGCGGACTACGTCACCCTGGACGCAGGCACGGGGTGTGTTCATACCGCACCCGGACACGGCCAGGAGGATTATGAGAGCGGCCTGAAATACGGCCTGGAGATCTATGCGCCGGTGGATGACGACGGCAGGTTTACGCCGGATGTGGAGTTCTTCGGAGGGGAATTCGTCTTTGACGCCAATCAATCCGTCAACGCCAAACTGTCTGAGGTGGGCGCCCTGTTGAAAGAAGAAGAGATGGAACACTCCTACCCCCATTGCTGGCGGTGCAAAAACCCCATCATCTTCCGCTCCACCGAGCAGTGGTTCATCTCTTTAGACCACAACGAGCTAAGAAAAAGGGCCCTCAACGGGATCGAGGAGGTCCGGTGGATACCTGCCTGGGGGCGGGATCGGATCTACGGGATGGTAGCCAACCGTCCCGATTGGTGTGTCTCGCGGCAGCGGGTCTGGGGGATCCCCATCGTGGCCTTTTATTGCGAGGAGTGCAATGAAACCCTTCTGCGGAAAGACCTCATAGACTTCGTCGCCGAGCGCTTTGCTCGAGAAGGGGCGGACATTTGGTTCGACGAGCCGGCCCACACACTCCTCCCCCCCCAAACTACCTGTCCTCAATGCGGGGGGGGGCACTTCAGAAAAGAAACGGACATCCTCGACGTCTGGTTCGATTCCGGGGTGAGTTGGGCCGCGGTCCTGGAAAAGAGAGAGGCCCTGAAGTTCCCCTGCGACCTCTATCTGGAGGGGAGCGACCAACACCGCGGGTGGTTTCACTCGTCCCTCTTGACCGCGGTGGGAACGAGGGGGACCCCCCCGTACACCCGTGTCCTCACCCACGGATTTGTAGTGGACGGCGAGGGGAAAAAGATGTCCAAATCGGCGGGGAACGTGGTGGCCCCCGAGGAGGTCATTCACAAATTTGGGGCCGAGATCTTGCGGCTGTGGGTAGCGGCGGAGGACTACCGGGACGATATCAAAATATCCCAAGAGATCCTCGATCGCCTCACCGAGGCCTACCGGAGAATCAGAAACACCTGGCGGTACATGCTGGGCAACCTCTATGATTTCGATCCCCCGCGACATACCGTCCCCGTTGGTGAGCTCCTGGAGATCGATCGGTGGATCCTGGGTCGTTTCCGGCAATTGACGGACCGAGTGCTCAGGGCCTATGAGGAGTTCGAGTTCCACATCATCTATCACGCCGTGCACAACTTCTGCGTGGTAGACCTGAGTTCCCTCTATCTGGACATACTCAAGGATCGTCTCTACACCTCTGGACCCTCTTCCCCCAAGAGGAGGTCCGCCCAGAACGCCATCTATCGCATCCTCAAAGGCATGGTGAGGATCATGGCTCCGGTCCTCGCCTTTACCGCCGAAGAGGTGTGGCACTATCTCCCCCGGGAAGACGGTGACCAGGAGAGCGTGCACCTCGCGAGCTTTCCCCAACCGGACGAAGAGGTCCTCGATGAGGCCCTGGAAAAGCGATGGACGCAGTTGTGGGCGGTGCGCGAGGAGGTCACCAAGGCCTTGGAGCGGGCCCGCCGGGATAAGGTGATCGGCCATCCCCTGGACGCCGCGGTGACGGTGAAGGCACCGCCGAAGCTCTACGACTTCCTCCACGAGTTTGGCGCGGAGTTGCGGGAGATCTTCATCGTCTCGCAGGTATCGCTGGAGAATAACAATGACGCCTCCGAGCTGACCATTCAGGTAGGGCGAGCAAAGGGGGCGAAGTGCCAGCGCTGTTGGGTCTATGACCCAAGCGTGGGGACGAACAAAGAACATCCCGAGATCTGTCAGCGCTGTCTCCAAACAATCGCGGAAGAGGAATGATGAAAAGGAAGTATATAATTTTGTTAATCGTGTTCTGCATCCTCCTCGCCCTGGATCAGGGGACCAAACTTGTGATCGAGCACTCCTTCTCCCTGCATCAGATCAGAGAGGTCATTCCGGGGTTTTTCGCCATCACCCATGTGCAAAACACCGGCGCCGCCTTCGGCCTCCTGGCCGGTCTCCCCGCTGCTAAGACCATCTTCGTCATCATATCCCTGATGGCCATCGCCCTCATCCTCGCCTATTTTCGCTGGATCAAAGAGGAGGAGGTGTGGACTCCCCTGTGCCTCTCCCTTGTGTTGACCGGGGCCGTGGGCAACCTTGTCGACCGCTTTCGCCTGGGGAGCGTAATAGACTTCCTCGATTTCCAGTACAGAGGCTGGCACTGGCCCGCCTTTAACGTGGCGGACGCCTCCATCACTATCGGGGTCATCTTGCTGGCCATCAAGATCCTGTGGGAGGAGAAGAAGACCGCCGGAGAGGAGCACTGACATGCATCCCGTACTCTTCCATGTTGGGAAATTATATATCTATAGCTATGGACTCATGATCGCCATCGGTATTGTCGTGGGATTGTTCCTGGCCAGGCGGCAGGCGGCACGAGAGGGGATCGATCCGGACAAGATTATCGATATCTCCTTTTATGCCCTGGTGGCCGCCTTGATCGGCTCTCGCCTCCTCTTCGTGCTCATGAACGTTGGGGAATACACTGATAACCCCCTTGATATCCTCAAGATATGGGAAGGGGGGCTGGTCTTTTACGGCGGGCTCATACCGGCGGTGGCCGTAGCGATCTGGTATATCAAGAGGCTCGGCCTCCCCCTCTGGCAGGTAACCGACATCTTTGCCCCCTCCATTGCCATCGGCCACGCCTTCGGCAGGATTGGGTGCTTCCTCGCCGGGTGCTGTTACGGCACGCCGAGTTCCCTCCCCTGGGCCGTCACCTTTACAGACCCCCGCACCCTGGCCCCCCCGGGCATCCCCTTACACCCCACCCAGCTCTACAGTTCACTGGGCCTCTTTGCGATCTTCGCCTTTCTGGTGTTCCTGCGGAGGAAGAAGACGTTTCACGGGGAGCTCTTGTGGTCGTATACCCTTGTCTATTCCATCTTCCGTTTCTTTATAGAGTTCCTGCGGGACGACCCCCGTGGTAGCTGCCTGGGAGGGTTGTTGTCCACGACTCAGGCCATAAGCATCTTCCTGGCTGGAATTTCTGTGGTGATGTTATTATATTTAAGAAAAAGAAGGCTGACAGCGAATGTCCGACACTAAAATCAGAGTATATCCGGATTCCATCCTCCAGACCAAGGCCGCAGAGATCGAGAACATCGATGGTCGAGTGGTACACTTGGCAAAAGATATGGCACAGACCATGTACGCCGCCCCGGGCGTCGGTCTCGCTGCGCCCCAGGTGGGGGTTTCAGAACGGCTTATCGTTATCGACGTCACAAACCCGGCGGGGAAAAAGGGGCTTATAACCCTGATCAACCCCGAGATCATCGAGATGGAGGGGCACGTCGTGGAGGAAGAAGGCTGTCTGAGCCTCCCCGGGATTAGGGAGAACGTCTCCCGAGCCGCGCGGATCCTGGCCAGGGGCTATGACCTGAACGAGCGGCAACGGGAGATCGAGGCCACAGGGCTCCTGGCGGTGGCCCTCCAGCATGAGATCGATCACCTTGAAGGCATCCTCTTCATCGACAGGATAAGCCGACTGAAGCGAGGGATCGCTCAGAGAAAGATGCGCAAGCTGATACACGAGGCGCAGGCCTCCGCACAGAAGGACTATACACTTTTTTAATGAATCCCGATAACAAGAAGTTGCGGATCGTCTTCATGGGGACTGCTGCATTTGCCCTCCCCACGTTGCGGGCCCTGTCCGATGCCGAAGAGGTGATCGCGGTCGTCACCCAGCCCGATCGCCCCCGTGGCAGGGGAAGGAAAATCACTCCTCCTCCCGCAAAGGAACTCGCCCTTGATCTCGGCCTCCAGATCCTGCAGCCGGAGCGGGTGAAGGAATCTTCTGTCATCGCCCAGTTAGGGGATTTGACACCTGACCTGATCGTGGTGGCGGCCTTCGGACAGATTCTGCCCCCTGCCGTTTTGGGAATACCACCCTTGGGATGCATCAATGTGCATCCTTCGCTCCTGCCCAAGTACCGGGGGGCGGCCCCCATCAATTGGGCCATCATCAATGGGGAGACCCGAACAGGGGTGACCACGTATTGTATGGACGAGGGGATGGATACGGGCGCCCTCCTGTTGGTCCGGGAGGTGGAGATCGGAGCAGACGAGACCGCCCAGGAGCTCGGTGAGCGGCTGGCAGCAATAGGGGGAGAGCTCGCGATAGAGACAATACAAGGCCTCAAGAAGCAACGTCTGCAACCGACCCCACAAGATGAGCAAGGGGCCTCATATGCCCCCATCTTAAAAAAAACAGACGGCCTGATCCAGTGGGAGGCGGCGGTGGACCGGATCAGGAATCAAATCAGGGGAATGGTGCCGTGGCCGACTGCATACACCGTGTGCGGAGATAAGAGAATCAAGGTCTTCCGGGCAAGTACCGGGAAGGGTACCGGTGCTCCCGGCGAGATAATCTCCCTAGAGGGTGGAATCGAGGTGGCCTGCGGAAAGGGCTCACTGATCATCGAAGAGCTACAATTGGAGGGGAGCAAGAAGATGGGATGGGAGGAATTCACCAGAGGCCACCGATTGACCCTTGGGACGAGATTTGGGTAACATAGAAAATCACTAACCAGTTATCGGTGATCAGTTATCAGTATTATCTTTTTCTGCCTTAAGGAGGAAATGCTATGAACCAGCTTAAAACATATATCCTCATGGCTCTGCTCACCATCCTTCTGGTATGGATCGGGAGCTTAGTGGGGGGGCGCAATGGGGCCATCCTTGCCTTTGTCTTTGCTGCGGTCATGAATTTCAGCGTCTATTGGTTCAGCGACCGCATCATTCTCAAGATGTATCGTGCGCACGAAGTGACCGAGGCCGAGGAGCCGGGACTGCATCGGATCGTGAGGGAGCTGGCCCTGCGGGGCGGGCTCCCCATGCCCAAGGTCTATGTGATCTCGAATGACGCCCCCAATGCTTTTGCTACGGGGAGAAATCCTCACCACGCGGCAGTGGCGGTGACCACGGGGATCAAGAGGCTGTTAAATGAGGAAGAGCTCAAGGGGGTCTTGGCCCATGAGCTCTCCCATATCCGCCACCGGGACA
>CAZMFG010000019.1:21091-22917 GCA_964565525.1 uncultured Thermodesulfobacteriota bacterium
GAAGAGCTCAAGGGGGTCTTGGCCCATGAGCTCTCCCATATCCGCCACCGGGACATCCTCATCGGGACCATCGCCGCCACCATCGCCGGGGCCATCAGTATGATTGCCGCCATGGCCCGCTGGGGAGCCATGTTCGGCGGGTTCGGCGGCGATGACAGAGAAGGGGGCGGGATCGCGCAGCTCGTCGCCATCCTGGTCCTCACCACCCTCGCCTCCTTTGCAGCGGTCCTCATCCAACTGGCCATCTCCAGATCCAGGGAGTACCACGCCGATGAGGGAGGGGCCCGGCTCACCGGCGACCCCCGCTATCTCGCCAGGGCACTGGCCAAGCTGGATACCGCTGCGAAACAGATCCCCATGCAGGTCAACCCCTCCACCGCTCACATGCTCATCGTCAACCCCCTGAGGGGGAGGGGAATGCAGAGGCTCTTCAGTACCCATCCCCCCATCGAGGAACGCATCAGGAGACTGGAGGAGATGACCGGCCGATAATGGATCGAGCGCGCACAAAGGCCCTCGAGGTCCTCATTCGCTGGGAAAAGAGGGGGTCCCCTATGGACCCCCTCTTTGACGAACTGGTCAGGGAGGACCACCGCCTCACGGACCTGGACAAGGCCTTTGTGCGGGAGGTGGTCTACGGGGTGCTACGGTGGCAGGGCAGGCTCGATTGGGTCATCTCGGCCTATTCCCACATTAAGCTCGCTCGAATGGAGCGCGCCGTTATCACCATATTGAGGATAGGGGCTTATCAAATCCTTTTCATGGACCGGGTTCCCTCGCGGGCGGCAGTCGACGAGTCGGTCAAGCTGGCCAAAGGGATAAAAAAGGGAGAAGCCGCTCCCTTTGTCAACGGCATTCTGCGCGGGATCGCCGAGGGAAGGAAGGAGGTCCCCTATCCCGATCTGGGGACCGATCCTCTCGATCACATAGCAACCCGTTACTCCCATCCCCTGTGGCTGGTGCGCCGCTGGATCGATCAGTGGGGGGTGGAAGAAACCTCCGCCCTGTGCCAGGCAAACAATCAGATCTCTCCTTTGACCGTGAGGGTCAACACCCTCAAGGGGAGCCGGGAGGAGGCTATCAAACAACTGCACAATGATAATATAGAAGCAACCCCCACCCCCTTTTCCCCCCTAGGCCTGGTCATAAAGAATCCCCCTCCCCTGGACACATGGGGTCTCTTGCAAACAGGCGGGGTACAGGTCCAGGATGAAGCCGCTCAGCTCGTCTCCATACTCCTGGCCCCGCAGCCCGGTGAGCGGGTCCTCGATCTCTGCGCCGCCCCCGGCGGCAAGACCACCCACCTGGCCCAGGAGATGGGGAATCAGGGGGAGATCACGGCGGTGGACGTAAGCCGGGCAAAACTCGCGCTCCTGCAGGAGAACTGCCGGCGGTTGGGGATCTCTATCGTAAAGACCATGGCTCAGGACGCGGCAGCCTCCCTCTCCTTCACCCCCGCCTTCTTCGACAGGGTTCTTGTAGATGTCCCTTGTACAGGCCTGGGCACCCTGCGGAGGAATCCCGACATCAAATGGCGGGTTAAAGAAGCGGATATCTCTCGCCTACAGAGGCTTCAAGGGGCGATCTTGAACCGGGCAGCAACTATGGTAAAAAGAGAAGGGGTGTTGGTCTACAGCACCTGCACCTTGACACCGGAGGAGAACGACGGGGTGGTCGAGGCCTTTCTTTCCAAGAGGAAGGAATTTTGTCTCGAAGATATCTCGCCCTTTTTGCCTACGGGATGCGCAGGGTTGGTAGATGACAAGGGCTATCTCCGCACCCTCCCCCATCGCCACGGGACAGACGGCTTCTTCGCCGCCCGCATG
>CAZMFG010000020.1:0-14899 GCA_964565525.1 uncultured Thermodesulfobacteriota bacterium
GCCCACGAGATCAGAAATCCCCTGGTCACCGTCAAGACATTCCTGGACCTGGTGCCGATACGGTACAAAGATAAAGAATTCCGGGGGGAGTTTTTAAAATTGACCAGCTCCGAGGTGGACAGGCTGACCAAGTTGGTCAGTGAGCTCCTTGAATTCGCCAAGCCAAAAAAGCCCAAGCTCAGAAGGGCGGACGTCAATCAGGTCCTAGAAGAAATAATCCCCCTTGTCACGGCGGAAGCAACCAAACGGGATATCACCATTGAGACAAATCTTCGGGAGACCACCCCCGTAAAGCTCGATGCGGATCAGATGAAGCAGGTCTTTCTCAATATCTTGCTGAACGCCATCGAGGCCATCGAGGCCCATGGGAAGATATCCATCACCAGCAGGGAGATCCATAAAAACGGGACTCAACACGTCCAGGTGGAGGTCGCCGATACCGGCACAGGCATCCCCAAGAAGATTGTGGAGCAGATCTTTGACCCCTTCTTTACCACCAAGGATAAAGGCTCCGGCTTAGGGCTATCCATCACCCACCAGATCGTGGAGGACCACCATGGCACCATAGAGGTGGAGAGCACGCCAAAAAAGGGCACCACCTTCGTCATAACCATCCCCTGTTAAAAACTAAGTAAAAAAGCCTTGATTTTTTCGTATCCGGACATCAACCGGATATCACGGAGCCGCGCGGAAAGACGTTACAAGCTTAACCATTTGATTTTATTTGGAAAAATAGTTAAGAAAGATATCCACAAAGGCCTGCCACGCTATCCACACCAGCGACTAATCAATGCACATCCTTATCCCCATTCATCCACAGGCGTAACCCCTAATATTCACATATAAAGCTGTTTTATCCACTAAAGTGTCGCTTTTTGTCCACACAAGTGCCATTTTTTGTCGATTTTTCTCGGAAAATTTTTGTAATTGCTTTTGTATATTTGTATTTTTCTCTTGCAAAAGGCTAAAAGATCGTGTAAATTGGCTAAAGAGCAAGCATGACCCTATTGTTTCAAAAGCTATATATTTCTTGTTAAGTAGGCATACACCTTGCAGTACACTGTACTGTCATGGAACAAAAGATGAGACCAAACGTATTAATAGTGGACGATGAGCTAGGGCCACGTGAATCCTTAGGGATGATCCTCAAGCCCTCTTTTAATATCTACACATCAGAAGATGGGCCACAGGCCCTCCAAATTATTAAGAGCAAAGAGGTTGATATCGTCACGCTCGACCTCAAGATGCCGGTCATGTCGGGCGAAGAAGTACTGAAGCTGATAAAAGAATACGACCCCACTATCGAGGTCGTCATTATTACCGGTTACGGGACGCTCAAATCGGCGGTGGAGGCCATAAAATACAACGTCTTCGATTATATCCTAAAACCCTTCAATGTGTCCGACATCCTTTCCACAGTCAAAAGGTGCCTCGAGAGGAGAGAGTTGAGCCTCAGGGTACAGGAATTTTTGAGGGAAGTAGAAAAAGAACGTAAATCACCCATCAAGATGTATAAACACATCTCTCACTTCCTGAATAAGGTGGATGAGTTCTACCAACCTGCCAAAAGCGAGGGCTATCTGGAATTTGTCAAGGTACTGACTTCCACCTTGGAAAGCAATGATCCCTACACAAAAGGTCATTCGGAAAGGGTCAGTCATTACGCCACCCTCATAGCCGAAGGGCTGGGCCTTTCCCACGCCGATACAACAGACCTCCAAACCAGCGCCTACCTGCACGATATCGGAAAAGTAGGCATGAGCGCTAAAAACGGTTCTGGGGATGAGGACACGGTGGCTGAGAAGAGTAAGCACACCCTCAAGGGGGCGCAACTGGTAACCCCCTTGAAGCTATCCGAAGCGGTGGTCGCTGGGATCAAGTATCACCACGAAAGGATGGATGGAGAGGGTTACCCTGAAGGCATCAAGGGGGATCAGATACCCCTCTTCGCCCGAATTATAGCCCTCGCAGATTACTATGATAACCTCACTACGAGAAGGCCCCAGAAGGCTTCGTTGAACAAAGACAAGGCCTTGCTCGAACTGCAACGGAATGCCGGCTCCCACTTTGACAAGGAACTGGTCACCATACTTACGAAGGAGCTGAAAAAGCAATGAGAGGAATATTGATCCGCTGCATCGACTGCAATAAAATCATCAATATGACGGAATGGGACCATTGTCCTCACTATACCTGGCATAACGGAGAAATCGAGGAACAAGAGGGTAAGGAAAGAGAAATTTTTTTAGAAAAACACAAGGAGCATAAAACCGAGCAATTGATCCCACTCACCCCTCCCCTCAGCGAAAAACCGTACTCAGACCCCCTCAAGTCTTCCTATGTTATGGCCACCAACGGCAAGCGGCGCTTTTTGATCAAGCGATGGCGGGCGAAAATCAATGACCCCCTGACCTATGAAATTATCGACGGGAGCATTGTGCTCACCAATGGTAAAGTACGTGTCCAGACAGAGGCCATAAAAAAACAAATGATGGCGGAACAAATCTCTTCTATAACTGAAGAAAAGCTGAATCACTTTATTGACGCGATTCACCAGGAGGCTGCAAGGATCGATCCGGATACCCTCGAAGAGTCAGCCGAAGGGGAAACCCCCTTAATCTCCTTTTTTACATTCGGTAGCGAAAGTGTGGAGCGGATTTTACAAGGATGTCGAGATACCTTCGATCACCATGAGCTTACACTTCTGAGGGATTTTGTAATAGAACACAACGAATACGACGACGTCATGACCTTAGTGGCAAAAAAGGAACTGACAATACAAAACGGAGCTCAGAAGGAAAAGGAACCCATTACTGTGCGCGCTGCCCACCACGTCTCGTCACCCCCTCACACCGTTTCATCGAACTATCCAAATATCGTAAAATAAGACAGGTGAGTACGAGCCGCTTGGCTCGCTGATGACATGCTGGCGCCCCCGGCAGGATTCGAACCTGCGGCACCAGGATTAGGAATCCTGTGCTCTATCCGCCTGAGCTACGAGGGCCTCCGCTGGGATGTTTCCCCATCTTTAACACCATCACGTAACGGTGTCAAGGTGAGGGAGGACGTTTAGAAGGCGTTTAATCCCGCTCCACACTATGGTTTTATGGAAGCAGAATCAAATCCTTCTGGTCCATCACCCTGCGCAGGTGCTGCAGGGCCTTGGCCTCGATCTGCCGGATGCGCTCCCGGGTAACCCCAAACATTTCGCCGATGGCCTCCAAGGTCTTGGGTTCACCATCCCGTAGCCCGAAGCGGAGTTTGATCACCGCCTTCTCCGTCGGAGAAAGGAGTTCCAACCAAGAGCTGACCAATTTAACGAGCTCGAGCTGTTCGGTGACGGAAAAAGGACCGGGCTGCCCTTCCTCCGAAAGGACATCCGCCAAATGATAGTGGCCGTCTTCATCCAACGGTGACTCGATGGAGGTAGCCTTACGCACGGCCATCATCAAACGGCTCAGATAGTCCGAGTCCACCCCCATCTCCTTTGTCAATTCCTCAAAGAGGGGCTCTCTCCCTAACCGTTGGGTTAAAGATCTCGTAATACGAATCATCCTCTTCAGATCGCCGACCACATGGGCGGGAAGCCTGACGGTCCTGCTCTGCCGTACCAATGCCCGTTCAATGGACTGCCTGATCCAGAGGACGGCATACGTGGAAAACCGACATCCTTTCTCCGTCTTAAATCTCTCTACCGCCTTGATAAGCCCGATATTCCCCTCTTCGATCAAGTCCAAAAGAGGAAGGCCTTGTCCCATATAGCGCTTGGCCAGCTTGACGACCAACCGCAGATTGGACTCAATCATCCTCTTGCGAGCCGCGTCGTCCCCCTGCGCGATACGTCGGGCAAGCTCCTGTTCTTCCTCGGGGGTGAGGAGCTTGGAAGTCCGGAGGTCTTGGAAGTACATGCGAAGGGAATCGAGAGATGCGTCTCCAGGAGCGAACTCCTCTTCTTCTTGCCTTACGGTATCATCCTTTTCCTGCATGATTATCCTTTTATCTAAGGCAAAAAAAGAAGGGGATCCAAGGGTTTGCTCCCCTTGCGGATCTCAAAATGGAGGTGCGGCCCTGTCGCGTTTCCAGTCCGGCCGACCTGGGCGATGATATCTCCCCGTTTGACCGCCGTCTCTTCCGTGACCATATTCTCCTTGTTATGGGCATAGATGGTAAAAAATTTATCTTTGTGCTCGATAATAATGAGGTTCCCATACCCCTTCATTTTATTATCGCTGTACACCACTCTGCCGCTGTCCGCTGCCCTGATGAGGGTGCCTACCGGCGCAGAGACATCGATACCATTGTGCCTCCTTTTTTCATTCGTACCGAACCGGGCCGTTATCGTCCCTTCAACCGGCCAGATAAACCGCCCCTTTTCATATCGGACTGTGGTAGATCTCTCTCGCGCGGTAACATCTTCTACATAGATATCCACCTTGAGGATCTTGGTGGCACCGGGGATGAAGATTCGCTGAGCCACCTCTATCTTGCTCTTGTCCTTGATCCCGTTGATCCTGGCCACCTTGTCCATATTCACTCCATAGGTCTTGCAGATCCGCCACAGGGTCTGATGGCGCTTTACGGTATGATAGACGCCGCGCTGTCCCCTGACGATACCCCTCGGATGCCGACATCCAAAGGAAACGGCAAAAAGTATAATGAGTAGTAATACAATATACCGCCCCACATTTCTTCGCGAGGCACCCTGGTCTGTCTTCAAAAACCGCATCACCGGAGCATATCCATAAGCATGGCCACTGATTCCCGCCCCCCTCCTGCCAGAGGGACCCTCCCCTCCAGCTCCCAGGTCCGGATCCCTACGATGGGCTTCCCCACCTTGAGGGCGATGGCGATCTCCGAAAGGGTCCCGGTTTCGCCATCAACGGCGACCAGGGCATCCGAGGCAAGGACCACGAGGACGTTGCGGGCGTGTCCCAAACCCGTTGGGATAACGACATCCAAGTACGGGTTGGCATCCCTCTTATTCGTGGTGGGGAGAATACCGATGGTGGTCCCCCCCGCGTCCCGGGCACCCCGACACGCCGCCTCCATTACCCCTGTGAGCCCACCGCACACCAAGGAGAAGCCGTTTTTTGCGATCTCACCCCCCACCTCCCGGGCGATCTCGTAGATCTCAGGGGAACACGCAGCACCGCCGATGACCCCTATCTGCCTCACTATCAATCCGCCTTCCACCCATGCTCCCCGATCAATTTCACAAACCGAACGCCGCCCAAATCCTTTTTTTTGTATCCCTTCTCCTTTTTCACCACCGTGAAGAGGGTTTGGGAATATTCATCCCCCACCGGTATCACCAGTCTACCCGTCATCCCCAACTGCGCTACGAGAGTGGATGGAATCTCGGGGGCCCCGGCGGTCACGATGATGCCCTCAAAGGGGGCCTCCTCCTTCCACCCATGCGTCCCATCAGACACCTGGATGAGGACATTGGCATAGCCCAATTCATCCAAAATCTTTCTGGCCTTGGATGCTATTGGCCCTATTCTCTCGATGGAAAAGACCTGCTTTGTCAACTCCGCCAAGACGGCGGCCTGATATCCGGAGCCGGTCCCGATCTCCAAGATCTTCTCGCCACCTCTCAAATGCAAGGCCTCGGTCATCAAGGCGACGATGTAGGGCTGAGAGATAGTCTGTCCCTCGCCGATCGGGAGGGGGAAATCTCCATAGGCCTGATGCCACAGCCCCTCTTCCACAAAGAGGTGCCGGGGGACCTTCCTCATGGCGTCGAGGATTCGCGTATCCTTTATGCCCCTGGCCACCAGCTGCTCTTGCACCATCCGCCTTCTGGCCAGGGCAAAATCCGGCGCTTTCAATGTTCCTCTTCCATCATCTTTTTCCAGTGATAGAGGAGCTCCATAGCCTCCAGAGGCGTCAAGCGATTAGGATCGACCTCTTTGAGCTCACGATATACTTGGCCGTCCCCTACCCCGAAGAGGTTTAGTTGATCCCTTGTTTGTCCCCTCCCCGCCGCTTTGGCATGGGCCAGTCTCGGCAGGCCTGACTCATCCAACTCCCCCTTTTCCAGATTGGCAAGGACCTCTCTGGCTCGAGCCACCACGTCCTCGGGGAGGCCGGCGAGCCTGGCCACCTGGATGCCGTAGCTACGGCTCGCCCCCCCCTCTACGATCCTGCGAAGAAAGATGATTTCCCCGTTCCATTCACTGATCGCCACATTGTAGTTCTTTACTCGCGGCTTGGTCATGGCCAGCTCAGTAAGCTCGTGGTAGTGGGTGGCAAAGAGGGTCTTGGGACCCTTGTTATCGTGGAGGTATTCCGCCACCGCCCACGCGATACTGAGACCGTCGAAGGTGCTGGTGCCCCTTCCTATCTCGTCCAAGACCACCAAGCTCCGGGGGGTGGCCTCCCGCACGATATCGGCCGTCTCCCTCATCTCAACCATGAAGGTGCTTTCACCCATGGCCAGATTGTCCGAGGCCCCTACCCGGGTAAAAATCCTGTCAACCACGCCGATGGTTGCCTCCCGAGCGGACACAAACCCCCCCATCTGGGCCATAAGACAGATGAGGGCGATCTGTCTGAGATAGGTGGATTTGCCCGCCATATTGGGGCCGGTGATGATGAGCAGTTGGTTGTCACGGCAGTCCAAGCGGGCGTCATTGGGGACAAAGGGCTCGAGATGATCCATTCGTTCGATGACCGGATGCCGTCCCTCGACGATGACGATCTCGTCCCCGTCCGTAATCTGAGGCCTGTGGTATCCATGCCTGTCCGCCACCTCGGCCAGGGAAAGAAGGGCATCGAGGGACCCCAGGGCGGCGGCGGTCCCTTGAACCCGGCGGTTCTCCCCCCCTACCCGTTCCCTCAGGAGCCGAAAGAGCTCGTGCTCCAAGGCCTTGATCCGCTCCTCGGCCCCCAGGACCTTGTCCTCGTATTCCTTGAGCTGCGGCGTGATGAAGCGCTCGGCATTCGTCAAGGTCTGCTTGCGTATATAGTCCACCGGGACCAGCTCCAGGTTGGACTTGGTAACCTCGATGTAGTAACCGAAGACCTGATTGTACCGTACTTTTAAAGAGGAGATGCCGGTACGCTGGCGTTCCTGAGCCTCTAAGTTGGCGATCCATCCCTTGCCCGCTCGGCTCATCCCCCTCAGTTCATCGAGTTCCTGGTTGTATCCATCTTTGATAATCCCCCCCTCGGTAAGGGTAATGGGGGGATTGGGGGCGATGGCATCTGCTATCCATCCGGCCACCTCATCGAGCTCATCTAAATCACCCGTGATCTCTTGCACCAGGGGGGCCGTGATTCCCGCCAACGCCTCCTTGATCCGAGGCACCGCCTTTACGCTGGCCTTGAGGGCTACCATATCTCGGGGGTTTGCCTTTTCCATAACCACCCTGGCGTTGAGCCGCTCCAGGTCATAGACCTCCTCGAGGAGCTCTCTCAGATCGGCCCGCACCAGCGATGCCTCCTTGAACTGGGCAACGGCCTCCAGCCGCTGCTCGATCCGTTCACAATCAACGAGGGGATAGGAGAGCCACTCCCTGATCCGCCTCCCCCCCATGGCGGTGATCGTTTCATCCACCACCTCTATGAAGGTCCCCCGCTTCCCCCTCCACCCCAGCGAGGTGAACAGCTCGAGGTTGCGCTGCGTCGTCTCGTCGAGGATCAGGTAGTCCTCGATCCGATATGCGGAAAGGGGTTTGATATGCCCGACATCGACCTTCTGGGTCTCGTGGACATACCGGAGGGCGGCGCGGGCGGCGCGGCGAGGCTCATCCACCACCCATGAAGGGATGAGATCCTTCCTCAGTTTCTCTAGGGGGCCGGTATCGGCCTCCTCCCCAAAGGAGGAATCAGGGAGGGTGTTCACCAGGAGGGAGGGAAACTCCCGCTGCAGATCCGTCAGAACTTTCTCCGCACCCTGTAACCCCTCGGGGATCACCATCTCCCGGGGCCTGTTCTTTGCCACCTCCCCTATCACCAGGTCCTCATCTGTAATCGGGCACCCCTTGAACTCGCCTGTGGAGAGGTCCAAGAAGACAAGCCCATACCCCCCTTGCCCCCGGCAGAGGCTCATCAGAAAGTTGTTCTCCTTCGCCCGAAGCGAATCACCCTCCACTACCATCCCCGGGGTGATCACCTGAGTCACCTCCCGCTTCACCAACCCCTGAGATCCCCTGGCATCCCCCACTTGCTCGCAGATGGCGACTTTATATCCCTTCTCGATCAGCTTGGTTAGGTACGGTGCGGCTGCACGGCAGGGCACGCCGCACAGGGGGATCCGCTCCTTTTCCCCCCGCTCCCTGGAGGTAAGGGTGATCTCCAAGGTTTTGGAGGCGACCTTGGCGTCATCGAAGAACATCTCGTAGAAATCCCCCATGCGGAAGAAGAGGATACAATCTTGGTATTCTCCCTTGATGCGCAGGTACTGCTTTATGACGGGGGTGTAATCCGACATTCTGAAGGTCTCCGAGCCTCGAAAATGGTAGCAAAATGGGGGGGCAAAGTAAAGGTTACCCGTTTCGTATGAGGTGCTGTACCAGATTCAAATCATCTGGACCGGTGATCTTTATGTTGCGCGGGTCTCCTGTAAGCACCGTTACCCGATTGCCCGCCTGGAGCACAAGCCCGGCGTCATCGCTGGCATCCGTGATACCGGCCTCCAAGGCCCGACAATGGGCATCCCACAAGATTTTAAAAGGAAATGCCTGGGGGGTCTGAACCTGATGCAGATCCTCCCGCGGCAGGACCCTTGTGATCACCCCATCGCGGCACTCCGCAATGGTCTCCACTGCCCGCAGGCCGAAGGTCATCCCTTGAGCGCCTTCTCCAACAGCGGCATCGATCATCGTTTCGGTCACCAGGGGGCGGGCCGCATCATGGACGACGCAGATGTGTGGAGGGTCCTCCTTAAGATATTGCAGGGCCTGCCAGCAGGAAAGCTGTCTGGTCTCCCCTCCGGCGATAATCCCCTGTGTTTTGGTAAAGCCATAGGGCCTGAATTCTTCTATACACCGTTGTTCCCACCCTGCGGGAATCACTACGACGATGGCATCGATGGAGGGTGATCGCTCAAAGGCCTCCACGGTGCGGACGATCATGGGCCGTCCCGCTAGAGGGAGGAACTGTTTGGGAGTCTCCCCCTTAAACCGTTTGCCCCTACCCCCTCCCAATATGATGGCCGTATTCTTCGTAACGCCTACCTTTCGACGCTCGGTACAGTACCAATCTCCTTCATCTTATAGGGAAAAGAATACCGTGAGTCAAGGAGGAAAAAGGCCTCAGCGTGAATAGCGCTCCGCGATCTCCTGATATCCCGCTGCCTCAACCTTATTTCCTCTCTTGCCATAGCCGGTGATGAGGATGCGGCACTTCCGGCGCAGCTCCTCGATGGTGAGTTCACGCTGCTGGGGGGGCAAGACACCGCTCTCCAATATCTTCACCAGGGCCGTCACCCGATACCGGTCGTTCCCCCAGCGGCTCTGGGAGAGCTGGTCCGGATGCCCCCCCCTCTTGACGATCAGCCTCTCGGGTATGCAGAAGACCGGAAAACGTGCTGCCACCCGCAACCAGAGGTCGTAGTCCTCACAGACGGGGAGCGCGGGATCAAATGCCCCCACTTCCTTGAAAAGACCTCTCCTCATGAGGGCCGAGGAGGGGCTGATGATACAGAGGGGGAGGCAGTGGGGATAGATCTCCCCCGAATATTTGGCGTGTCTCTTTTTGGGATTAACGCGGTGCCCGCGCCTGATCCAGATCTCATCGGTGTAGCAGATCTGGCAATCGGAATGCCCATCCATACAGGCGACCTGCACCTGCAGCTTTCGTGGCAGCCAGAGGTCATCGGAATCGAGGAAGGCGACGAATTCTCCCCCCGCGAGTTCGAGCCCCCGGTTGCGGGCCACACTGGCCCCCCCGTTCTCCTGGAAGATATACCGTAGTCTCTCCCCATATTGTTCCAGGGCCTCCGCCGTGCCGTCCGTCGAGCCATCGTCCACCACGATCAACTCCCAATCACCATAAGACTGGGCGAGGACGGAGTCCACCGCCTCCTGTACAAATGCCCTCCGGTTATAGGTGGTGATGATCGCCGATACCCGCGGCATGGTGCATCCCTGTGATCCCGCTCATCATTATTTCATTCGCCCGTGTCCTCTCTTGATCGATCCCGCCTTCCATTGTATCACGTATGAGTGCCCGGGAGAAGAAAGGGGGCCCCCTTGAATAATGGACGGATAATGGATATACTCAAGGCATAAAAACCTGCGATGGGATATCTCACTGTTTCACGCGAAGTGAAAACACACCATGCCTTCAAGGAGCGACACGATGAATCAGAAAAACGAATTGAGAAAATTTTGCGGTGCATCGCAATACGTACTGGACGACGAGCTGGCCGAGATCGTCAATATCTCCATGGCCCTGGAGATGCCCCTCCTGCTCAAGGGCGAGCCCGGCACCGGCAAGACCATGCTGGCCTATGCCATTGCCGAGGCCCTCGCCATGAGGCTCATCGTCTTGAACGTCAAATCAAGCATGAAGCTCATCGATACCCTCTACCAATATGATACCCTGACCAGACTTAACGACAGCCGCTTCGGGGACTCCCAAAGGGATGTCAGCAACATCGAGGAGTACATCAAAATGGGCAAGATAGGGCAGTCCTTCGTTTCGGATGAACGGGTCGTGCTCCTCATCGATGAGATCGACAAGGCCGATACCGATTTTCAGGACGACATGCTCGACATCCTGGACCAGATGCAGTTCGACATCATCGAAATCGACAAGACCGTCACGGCAAAAAACCGACCGATCGTGGTCATCACGTCGAATGCCAAGAAAGACCTCTCCGATCCCTTCCTCGGGCGCTGTAACTTCCACCACATCGCCTTTCCCGAGCCCGATATGATGAAGGACATCGTCCGGGTCCACTTCCCCGATATCGACAAGGAGCTCCTCAACAGCGCCGTGCAGGCCTTCTACCGCCTGCGGGAGATCAGGGAGGTGGAGAAAAAACCCGCCACGAGGGAGCTCATCAACTGGATCAGGGCCCTGCGGGCCGACCCCGACTTTCGGGTCAAGGACCTGATCAAGGGGAACATCCCGTATCTGGGGGTCCTATTCAAG
The DNA here is from genome assembly GCA_964565525.1 of uncultured Thermodesulfobacteriota bacterium. Classification (GTDB taxonomy): domain Bacteria; phylum Desulfobacterota; class B13-G15; order B13-G15; family RBG-16-54-18; genus JAFGNJ01. The sequence continues at coordinate 11,107 of CAZMFG010000020.1, forward strand.
AAGAGCCCCGATTACGCCACGGCCCAAAAGACGGTGGCCAACTTCAAGATCTAGGGCGAAGGATGTTTGTCGATTTCTTTTATACCCTGCGCGAGGTGGGTGTACCGGTCACCCCCACCGCCTTCCTGCGGCTGCACAAGGCCCTGAGCATGGGGCTCATCAACTCGGTCAATGATCTGTACACCGCGGCCCGCTCCATCCTGGTGAAGAGTGAGCGGTATTTCGACCTCTACGACCGGGTCTTTGCCCATCGGTTTCAGGGGGTCGAACTCCAGGAACCCGATGACGTAGAGCTGTCGGAGATTGCTAGGGCCCTCCTCGAAGAATGGCTGAAGGAGCCCCGTCAGCTCGCTGATCTCCTGGGCATCAATGAATCGGAACTGGGGAAATTAAGCCCTGATGAACTCATCGAATACTTTCTCGAACGCCTCAAGGAACAAACCGAGGCCCATCATGGTGGAGACCGTTGGATCGGCACCGGCGGGACCTCACCGGTGGGACACTCCGGGTACCACCCCGACGGTATGAGGGTGGGGGGGATATCCAGGAATAAGTCCGCCGTCAAGGTGGCCATGGACAGGCGGTATCGGGATTACTCCCAGGAAGTCCCCCTGACCCAGTCTCAGATGGGTGAGGCCTTGAAGCGACTGAGGAATATGATCCCCGTGGGTCCCAAGGACAAAATCAACATAGACACAACTATTTATCAGACCGTCAAAAACGCCGGAGAGATAGAGATCGTCTTCGATCGGAGCCTCAAGGATCGGCTCAAGGTCATCCTGGCTATCGACAACGGGGGATGGTCCATGGACCCCTACGTCCCGGTGGTGCAAACCCTCTTCGACTACGCCCGATCGCAGTTCAAGGATCTCAAGAATTACTATTTTCATAACACCATCTATCGATATCTCTGGGAAGATCCGACCCGCCACCACAAACCCTTTCCGGTCGAGGAATTAGTACGGCTGGATCCGGAAACCAGGTTTGTCATCGTCGGCGATGCCAGTATGGCCCCCTATGAACTGATGGGCGAGAATGGTTCTATCTATTTTGGCGAGCGATCGGGACAAGCGAGCCTTGGGCGTCTGCACTTCATCGCCGCGACCTTTCCCCATGCCGTGTGGTTAAACCCCGTTCCCGCCGCTGAGTGGAACTATACGCGCACCATCGGTGTCATCCGTAATATATTCCCTATGTTTGAGCTCACCCTCGATGGCTTGGAAAAGGCGGTCGCCCACCTCGTCCGCAGAAACTAAGCGCGGGCTCAGGGGAACCATCTCCTTTTTACATACCACATCCCCAATTACCCGCCTTCATCGTGGACAAGGTGAATGATGGTTACCTCTGGAGGGGCAAGAAAGCGCATGGGCGGCCCCCAGGTGCCGCTCCCTCTGTTTACATAAAGGAATGAATGGTGGGACAGGCGCACCAACCCCGCGTCGTGGGGGAAAAAGAGCTTGACAAGGTAATTGAAGGGGAATATCTGGCCTTTATGGGTGTGCCCCGAAAGCTGCAGGTCGAAGAGGCCCAGCGCCTCGTTCTCTATCACCGGCCGGTGCTTCAGGAGGAGCGTAAAGCGCTCAGAGGGAACTTCTGCAAGGAGTTTCCCCTCTGAAGGGCCGCGAAACAGACCGAGGCGTTTCCCCGCTGGGTCATCAACGCCGGCAATCGTCACAAAACCTGCCACATCCCGGATCTCCCCCCGCAGCATGGTAAAACCCGCCTCCTTTGTGAAAGGCAGTGCCTGATCAAGACCGGCATAAAATTCGTGATTTCCAGTCACGGCGAATTTACCATAGGGGGTAGGGACGTCCCTCAAGGGTTCGGCGAGGTCCCTGAGGTTGTCGATCTGACCATCAACCAGGTCCCCGGTGGAAACCAGGATATCGGGCGCCGCCCGCTTCACCTCGTTGAGCATACGGGTCAACCGGCCTCTCCGCACAATCAATCCCAGATGGACATCGGAGATCTGTACGATGGTAAAAGTACCGACCGCCTTAGGGACCTTTATACTCTTGATGGTCACCTCTTCGCTGCGGATGGATAGTGCCTCAAACGAACCGTATGTCGCGATGACTACCGCGACCAGGAAGGGGATGGAAAAAGCAAGGCGGGGTGAGGGAGTGAGGAAAGAGAGGTTCGTCCGTAGCACGATCCCGCAGACAGAGACGACGAGGCGATAGAGATCGACGCAGAGCGATGAGGCGAAGAAGAAGAATATCAAGCCCAACCAGGTATATCCGATATACGACAGGAGGCGGGCGAAAAACTCCAGTCCGTGTCTCTCCGATACGCGTACCAGAAACGGTGCACAGACCATGAGGGCCATAAAGAGTACGAGGACGATGGTGACCTCCGCCCCCAACGCGAAGGCCCACTTGATCTTGAGGAATACGTACAGGTGTAACGCACCATAAAGGAGAAAAAAGGTAAGTAAAAAAAGGATCATAACATTCCCCTTTGTTTCATCGCCTCAGTTTGCATTGTTAACAACACATCATACACATATCATAGCGCCCCCGCCGCGACAAGCGCAAGGCCGTTAGGGGGGAGACCCCCAGAAACCGTTGTTCACCATGTCTGCATGGATGATGACCCTTCAGGCAACATAACCATCATAAAAATTAAATCCAATTCATCATAATTTTATGATACATAAAGAGAAAATAATATACAAAGTATAGAAAAATATAGGCGAAAGGGGTGATTAATACAGGTTCGCACAAGGTGGTTCACAAGGTCTACGATGGAACAATATGGAAAAGTTGTGCATAACTAAAGGGTAAAGGTCCGCTGTTAGAATTATTGTGTTCCTTAGATTAAAATTTATGTAAGCATTTATTTTTATTTAACTTTTTTAATGCTTTAATATTAGGCAATTAATTATTTCCCTGTAAAAATAGAGACATCAGGCACTTTTCAAGCGATTTTTCCACACGTTTTAAAGAGGTACGGTGGATTACTTCTTCCACCTGGATGCCCCCTGTGTTTTCTTTAACCCTTATGGGCGGTCCACATTGAGCTTACCCTGTCGATACCCCTCCAAGTCGAGGGCCACCCCCCGAAACCCTATCTCGCCAAATTGGCGTAAAATCTCCTCGCGGAGGTCGAGGATCCTCTTGTCCTCCTCTTTGGCCACCTCGATACTCGCGGTATCCCTTGAGAGCAAGCGGACCCGGACCAATTCGAGCCCCAGATTGCGCAGAAAGATCTCGGCCTCTGCGATCATCCTCACCTTTCCCTGGGTAATGGGCTCTCCAGCGGGGATCCTGGTGGCAAAGCAGGCAGCAGGCGCCCTCTCAAACCCCGGTATGCCATACCTCTGTGAGTATTCCCGAATCGCCTCTTTGGTAAACCCCAGCTTTCGTAGAGGGGTGAGGATACCCATCTCCTCTTCGGCCCTCATGCCGGGACGAAAATCAGATTCATCGCTGGCATTGGTCCCGGTGAGAAGGGACTGATCTGCAGCTTTCTCCTGCAGCATAGTCTCAAGGAGTTTTTTCTTGCAGAAATAACACCGCTCAGAAGGGTTGGCCGTAATGCGCTCGTCGTCCAGGACAAAAGAGCCGTCCAGGAGGAGGTGCTGGATACCCCTGGTGTGGCAGAAATCGCGGGCAAAGTCGAGCTCCCACGGAGGAGTCAGGGGGGACTGAATGGTCAGGGCAACTACCCTTTCTTGACCCAAGATACTAGCGCTTATGGCCAGGAGGAAGGTGGAGTCTACACCCCCTGAATAGGCGATGGCCACCCCACCGAGCCTTCTCAGATACTCTTCCAGCGCCCCGATCACCTA
>CAZMFG010000020.1:14999-22885 GCA_964565525.1 uncultured Thermodesulfobacteriota bacterium
CGATGGCCACCCCACCGAGCCTTCTCAGATACTCTTCCAGCGCCCCGATCACCTATCCGCCTCGCGCCTGCAATGTCTTGTAAATACACCGATCCATGACCGCCCGTAGTCCAGCTTCTTTGGCCCGTGCGAATGCTTCGGGGTTTACGATCCCCTCCTGCATCCAGACGGCCTGTGCACCTTTTGCTATGGCATCTTCGACGATGGATAGCACCTCTTCGGAGGGGCGGAAGATGAGAACGAGATCAAGAGCCCCCGGCACTTCCTGTACGCGGGGATAACATCGGTGCCCGAGAATTTCCCTGACACCTTTTCGTATCGGTATGGCCTCATATCCCCGCTCCAAGAGAAATTTCATGACGCGATGGCTGGGACGTTCGGGTTTAGGGGAGGCACCGACGACTGCAATTCTCTTACAGTTCTCCACGATCCACGCCGTATCATCCGTGGAGGATATAGTCTCCTCTACCCGTATTGCATCCCCCACCGCGATCTCGCCTCCTTCGAGCACCGCCGCAAAGATCCCTTTCTCCTGCATAATACACTGGCCGAGCTGGTAATAGATAGAGCATCGGGACGGACAGGTCTTCCCTCGCTGGGTTATCTGTAGCCGAATGCCATCTCCAATGGTTAACACCGTCCCTCCCGCAAGCCCGAGGATATCGATGCCCGCGGTATCAATATTTTCGCCATAGCCGCCAAAGGGAACCCCTCCCAGGGCCTCACGGGGCAGGAGGCTCACATCCCTGTCGGGGGTCCCGGCATGGCAATCACCTACGATACCCCATCCAGGCCTGAGCACTACCTTCCCCTGCACCGGCGTCTTGCTTTCACCTTTCGTGTCGCTGACGTTGAGAGATGCTATCGAACCTTTCACCGCTTTCTCCCCGTTGCCTTGAGCGTGGGCGCATCCCTTCTCTTGTCCGCCTCTCCCAGCCCGTCTACCTTTTTTTCAAGCTTCTCTATTCTCCTCATCAGCCGGTCCAAGACCTCTTTGACAGGGTCTGGCATCAGGTGATGGTCGAGGTCCACAGACCCCTTGATTTGATGTTTCCCTGCCGGTTTTGCTGGAATCCCTATCGCCGTGGTACAGGGGGGGATATCCGTCACAACAACAGATCCCGCTCCTATTTGGCATCCATCACCTATGACGACCGGGCCGAGGACGATCCCGCCGGCACCGATGACTACGTTGTTACCTATAGTGGGGTGTCGTTTTCCTTTTTTCAACGAGACTCCACCAAAGACCACCCCTTGGTAGATCGTCACGTCGTCTCCGATTTCAGAGGTCTCACCGATGACCACACCGGCACCGTGGTCGATAAAGAACCTCCTTCCGATATGGGCCCCGGGATGAATCTCTACGCCGGTGAAGAGGCGATTGACGTGAGACAAAAGGCGAGCGAAAAAACGGAACCTTTTCCTCCAGAGCGCATGGGCGACACGATGGAGCCAGATCGCATGCAGCCCAGGATAGCAGCAGATGACTTCCCCGACGCCCCTGGCCGCAGGGTCCCTATCAAAAACCATCCGGATATCCTCTCTGATCCGTTGAAACATTTCTACTCCTCTAAGAGAGACAGATATCGCTCACCTGTGTCCGGAAAGACGACGACGATCGTCTTGTCTTTCGCTTCGTTATCTATCTGCTGTGCGGCCACCATCGCAGCCCCCGACGAGATGCCGACAAAAATTCCCTCCTCCCGCGCCAGCCTCCCTGCCATTTCTTTGGCCTCTTCGGTCTTCACCTGGATGATGCGATCGATGAGCCCAGCATCCAAGACAGCAGGAACAAATCCTGCCCCGATCCCCTGGATCCCGTGACTCCCCGGAGACCCCCCGGAAAGCACCGGGCTCTCCGCAGGCTCGACAGCCACTATCGTTATCTCCGGCTTCCGCTCCTTGAGCATACCCCCCACCCCGGTAATGGTACCTCCCGTACCGACCCCGGCTACAAAACAATCCACACCGCCATCGCTCGCCCCCCAGATTTCCTCAGCAGTGCCGCAGCGGTGAGCGGCCGGGTTGGCCGGATTCCCGAATTGCTGCGGCATAAAGACCTTGAGCTCTTTACTCATCTCCTCTGCTTTCTTCACCGCCCCTTGCATGCCATCCTGTGCCGGCGTCAAGACTATCTCCGCCCCCAGTATGCGGAGGATCTTCCTTCTCTCGATGCTCATACTCTCGGGCATGGTGAGGATGAGCTTATAACCCCGCGCCGCGCAAACAAAGGCCAGAGCGATACCGGTGTTGCCGCTGGTGGGCTCGACAATCGTATCCCCGGCCTTGAGAATCCCCTGGCGCTCGGCCGCCTCAATCATCGCCAACCCAATCCTGTCCTTCACTGAAGCAAGGGGGTTGAACATCTCCAATTTAGCAAGCACGAGATTTCGCCCCGTCGCAAGGCGGTTGATCCGGACCAACGGCGTCGCACCGATCAACTGGGTTATATCAGAAGCGTATTGCATCTTTCTCCTGACGTCCTATTAGGATAAGATTTAATCCCCCCTCCTCACATGATCGCTGGTAATGAATGAAGGATGCTGATTACTTTTATCCCCCCGCGCAAAAGACAATAATCCGTATCTCATCTCCATCACTGATCGGATGAGTGAGTGTGTTGGGAAAAGTGCTCTTTCCGTTCACATAAATATCCAGATAGCCTCGCAGTTTGTCCTTCTTTTCAAACAACTTTTTCTCGACAGGGGGATATCGTCCTACCAAGGCGGTAAGACATTCCCCGACATCTTTCCCCTCTATCTCTATCGCCTGTTTTCCTCTGACGTGCTCAGCAAAAAAAGGGTGCATGGCGATCCGTGCGCTCATGATCACATCCCCCCACAGACCCTGCATGCCTTGTTCTTTTCAAGGTCTACGGTCATAAATGTCGTCTCTTCTCCCCTCACGTAGAGCATCTTTCCCGCAAGGAGCTCGCCAAATCCTGCGAGGAGCTTTGTCGCCTCCATGACCTGCAGGGAGGCGATGAGGGCGGGGGTGAACCCAAAGACGGGAAACGTGCCTTTCCCTTCAACGTCGCGGGGAAAAACACACTCAAAGCAGGGGGTCTGGCCCGGTATGATGGTCGTAATCTCCCCCATCATACCGTAGATGCCTCCATGAATGAACGGAATGCCTGCCGTGACACACCCTTCGTTCAGAATGAACCGCGTCGCCATGGTATCCATACAATCCATAACGAGGTCGACCCCCGGCAATAACCCCAAGAAATTCTCCGCTGTTATCTTCGCAGCGATTGCGTTCACCTCAACCGTCGAGTTCAGTTTTTCAAGCTTTCGCGCCGCTGAAATTACCTTCCTCTCCCCGATATCTGACTCCCCATGTAGGATCTGGCGATTAAGGTCGGAAAGCTCAACAACATCCGAATCCACCAACGTCAGTTTTCCTATCCCCGCGCAGACAAGGTAGATGGCGACAGGACAGCCCAGTCCTCCAACACCGGCGATCAGTACATGGGCCTGCCTGAGCCTTCGCTGCCCCTCCTCGCCGAAAGCAGGGTACAGGATCTGGCGGTCGTATCTGACGAGGTCGTCTTCACTGAGACGCGACGTCCAGGTATCCGCGCCGTCCTCTGCCATTCTTACCTCTCTACGCGTTCCAGACCGTTATGAAAATAGGTATCGCTCACCTACAAAGATACCTCACCGTATCCCGAGCAGTTACTACAGCCTCACCTCCATGGCCGCATAGGGGCACGCCTTGACACAGAGTTCACAGGCCACACACTTATCGGCGAAGAAATCCACCTCCCAATTCGTTGCATTTAACACCAGGGCGTCTGAAGGGCATATGGCCACACAGACCCCACAGTGGACACAGGCATCATCCCTTCTGGTAATATCCCTGCTCAAGTTCTCGATTCTGATGTTTAATTCCTTGAGATAATCGAGGGCCTCCCCGACATCCTTCTTCCCCCCCTGCAGTTCTAAAACGAGGAGGCCTCCTTCAGGAGGGGCTATGGAGGCCTTGAGGATATTAAACTCCAGGTTGTATCGTTTGACCGTGTTGGAGATGATGGGCTGATCGATCAACTCTGAAGGAAAATGTAAGACTACTCTCCGCGAAATCATCGCTGCCTCCTTTATTGCTCTACCGGCCTCTCGTGAAAAGCCTTGAAGGTTATTCCCGACTCTTTCCCCGGGAGCCGCTCTACCGGTTCAGTCAGCAAGAACTCCCCTTTCTCGATCCACTCTTTTAAGAGCAGAGCGATCTCCCGTGCCCGAGACAAGCTGGAGATGGAACCAGTGGCGACCGTCTTGTCACCGATGCTGATCGTGCCGCTCCTCAGTTCCCTATAACTGACCTCCCCAAGGATATCCGGTTTTGCCTGCGGATAGGCCTCGCTGTAGTCAACAATGGGGGCCAGTATATCTTCATCACTGACAGAGGTAAAAAAGGCCATCTCCTCATCGAGGATGGGGATGGGGATACCGACGCCGACGCCGAGGCTGGCCCCATAGCCGCACATACTCACCCCCCTCAGGTAGCGTGGGCTCATCCCCTTGAGGTCGCCGATCACGCTGAGGGTCCCCGCAGACCTCGTGGGCACCTCGCGCTCCGTCCGAGGGGCCGAGGGGTTGTGCTGAGTCCCCTGCCAGGCAACAAACCCCACCCCCCCGCCTAGAAATATCCTGGTCCCGATGCCGATGGTTCGGTAGAGGGGGTCATTCAACAGGGGTGAAAGCCCCCCGGCGCTGCAGTAGTTGGCGTTTCCCAACCTCGGCTTCAAGATCCCCAGATACGTGTAAATGGCCTTATCTGACAGATTCACCGCTACATTATAGTTCTGATAGGCATTGCGCAAGTTAAAGAGCACCGCCTCATTCACATCTTTAATATTCAGCCAGCTCTTGAGCTCTTTTCGGGGGTAACAATCCGTTCCGTAGGCAGAAGCCTCCAACACGATATCTTTACCTGAGACGAATTCCTCGATGACATGCCCTCCCCCATAGCGAAACTCACCGGGGTGGATCTTATTGCGAGGATCGTCCGCAGGAAGTTGCCCAGCCCCCAAATAAATGTCTACGGCGGCAATCCCCGTATAGGCAGGTATACCATTGAGGAGACACGTACCACCCCCCAGTTTTATCTTCGGTTTGGTATGGCCGATATTGAGATACATACCGCTCGAACACATGGGGCCGAAGGTCCCTGTGGTCACCACATCCACCTCTTGGTAGGCCTTCTCGACCCCCTTCTTTTTTGCAATACCGGTCATCTCCTCAGCGGTCACCACGACTGCCTTTCCCGCCTTGATCTTTTCGTTTATCTCCTGAATGGTCCTGGGCATTATTATCTCCTTCTCTTCAACTCACGGCCACTGCGTGAGATTATTTTCTCTGATATATGTCCTTTATCCTTTTCCCCTTTTATCATTTCTTTGTCGTCTGTCCCCTTCTCGCCCCAGAAGGGGGACATGCGTCGCAATCGCTCCGCGATCCTTGGGAGCACCTCCAGGACTGTATCCACATCTTCCTCGGTGTTAAACTTGTTGAGGCTCAGGCGCAGGCTCCCATGGGCAACCTCAGGGGTAAGACCGATGGCCACCAGGACATGGGATGGATCGGAGGAACCGGCGCTGCATGCGGAGCCTGAAGAGGCCAAAACCCCTTCAAAATCGAGACTGAGAAGGATGCTCTCCCCCTCTATCCCCTTCAGACAGACACTGAGGGTATTATACAGTCTCTTCTCAGGATGTCCATTGACAATCACCTCGGGGATGCGTTCCAGAATCCCCCTCTCCAGTTTATCCCTGAGAGAGCGGATCCTTCGCTCGTTTTCCGCCATCTCATCCAGAGCAATCTCCGCTGCCTTGCCCAACCCTATGATCCCTGGGATATTCTCCGTGCCGGCGCGTCGATTCCGCTCGTGGTGTCCTCCGTGCACGAGGGGATCAATCTTGACCCCCCTGCGCACATACAAGGCGCCGATACCCTTGGGACCATACATCTTGTGCGCGGAGAGGGAGAGGAGGTCCACAGCCATGACCTTGACGTCAAGAGGGATCTTCCCCGTTGCTTGAACGGCATCGGTATGGACGTAGATGGCATGCTCATGGGCAATACGTGCCACCTCATCAATCGGTTCGATGGTACCTATCTCGTTATTGGCGTACATAATGCTGATGAGGATGGTATCGTCCCTCATGGCCCTTGTGAGGGTCTCGGGATCGACCATGCCGTATTTGTCCACGGGGAGATAGGTAATATCAAACCCGAAACCCTCCAGATACTCACAGGAGTTCAAGACGGCGGGGTGCTCTATCTGAGAGGTGATGATATGTCTCCCCTGTTCACGCAGGGCATAGGCCACCCCCTTCACCGCCGCATTGTCGGCCTCAGTCCCCCCCGAGGTGAAGAAAATCTCCACAGGATCGGCGTTTATGAGCCGAGCAACGTGTTCCCTGGCCTCCTCTACACCCTCCTTCACTTCGTGGGCGAACCGATAGATGGCCGAGGGGTTGGCAAACCGTCCGGCAAGGTAGGGCGCCATTGCCTCCCGTACGAGGGGATCAAGGGGAGTAGTCGCATTGCTGTCTAGATAATGTATACCCTCCATCCGCTCACTCCCGCATTCTCCCCTTTTTTCTCTCCATGAGTTTTTGCAAGCTCACGTTTTCTAAGGTGTCTTTTAACACATCACTCAAGTCCTTCCAGAGATATCTGCTCGTGCAACCCGGGCTCTTGGGGCAGGCATCAGCGCTCTTTACGCACCCCACCAAAGAGAAATCTTCATCATACGCCTGTATGATCTCATAGAGGGTTACCTCCTCAGGCCGCACGTTGAGCATATACCCCCCCTTGGCCCCCCTAAAACCCTTGATGATCCCCTTCTTCTCCAGGGGGACGGCGAGTTGGCGGAGATAGAGGGGGGAAACCCCCATCTCCTTGGCAAGGGCGGTGGTACTCATGAGCTCACCCTTTTGTGCCAAGGTCACCGCCATCCTAACGCCATACCGCAGCATTGTCGGTATCTTCATCTCTGATTCCCCAGTTTCTATTGTGATGATTTTCCTAACATTTGTCAAGCAATCGGTCATCACTGCTGAGTCAGCCACACATCCCGCCCCGCCTCTGCGGAGGCGGGAAAATTCTGTTCTCTTTCCCTCTCCCTGTTGTCGAAGACCTCGCTTGTGTTGTAGCGGGGTTGGGGTGAGAGGGGATAGTGGAGGTCTATATTCTGAGCACTCGCTTCAACCAGCGGGATGACAGGAGGGCACTAATACCCCTCATCCATTTGATGACCTTGAGCTATAGAAAAATCCTATTACCTGACTGCTAATTATTGATATTTATAATTTGACTTATTTAATTTAGTTATATATAAACCGCAAGGCAACCATTCATAAATCCATTGAAACAAAAGGGGGCACTGGGTGAAATGTTGAGAAAATTCTTTGCATCGCGGTGGGGGATTATCAGCGTGGGGGCCTTTATCGGGGTCTTTGCTCCCCTCTTACAGAAGTGGGGAAACCCCGGCAACATGGGCATCTGCGTGGCCTGTTTCGAACGGGACATCGCCGGTGCTCTGGGACTTCATCGAGCGGCCGTGGTCCAATACATGCGGCCGGAGATCATCGGGTTTGTCATGGGAGCGCTCATCGCCGCCTATCTCTTTAAGGAATTTCGCCCCCGGGCGGGCTCGGCACCCATCGTGCGGTTCATACTGGGGGCCTTCGCCATGATTGGGGCCCTGGTATTTCTGGGGTGTCCGTGGCGGGCCATGCTGCGCCTGGCCGGTGGGGACTGGAACGCCATCTTCGGCATCCTCGGCCTTATCGGCGGCATCTGGATCGGCACGCTGTTTCTCCGAAGGGGATATAACCTGGGGCGCGCTCAGAAGACCCACACCTCGGTGGGGTGGCTCCT
>CAZMFG010000021.1:0-22815 GCA_964565525.1 uncultured Thermodesulfobacteriota bacterium
GCCGCTGCCAGATCAGCCAGATCTGGGTCGCGGAGGGGAGGAGTCTCACGGGGTTGGAGGGGATCATCAGCATGGCGGAATCCAAGGGGATCCTCATTAAAAGGACAGAGCGCTCTCAACTGGACTCCCTCACCAAGAACGCCCCCCATCAGGGGGTGGTGGGTTCCATCGATCAGTTTACCTATGCCGATCTGGACGCGGTCCTGCAAGGGCACGCGGGTGACCCCCTCCTCCTGGTCCTCGATGGTATTGAGGACCCCAGAAATCTGGGGGCCCTCATCCGAACCGCCGACGCCTGCGGGGTGTGGGGGGTGATCATCCCCAAGGACCGAGCGGCCGGAATCACCCCTGCCGTGGCCAAGAGTTCCGCCGGGGCGGTCTTTCACATTCCCGTGGTCCGTGTCACCAATATCGCCTCCACACTCAGGCAGATCAAAGAGCGGGGGATGTGGGTGATAGGCGCCGTCGCGGAGGCGCAAACGGAGATCTATGCCCACGATCTGACAGTCCCCCTGGCCGTTGTCATCGGGGGGGAAGGGCGTGGGATGAGGTCCTTAGTTAAAAAGGAATGTGACCTCCTTGCATCGATACCCATGAGGGGGAAGATCAACTCTCTCAACGCGTCGGTAGCCGGATCAATCATCCTCTATGAGGTCATTCGGCAGAGGGGTAATGCCCCTCATCCATAGGAAGCCTCCTCTCTCAACTTGACTTTTTCCCTCCTTTCTTCTACTTTGCTGATAGATCTCAGACAAGCTTCATAAAAGGGGAGTACGATCATGCAATTGGAACGATTAGAGGGGTGTTGGACGGCCTTGGTCACCCCCTTTACTGCGAAGGGCGGGTTGGACCTGGAGGGCCTGCGCAAGAACGTGACCTTTCAGATCGAGGGGGGGGCCAAGCTGGTCCCTACGGGGACCACCGGTGAGTCCCCCACCGTGGACTGGAAGGAACACAACCAGATCATCGAAGAGGTAGTGCGGCTGGCCAAAGGGAGGTCTTTTGTGATGGCCGGCACCGGAAGCAACTCCACCCAAGAGGCCCTGCGGGGCTCCAGACATGCCGTCGAAGCGGGGGCTGAGGCCGTCCTGCTCGTAGACTGCTACTATAACGGACCCTCCTCCCTGGAGCTCAGGACGGAGTACTATGCGGTGGTTGCCAAGGAGCTCCCCCACGCCTTCATCACCCCCTATGTGGTCCCGGGCAGGACCGGGACTCAGCTGGAGGTGGAGGACCTGGCCATCTTGCACCGTACGTATAACAACGTCCGGGCGGTCAAGGAGGCCACCGGGGACCTGGAACGCATGGCCAAGACCAGGAGATTGCTCGGAGATGGGTTCGACATCCTCTCCGGGGACGACGATGTGACCTTTGCCATGATGACCAGGGAGGATATCCGGGCCCAGGGGGTCGTATCGGTCATTGCCAATGTAGTGCCCGGCGCCCTGGCCGAGATGACCGCCGCCCTCAATGGTGGGGATATAGCCCGGGGAAAAGGGCTCGCCGAGGCCCTGGACCCTCTTTTTAAGATCGTCACCGTCAAGACCGTGGAGGAGTACGAGGGTTTTCAGGTCCCCTGTAAATTCAGAAACCCCTCCGCCATCAAGACCCTGATGAGGGGGCTGGGCATGCCTGCCGGACCCTGCCGGCCTCCCTTGGGGCGGATGACCCCCACGGGGGCAGGGGTGGTACGGGATGCCGTCAAGACCGTCTACGAAAACAACCCCGAGGTCTTAACCCCTATCCAAGATTTTTATAAGGTAGATCTTGAGGAGAGGATCTATCGGGATGAGCACTGGGTCTAAGGGAAAATCTCCGAACGACCTGAAAACGAGGCTCCCCTTTCACGTCTTCGATCTCCCCATTCAGGAGATCAGGAGGGGATACCGCTCCGACGTCTACTTCTGGCGGGAAAAGCTCGTCCTGGAACGAAACGGCTATAATCCCCTTGTTACCATGCAGGTTTTCCAAAAGAAGCGGGCGGTCCTGTGCGGCATCGATGAGGCCATCGCCATTCTTCGGGTGGGAACGGGACATTACACCGATCTGAACATGGCCCATCAACTGTTTGATCGGCTGATGAACGTCAAGAAGAACCTGCGCAAGACGAGGTACACCGACCAAGCACTGTTCATCTCCCTGATGCAGGAGAGGGTAGAGATGGAGGATCAGCTTGATGCCATCTGGGTAAACGAGTTCGACCAGCTGAAGATCACGGCCTTGCGTGATGGTGATGCGCTGGAACCCTACGAAACCGTCATGCACATTGAGGGACCGGCGGCGAGCTTCGCCCACCTGGAGACCGTCTACCTGGGGGTCCTCGCCCGCAGGACCAAGATAGCCACCCATGTGCGCCAGTGCGTCGAGGCCGCCCAGGGAAAACCGGTCCTCTTCTTCGGTGCCCGGTTCGACCACTTCAGTGTCCAGGGTGGGGACGGGTATGCCGCCAGCATCGGCGGGGCCGAGGCGGTTTCCACCGATGCCGGGGCCGAATGGTGGGGATCCCGTGGGATCGGGACCATTCCCCATGCCCTCATCGCCTGTTACCGGGGAGATACGGCCCTAGCCACCTATAAGTTCTATGAACACATAGCCAAGGGGACCGACGTCAGGGTGATCGCCCTGGTCGATTATCATAACGATTGCGTGCAGACTTCCTTGGAAGTCGCCAGGCGGCTGAAGGATATCCTGTGGGCCGTCAGGTTGGACAACTCCAATACCATGGTTGACCGATCGCTCTGGAACGAGATGATGCAGTTCGACCCCCGGGGAGTAAACGTTCGGTTGGCGGAAAAAGTGCGGGAGGCCCTCGACCGGGAGGGGTTCTCCCACGTTCGGATCATCGTCTCCGGCGGATTAAACCCCGATAGGATCACCGCCTTTGAGGCAGAGAAGGCACCGGTCGATATCTACGCGGTGGGAAGCTTTCTCTTGAGCGGTGCATACGACTTCACTGCCGATGTCGTCATGGTCGATGGGGAACGGGAATCAAAGGTGGGGAGGGAATATCGTCCCGTCAGGGCCAGGGCATAGTCCATTGATAGTGCTTGACTTCCGTGGAAGAGTGTGATTAAATTCACGTGTATGCCCGGAGAAAGGGAGTGTGATTTTGACGCCTCTGGGAGATGACAAGGGAAAACTGCTCAGGCAGATCGCCTCGTACAGCACCCTCGGCCTCGAGATGGGGCTGTCGGTGGCGGTGGGAGCAGGGATTGGCTATTATCTTGACAAATGGCTGAAGACGGAACCGTGGTTGCTTATTATCTTTCTCGTGTTTGGGGTCATCGCGGGCTTTCGGAGCCTGTATCGGGCCCTGAAACGTCTCCAACAGGAGGACAGAGAGGACTGATGGCACGGGAGATACGGTTATCCGCTATCGAGCGGATGGAAGGGGTCATCCTCGCTCTCCTCACCCTGGGGAGCCTCGCCTTTTGGGATTGGCGCATCACCTTAGGGGTCATCCTGGGGGGGATCATCTGCATCCTCAATTTCAAGGCCCTGCGGATGATCTTAGAAAAGGGGTTCTCTCAAGAAAAGATTTCCGCCTCCTTTTTCGTCAAATACGCCCTAAAGTTTCTCGCATTGCTTGCCGCCATCGGAGGGGCTGCCTTCCTGTTGCGGGGTATCATCAATATGATAGCCTTTCTGGTGGGCCTGCTCACCATCTTTCTGGCCATCGTGGTGGAGGGAATCAGGGGATACCTATATATGGATGAAGAGGAGGAGTCCCATGGGACATGAAAGTTTCAGCGTCGTCGATGCAATACCACTCCTGAATCAACTTCCCTCTCATGTCTCCAATGCCATTGTGGTGGTCGTCTTACTCATGATCGTCGCCTACCTGGGGACGAGGGGTTTGCGCAGGGACCAAAAGAAATCATTCGTCCCTGAGGCGAAGCTGACCTTTCGCTCCGCAGGGGAGATGATCGTGGAGGGGATCCTCAAGATCGTCAAGGACAATATGGGCCCCCGGGGGCCTGAATTCATGATGATCATCGGGGCCCTGGCCCTGTTTATCTTTGTGTCCAACGTCCTGGGTCTGATACCGGGGTTTCACTCCCCCACCGAGACTCTCAACACCACGGGGGCCTGCGCCATTACCGTCTTTTTTCTCACCCACTACTACGGCCTGAGGGAACATGGGATTCGATACCTCAAGCAGTTCACCGGTCCGGTTATCTGGCTGGCCCCCTTGATAGTACCCATCGAGCTCATCGGACACTTCGTCCGTCCGGTATCCCTCTCCATCCGTCTCTTTGGCAACATCTTCGGTGATCATTATGTTGTCGGCGTCGTGTTTGGACTCGTCCCCTTCCTGCTCCCTCTGCCCATGATGGCCTTGGGACTCTTCGTGGCCGTTGTCCAAACCCTGGTCTTCATTCTCCTCTCCATGGCCTACTTTTCCGGGGCCATAGAGGGGCATGAGCATGAATAATACCTGAGAAAGGAGGTGAGAACATGCCCAAACGAATCGCAGTATGTCTCCTCATCGTGTGTGCCCTTGCATTGGGCGCGGCTGGCTGGGCCTTGGCTGCGGAAGAGGCCGCGGCCGAAGGGGCGGCAACGGAAGGACTGCCGCCCAATGTGAAGGTGGCCATCGCCCTGGGGGCGGGCTTTGGTATTGCCCTTGCGGCCATTGGCGGGGCGGTGAGTCAGGCCCGGGGCCTTGCCTCGGCCCTCGATGGGATCGCCCGAAATCCAGCGGCCTCGGGGAAGATTACCACCCCCATGATCATCGGTCTGGCCATGATCGAGTCACTGGTTATCTATGCGTTGCTGGTATCCCTCTTATTGGTATTCAAGCTTTGATACGGCCGAACTATCTTCGGCCCATGTCGTGAAATTCGATGGGCAGGTCACCGTGACCTGCCCTTTCTTTCTTGACAAGCGCTCCATATTGTTTTAGATTTACACCTTTCCTTCTTTCTGTTACAATAAAACCGGAGGATAGAGAACGTATGTATGCGGTAGTGGAGACAGGAGGCAAGCAGTACAAGGTGAGCAAAGGGGACCTCATCAAGGTCGAGAAGTTGAGCGGTGAGGTCGGCGAGAAGGTCGAATTGGACCGGGTCCTCCTGATGAGGGGTGACGACGGGGTGCACTTGGGGGCCCCCACCGTGGCGGGAGTGAAGGTGGTAGGGAGAATAACCACGCAGGGGAAGGGGAAAAAGATCGTCATCTTCAAGCATAAGCGGAGAAAGAACTACCGCCTGAAGCAAGGACATCGTCAATACCATACGTGGATTGAGATCGAAGATATTATCTCAGCGCAAGGAGGAAAACGTGGCCCACAAAAAGGCAGGAGGAAGCTCCAGAAACGGGAGGGATAGTGCCGGCCGGAGGTTGGGCGTCAAGAGGTTTGGCGGTCAGCCCGTTACGGCGGGCAGCATCTTAGTAAGACAACGGGGGACACGGATATTCCCCGGCGAAAACGTCGGGTTGGGCCGCGACCATACCCTCTTCGCCAAGATCGACGGAGTCGTGCGGTTTGAATCCACCGGTAAAGAGAGAAAAAAGGTCAGCGTCTATCCTCTCGATGCTCCAGCCTCCTGATCCCGCCCCTCTTTGTCATATTCTCTGCTCACGTATCGTTCATAATCCCGCCGTGCGTGTGCCGCCATGCAATTCATCGATGAGGTCAAAATCTGGGTCAAGGGGGGTGATGGAGGGAGGGGGTGCGTGAGCTTTCGGCGCGAGAAATTCATCCCCCGAGGAGGACCGAACGGCGGTGACGGCGGCAAGGGTGGAGATGCGATCCTGATGGCCAGAGAGGGGCTATCCACCCTCCTGGACCTCAAATATCAGCAGCACTATCGGGCCGCACGGGGGGAGCATGGCAAGGGGAAAAACCAACAGGGAAAAAGCGGTGAGGATCTGATCATCCCTGTCCCTCTCGGCACCGTGGCAAAGGATAGGGAGACAGGAGAGGTCCTGACAGACCTCACGAGAGAGGGGGAACAGTTCCTGGTAGCCAAAGGGGGGCGGGGAGGGCGAGGAAATGCCAGGTTTGCTACCTCCACCCGTCAGGCCCCTCGCTTTGCCGAACCAGGGGAAAAAGGGGAGGAGCGCGGGCTCCAGCTGGAACTCAAGCTCCTCGCCGATGTAGGCATCGTGGGGCATCCCAATGTGGGTAAATCGACCCTCTTGGGGCGAGTATCCGCAGCCCGCCCCAAGGTAGCGGATTATCCCTTTACCACCCTTGTACCGTCCCTGGGCGTGGTCTCCTATGGAGAGCTCAAGACCTTTGTCATGGCCGATATCCCCGGACTCATCGCCGGGGCACATCGGGGAACAGGGCTGGGGACGCGTTTCCTGCGTCATATCGAGAGAACCCTCCTCCTCGTGCACCTCGTGGACATCTCGGCCGACCCCCAGAATGATCCGTGGCTGCACTATGAGGAGATCAACGAGGAGTTGGGAGCATTTCATCCCACGCTTTTGGAGAAACCACAGATGGCAGTCTTAAATAAGATAGACCTCCCCGCCGTGCGGGAGAGAGTATCTCAGGTCAGGGATACCTTCCGCCACCACGGGGTGGACCTCTACGCCATCTCCGCCGTGACCGGCGAAGGGGTGGATGAGGTGGTGCGTGAGATAGGCCATCGATGGGAACGGCTCAGGGGAACGAGCCATGGATGAACGGGAGCTGAGGAAGAAGACCCTCAAGGGTGTGCGCCGTGTGGTGACCAAGGTGGGGAGCAGCCTCCTCGTCTCCCTGGGCGCCGGTTTAAATACGGCGTTCATATCCCGGCTGGCAGGGGAGCTGTCAGGACTCAAGAAGAGGAAGGTGGAGATCGTAATGGTCTCCTCTGGGGCAATTGCGGCGGGGATGGAGCGGTTAGGCCTCACCAAGAGACCCAAGGCCATATCCGAGCTACAGGCCGCCGCAGCAATAGGCCAGAGCAGCCTCATGCATGTCTACGAAGAGGCCTTCGCCCCCTGGGGGCTCAAGGTGGCCCAGGTCCTCATCACCCACGACGACATGCGGGACAGAAGGAGATACCTCAACGCCCGCAATACGTTGCTCACCCTGTTGAATCTGGGTATAATTCCCATTATCAACGAGAATGATTCGGTGGTGGTGGAGGAAATCAAGTTTGGCGATAACGACCTGTTGGCGGCCTTGGTCACCTCTTTGATAGATGCCGATCTCTTGCTTATTCTCACCGATACCCCTGGTCTGTGTGATGGTGATCCGCATACAGGGGGAAAGCTCATCTCCGTGGTGGAAAAGGTGACCAAAAAGGTGGAGACGATGGCTCAGGGCTCGCAGACGGAGATCGGCACCGGAGGGATGGTGAGCAAGGTCGGAGCAGCGAGGCTCGCCGCCCGATTCGGTGTGTCCACGGTCGTGACCGGTTGCGGAGACCCAAACGTGCTGGAGAGGATCTTTGCAGGGGAAGCGGTGGGTACGCTCTTTCTCGCCGAAGGCCAACGACTCAAGGGCAGAAAGCAGTGGATTGGTTTTACCCTCAGACCGAAGGGGGGGGTGGTCCTCGATCAGGGGGCCCAGAAGGCGATCATGCAGGGAGGGAAGAGCCTCCTGCCTTCGGGGGTCCTCGCGGTAGAGGGGGATTTCGGCAGGGGAGACGCCGTATCCTGCCTTGGCCCCCGCAAAAAGGAATTTGCGCGGGGGTTGGTGAATTACGACTCCCATGAACTGAGAAAGATCATGCGTCACCAGAGTTCGCAAATAGTGAATATCTTGGGATATAAATATACCGATGAGGTGATCCATCGCGATAATCTGGTAATCCTCTAGGAGGCGGTAATGGATATAGCCAAAGAGATACGCACGATCGCCCACCGTGCCCGGGAGGCCTCATTTCAGGTAGCCAAACTTTCTTCGGCAGCGAAGGATCGGGCCCTGGGGTTGATGGCCGATGGTCTGGTGAAGGAAAGGGAGTTTTTGCTGGCCGAAAACCGCAAAGACCTGGAACACGCCGAGAAGGAAGGGCTCTCCAAGGCCATGCTGGATCGACTGGCCCTCAGCGAGGAGGGGATCGAGGCCATAGCCGAGGGGCTGCGTGAAATCGTCCTCCTCCCCGACCCCGTGGGGGAGGTGGTGCGGATGTGGCGCAGGCCCAACGGATTGGCGGTGGGGAAGATGAGGATACCCTTGGGGGTCATCGGGATCATCTACGAGGCCAGGCCCAATGTCACCGCCGATGCCGCAGGGTTGTGCCTCAAGGGTGGAAACGCCGTAATCCTGCGGGGAGGGTCCGAGGCGATCCATTCCAATCGGGCCATCGGGGGCATCCTCCAGGAGGCCATGAAAAAGGCGGGCATCCCTCCGGCTGCCGTCCAAGTAGTCCCCCACACCGAGCGGGAGGGGGTGGAGGAGATGCTGAAGATGGAGGACTTCATCGACGTCATCATCCCGAGGGGCGGCGAGGGCCTGATCCGCTCCGTGGTAGAACGCTCCCGCATTCCGGTCATCAAGCACTATAAGGGGGTATGTCATGTCTTTGTCGACGCCACTGCCGAGCAGTCGATGGCGGTGGAGATCTGCTACAACGCCAAGGTTCAAAGACCCGGCGTCTGTAACGCCATGGAGACCCTCCTGATCCATGAGGAGGCGGCCCCTTTATTGCTCCCCTCGATAGCCGAACGATTGCAGGAGGCAGGGGTTGAATTGAGGGGGTGTACCCGCGCGCGCCGTATCTTGCCGGATGCGAAGGAGGCAACAGAGGAAGATTGGTACGCCGAGTACCTCGACCTCATCCTGGCGGTAAAGGTGGTTGACGACATAGGGGAGGCCATTGATCACATTGGTCGCTATGGCTCTCAACACACCGAGGCCATCATCACCTCTGACTACGCCAATGCCCAACGATTCCTGCGGGAGGTTGATTCCTCAACCGTACTGGTCAACGCCTCCACCAGGTTCAGCGACGGGTACCAACTAGGACTGGGGGCGGAGATCGGGATCAGCACCACTAAGCTGCATGCCTTCGGTCCCATGGGGGTAGAGGATCTCACCACCACCAAGTTCATCATCTATGGAGATGGGCAGATCAGGACCTCCTAAGGGAAAAGAACGGGGCATAGGCCTGTTTGGGGGGACCTTTGATCCCATCCACCTCGGACACCTCCGCTGTGCCCAGGAGGTAGGGGAGGCGTTTCGTCTCAGCCAGGTGATCTTTATCCTGGCCGCCGCCCCGCCGCACAAACGGGATCGATCCATCATCGCCACTCAAGACCGCTGGAACATGGTCTCATTGGCCATCGCCGACAACCCATCTTTTGCCCTCTCTGACGTAGAGATAAGACGAGAGGGGACTTCGTACTCCATCGAGACCATCTCCCACTATTGTCGCACTA
This sequence comes from uncultured Thermodesulfobacteriota bacterium, assembly GCA_964565525.1. Lineage (GTDB taxonomy): Bacteria > Desulfobacterota > B13-G15 > B13-G15 > RBG-16-54-18 > JAFGNJ01. Next base: position 9,325 of record CAZMFG010000021.1, read on the forward strand.
TGAAGGAGGGGGAAAGGCTCTTTTTCATCGTGGGCGCCGATGCCTTCTTGGAGATGGAGACCTGGAAGGATTATCCTCAACTCTTCACCCTCTGCGATTTTATCGTGATCTCCCGGCCCCATTTCGATCCCCTCCAAGCGCCGGTGCTCCAATCGGAAGGGTTCAAACAGAAGGACAACCAAGGAAATCTGTTCCTCCACCCTTCAGGACATTCCCTTCATCTGCTCAAGGTGACCCCTATCGGGATCTCCTCCTCGGAGATCAGGAGGGCCGCCGGCGAAGGGAAATCCCTCACCTATCTGGTCCCTAAAGAGGTGGAGAACTATATCATGAGGAAAGGACTCTACCGAGGGTGAAACATTACCCTTTAATTTTTTATGGGCATTTGGTATAGTAACCGGTATAGGAATTATCGTGGCCGAGTGAGAAGCATCGAAAAAATAGTGAGATGAGGCTGGCTTCAGATCGCCACCGGGGAGCATGGTATCTACTTGAGAGCCCGATGAGCAGCTTCTTTGTCCGGCGGAAATGGGGCGAACCTTTCCTCCAGAGAGGATCGGAAGACTGGCAGAACGCGCACCGCAGACTCATAACCCCTCTGTTCCTCGAATCTATGGGACCTATTTTGGGAAATGGTATATGTTCATGAGCAGGGGTAAGAACAAACCCTCATGAGGGTTTGGATGACAGAGGCCTTTAGAGACTCCAAGGAAAAATCGATTTTTTGCGCGCACGCTGCTTTGGAGAAAAAGGCCTTTAATGTAACTATCTTGGAACTCAAAAAGGTTTCTTCTCTGACCGACTATTTTCTCATCTGCAGCGGTCGTTCCGACCGGCAGGTTCAGGCCATCGCCCAGTCAATCGAAGAAAAGATGGGTGAACAAGGGGTTCGACCTTTGGGGGAGGAAGGGATGCGGGAGGGGAGATGGGTCCTGATGGATTATGACGACGTAGTCATCCACATCTTTTATGATCAAGTTCGACTCTACTATGATCTTGAAAGTCTCTGGAGAGAGGCCCCGAGGATAAGTCCACCGATGGGAATGGATTGAGATTCACACGATAAAAGGGGGAAGACGTATGTACATCAGAATAGTATTTCTTTCCATTATCATTTTTGTGGCGATATTGGGATACCTCTCATACCTCAACCCCTTCGGGGTCACCTTTCACTATTTCAAGGGGAGATATATAGAGACCTCTCTTTCCGTCCTGCTCGTCGCCTCGTTCTTCATCGGCGCTCTCATAACCTTCCTCATTTATTCCATTAGAGACGTTCGGAATACGCTCAAGGAGCGCAAGGGGAAAAAAGAGCGGGAACAACTGTGGGATATATTTTATTCGGCCACCGACGCCCTCTTCAAAAACGACCTACCCAAGGCCGAGAAACAGATTTTGGCGTATCTCAAGAAGAGGCCGGATGATCCCAAGGTCTACCTCAAGCTCGTCGACATCTATCAAAAGGGCGGCAATCCAAAGAAGGCCATTGAGACCCTGGAGAGGGCCAAGGGATTGCAGGTTAATCAACTGGAGATCTTTTTTAGAGAGGCCCAGATCTACAAGGAAATACAGGATCATGCCGGGGCCATCAAGGTCCTGAAGGCCATTCTGGCCTTTGATCAGTCCAATCGGGAGGCGATGAGGGAACTGAGAGATATTTATATTAAGGAAAAACAATGGGAAGAGGCCCTCAAACTCCAGAAAAGCATCATTAAACTAAGCTCCAAAAGGGATTTTGACCAGGAGAAGGGGCTGCAACGGGGCCTGCGATATGAACACGCCAGGCTTATCGCGGAGAGGGACAAGGATGAGAAAGAAGGGATCAAAGAATTGAAGGATATCATCAAGGAAGACCCCTCCTTTAGCCCTCCTCAAGTTCTGCTCGGAGAATTGCTGCGTCGGGCCGGAGAAACGAAAGAGGCCATTAAGGTCTGGCGCAGGGGGTTTGAAAAGACCCATGAGATCATCTTTTTGAGCAAACTGGAGGATCTTTACCTGTCCGAGGAAGATCCCCGCGGAATCCTGCGCCTCTATCTGAGCGCCATGGATGAGGAACCCCAAAACATCGTCATTCCTTTCTTCTACGCCCGGCTCTGTCTGAGGCTCGAGATGATCGACGATGCCTTGGAAAAGTTACAGGAGATGGAGACGCACCTTGCCGATCACCCCTCGTATCACTATCTGTTGGCCGAGGTCTATTCCCATCGGGAAGATTATGAACAGGCGGCAGAGGAATATCGGAAAGGGCTTAAACTTGAAGGGGGAACGTATGTCCCCTACCGTTGTACCAACTGCCAAAGGGAAGTCAGGACGTGGCTGCCCCTGTGTCCAAGTTGCAACCAGTGGGGTACCTTTACTACATGCTCAAAAGAAGAGGTCAAGGTGCCCCTCTTTGTACATCCTTCGCAGGTGATGAACTGGGATTTTTAGATGTGGTTCTCCCGCACCTTCCGGTGGGTTGTGAATCTCGTCTTCCCGCCGGTGTGCCCCGTCTGTAAGACACGCCTCAAAGGAAAAGAAGAAGACCTCATCATCTGTACCAATTGTCGCACGGCAATCAGGCCCGTACGTCCTCCTTTATGCCCTCGTTGCGGTCTTCCCGTACCCGCCGGAGACGGAGCGGGCTATCTCTGCGGCTCGTGCCTGCAGGAGAGGTGGTATTTCGATATCCATCGCACCAGCAGCATCTATGAGGGGGCGCTCAAAGAGGCGATCCATAGATTCAAATACGGGGGGGTATTTCCCCTTGCCAAGGTCTTCGGGGATTTGTTGCAGCCTACCCTCAAGGCCCTCTCCCACGATTACCCGGTGGATGTGATGATCCCCGTGCCTCTCCACATTCGGAGGTTGCGGGAACGGGGGTTTAACCAAGCACTCCTCCTGGTCAAGGAACTGAACAAAAGGCTTGGGATTCCCTATGCGGAGAGGACTTTGAAAAAGGTCAAGGACACACCCGTTCAGAGCGCCCTTAAGAAAAAGAAGAGGAGGGAAAATCTCAGGGGGGCCTTTGAGGTACAGGACCAGTCAGCGATAGAGGGGAAGGCCGTCGTGCTCGTGGATGACGTCTACACCACCGGTGCCACGGTCAATGAGTGTTCCCGAACCCTGCTGAAGGCAGGGGCCGCGAGGGTGGCGGTGCTCACCGTGGCCCGGGCTCTTTAATTGGATGCCAGATCAAGAGGAGGAAGGAAATGCAGGTGAATAAGATAGCCATTGTGGGGGCAGGGGTTGTGGGTACGGCCCTGGCCTCTCTCTTGAAGGAGAAGGGCTATACGCTCTGCGGTATGGCTAGCAAGGGAGAGGAATCGTTGAAAAAGGCGGCCGCCATTGTAGGGGGTGAGGTCCGCACCACTACCGCGCCGGAGGAGATTACCCCGGAGGCCGATGTGATCTTTATCACTACCTCGGACAGCGCTATCCAGGAGGTCTGCGACGCGATCGCGGGCAAAGGCGGCTTTCATCCCGGACAGATCGTGGTCCATACCAGCGGGGCCCTCCCCTCCACCATCCTCGCCAGCGCCCAAGAAAAAGGGGCCCTCATCGCGTCCGTCCACCCCTTGCAGAGCTTCGCCGATGCCAAGGAGGCGGTGAAGATACTCCCCTCCTCGATATTCAACGTGGAAGGAGACCCCGCGGCCATCCCCATCCTGACGGAGCTGGTACAAAAATTGGGCGGGAAACCTCTTGCCATCGACACGCGAGAAAAACCCTTGTACCACGCGGCGGCCGTAGTGGCCTGCAACTTCTTCGTCACCCTCGTCTACCTCAGCTATCGGCTCTTTGAGGCCATAGACATCTCGGAAGATGACGCCGCCCAGGCCCTTCTTCCCCTGATCAAGGGGACGGTGAACAACATAGAGCGGTTAGGCCCTGTTCAGGCCCTGACCGGTCCCATCGCCAGGGGGGATGCAGGCGTGGTCAAGGGACACCTGGAGGCCTTTAAGATGGTAGACCCCCGCTACACCGATATCTATTGTGCCATCTCCCGTCTTACTGTGGAGGTGGGGGTCAAAAAGGGCACCCTCTCCCAGGAGGGGGCGCAGGAGATCATGGACCTCGTGCAGCGATAGGGGGATGGCGATTATCTTCAGCACGCCGGCATGTCTGTGTGGAGGTCATTATGCCCCGACGGATAATTGATCTGTCGATTTATCTGGAAAACGACGTTGCTTCAAATCCACCAGGGTTCAGCCCTCAGATTACGTATATCGGACATCACGAATCCTTTGCACAAATGCAGTCCTTTTTCCCAGGACTCAAAAAAAAAGATCTGCCTGACGGTGAAGCATGGGCCATAGAACGGGTAGCGTTGGGCACCCACCACGGCACCCATTTAGACGCCCCCTATCATTTCCACTCGACGATGAATCGAGGAGAGAGGGCCATTACGATTGATGAGGTGCCGTTGGAATGGTGCTTCCACCAGGGGGTGAAGCTTGACTTTCGGCACTGTGCGGATGGGTATGTCGTCACCGCCGACGATATAGAGCAAGAATTGAGGCGTATCGATTATTCTTTGAAGCCCTTGGATATCGTGCTGGTCAACACGAGGGCCGGGGAGCGTTACGGTTGTGCGGACTATGTTCAATCCGGGTGCGGTATGGGATATGAGGCAACCATGTATCTGCTCAAACGCGGCGTCAGAGTGACCGGGACGGACGCCTGGAGCTGGGATCCGCCCTTTGTCCATACCGCTGAAAAATATAGGGCGACAAAGGATGCGTCGATCATATGGGAAGGGCATAAGGCAGGCAGGGATATCGGCTATTGCCACCTGGAGAAGTTGCACAATCTTGAGGCCTTACCGGCGAGTGGATTCATAGTCTCGTGTTTTCCCGTCAAGATCCGGGGGGCATCTGCGGGGTGGACAAGGGCCGTTGCCATTATTGATGAATCATAACTTCGTCAACATTACAAAACAACCGAATGAGTATTGACCGGAAGGGGAGTGAAGGTTTCGGTTTTGATAAAGGTCGGTATTATATTGAAGGTACACAATGAGTAGGAGAAAATCATGAAGAAAAGAAAACACACTAAATTGATTCACGAGGGTTAATACGTGGCCAAGGTTGACGTTGAGCTGATCGACGCAGACAGTGGATGGTCTCCCTACTTATCTCTCGAAGATGCTCAAAAACTCGATTATGTGCGAGAGGCTTTGCGCAAAGGGAACCTGAAGGCAGCTAATCGACTTGCACGTATTTATACCCTCAAACCAGTGAATGTTACGGCCTCTATCAGATAACTATGGGATAACATGCTGAAATTGGATGTGACCACAACACCCGCAAGCAAACAGATGGTAATGAAAGTGGTGTTGTGCATCGTGATGATGTTTAGCCTGCTGGGAGGCGGGATTGCTATTGCTGCAGATAGTCCCGACTGGAACAGGGAATGGAAACGTCATATTATTGATGACTCGTCGCGCGGCGCAGACGGCGTGAGACTGGCCGATGTCAATAGAGACAGGTATCCCGACTTGGTTACGGGCTGGGAAGAAGGTGGTGTCGTTCGTGTGTACATCAACCCAGGCCAGCTAAAGGCCAAGGTCACGAAGCCTTGGCCAGCTGTCACAGTTGGAAAGGTAGGGGATCCCGAGGACGCCGTTTTTGCTGACCTGGATGGTGATGGGGCGGTCGACGTGGTCAGTTGTTGTGAAGGAAAAACGATGAGCATTTTCGTCCATTGGGCACCGAAGAATCCGAAGAAGTACCTAAATAGCGCCGCATGGGAGACCGAACCGTTTCCTGCAACTAAGGGAAAGACACGCTGGATATTTGCTCTGCCGATGCAGATCGATGACCAAGGAGGTGTGGACCTTGTGGTTGGTGCGAAGGGCAAAAATGCCATGGTTGGCTGGTTGCAGTCCCCCGTCAATCCCCGCAAACTAGGAGATTGGAAGTTACATTGGCTCTACAGTGCTGGTTGGATCATGTCACTCGTATCGACTGACGTGGACGGCGATAACAACACCGATCTGATTTTGTCCGACCGTAAAGGGAAGAGCGCTGGTATTCTTTGGTTGAAAAACCCTGGTGGAAATAAGTCTACAGAAAAGTGGTCAGAACACCGCATCGGAGCCGACGGACGAGAGGTCATGTTTCTCGATGTTGTTGACCTGGACGGCGATGGACGTTCCGATGTGCTTGCTGCCGTTAAAACAAACGAGATTCACTGGTTTCGTTGTCCGGAAGATCCAAGTCATCCTTGGCCGGCCCATGTAGTCAAAGTTGAGCTACCTGCCGGCACGGGGACAGCCAAGGGAATTCGTGCAGGCGATATCAATGGTGATTCCAACCTTGACGTCGTCTACTCCTGCGAGGATGCCGACCCGCCGAAACGTGGTCTGGTTTGGCTTCAATATACAAACGCACCCACCGACGCAAAGTGGGTTACCTATGACATCAGTGGCCCACAGGGTGTCAAGTTCGATCTTGTCCAACTAGTCGACTTGGATGGTGATTACGATCTTGACGTCCTATCATGCGAGGAGCGTTCGGAAGACAAGGGCTTAGGCGTAGTATGGTATGAAAACCCGTTAAATCAAAAAGAAAGACCGAAGCAATTTTGGATAATATTGGTTCTATGTGCAGCGATCATAACTTTTAGTATTATTTTGCTTCGCATTAAGCGAGTATTCCTTGGCAGATCGTCTAAACGGCGATGAGTATTCTGACATCCATCACATTGGTGTTGGTCGGGCCGGTGATGACGAGGTCGCCGAGTTTTTCAAAAAAAGTGTAAGCATCATTCTCCCGGAGGAAAACTCCGGGATCAAGTCCCATCTCCAGGGCTCGTTCCACCATCCGCCAGTCGGCAAAGGCCCCGGCGGCATCGGTAGGCCCATCAGTGCCATCGGTGCCCGCGCTGAACACGGCCGCTCCCTGCCATCCCGCTATCTCAATACCGCAGGCCAGGGCGAACTCCTGATTTCTCCCCCCCTTTCCCTTTCCACGGATGGTTACGGTGGTTTCCCCCCCGGAGATGATGCAGGCCGGAGAAGCCAGGGGCCTGCCGGAACTCAGGATTTCTTTGAGTATGGCCCCGTGTACCTTGGCCACCTCCCTGGTCTCTCCCTCGACATAGGAAGAGAGGATGAGGGTATGATACCCCATTTTCTGGGCCTTGTGCGCCGCAGCCTCCAGACAGAGGATATTGTTGCCCACAATGAGGTGATAAGCGGTGCTGAATACGGGGTCATCGGGTTTGGGGGTCTCCTGCACCGCGCCCGCAGCCCCCTTGTGCAGATGATCCCATACTGGGGGAGGAATTCTGGATTCGAGGTGATACTTTTCAATCACCCTCAGGCAATCACTAAAGGTGCTCCTGTCTCCCACGGTGGGACCTGAGGCGATGACATCGAGGTCGTCCCCGATGACATCGGAGAGGATGAGGGAGACGACCGTGGCAGGGGCGGCTGCCTTGGCCAGCCACCCCCCCTTGATGCGGGAGAGGTGCTTTCTGACGGCGTTGACCTCATGGATTGAGGCGCCGCTCTCCAACAGGATCTTAGTGGTCTCTTGTTTCTCACCAAGGCCCACACCCTCCACCGGTGCGGGGAGCAAGGCCGACCCCCCACCGGAGAGCAGGCACAAGACCAGGTCATCTTCTCCTAACCCTTTGACCATCTCCAACAGCTCTTCGGTTCCTCGTTGCCCCGCCTCATCAGGTATGGGGTGGCCTGCTTCGATGAGCCTGACCTTTTTGAGGGGGACGGTGTAACCGTATTTGACGATGACCAGACCCCCTTCGAGCCGCTCGTCGAGGAGGTCATCGACGGCCTGCGCCATGGGTGCACTGCCCTTCCCCGCACCAACCACGACGATGCGCTTGAAATCTTTTAAACGATACTTTCGTTTCCCCACCCGGAGATCGTCATTGGTGAGGCGAAGGACCCGTTTCACCGCCTCCCGGGGTTCCACTGCCGCGAGGCCCGCCCTGAAGATGGCCAGACAGGTAGCTTTTACATTTTCCTTCATGACCCTCTCCGTTCGGCAGCGATAAGAGGACTTGGTTCTTCCGTGATTCTCTTCAGTGCCTCGGCCAGGTGCTGGAACTCAACCAGATCCAAGGTTTCGGCCCGGCGACGGGGATCGATCCCGACGGCCTTTAAGACCTCTAAAATCTCCTCCTTTGTACCGAGGACTAAGGGAGAGTTCTTGAGGCAATTTAAGATGGTTTTTCTCCGTTGTGCAAAGGAGGCCCTGACTACTTCCTGAAAGAAACCGTGGTCGTTGATCGTAACCCTGGGGCGCTCCAGGATCTCAAACTTGATCAGTGCGGACTCCACCTTGGGACGGGGGTAAAAGGCCTGGGGGGGGACCCGCATCATGATCTTGGGGGATGTGTAGAGTTGGGTAAAGATCGAGAGGGAACCGTAGTCCTTGCCCCCCGGGGGGGCCGTGATCCGCTGGGCCACTTCATGTTGGAGCATCAGGGTGATGGTGGCCACAGCCTCTCGGTTCTCCAGGAGCCGGAAGATGACGGGGGTGGATATATTATAAGGAAGGTTGGCTACCACCTTGAGTTTCCTCCCTGCCTCCTGGGCGAGACCCTGAAAATCATAGTGGAGGGCGTCCCCGCATATGACACTGAGCGAGGCCATTCCCTCCCCCTTTTCCCTGAGGTAATCGGCTATCGCCTGATCCAACTCCACGGCCACCACCTGTTTCACCAGCGGGAGCATTAGAAAGGTCAAGACCCCCATCCCCGGGCCGATCTCCGCCACGCAATCCTCAGGTCCCAGGTCCGCCAACCGGACGATCTTCTGCGCCACCCCTTTGTCGATGAGGAAGTGCTGCCCCAGGATCCTCTTGGGCGAGACCCCTCGGCTTCTCAGCTCCTGCATCAACGTGGTCACGGGTCTAGCCCTTTTTCTAAAGGCCAGCGTGACAGGGCGCTCATTGCCAGCCCGTCCCTCTCCCCCTTCTTGAGGAGGTGGTAGCCGGCCACCCCGATCATAGCCGCATTATCCCTACAGAGAAAGGGGGAGGGGAAATACGCTTGTATGCCAACCTGTTCCCCTTCTTGCTGTAAACGCTCCCGCAGACGGTTGTTTGAGGCCACCCCTCCGGATACCACTACTCTGTCCACCTGGTGCCGCTGGGCCGCCCAGATGATCTTGTCCACCAGCACATCCAGCACGGCCTCTTGAAAGGAGGCGGCGATATCGGCCATTCCGTCATCAGAAGGGGGATGGGCGCGGACGTAGTTCACCACCGCCGTCTTGATCCCGCTGAAGCTGAAGTCCAGGGAGTCCTTGGCGATGTAGGCGCGGGGAAAGGCTATAGCCTCAGGATCGCCTTGGCGAGCCAGTTGTTCGATGATTATTCCGCCCGGGTATCCCAACCCCAGGTATTTGGCCACCTTGTCAAAGGCCTCCCCGGCTGCATCGTCCCTGGTCCTGCCCAGGGGACGCATGGCGGTAAACCCCTCAGCCATATAGAGGGAGGTGTGTCCCCCCGAGGCCACCATGCCGATAAAGGGGAAGGGAACCTCGTGTTCCAAGAAGACGGCCAGCAGGTGTCCCATCAAGTGGTTTACCCCCACCAGGGGGAGGGCCTTGGCATGGGCGATGGCCTTGGCCGCCATGATCCCCACCAAGAGGGAACCCACCAGGCCTGGTCCACGGGTAACTGCCACACTATTCACATCGTCCAATGATTTGCGGGCCTCATCAAGGGCCCCCCGTATCACCGGCACGATGTTTTCCAGATGGCGTCGGGAGGCCAACTCAGGCACCACCCCGCCATACCGCCGATGGACCTCATCCTGAGACGAGAGGCAGTTGGAAAGGATGTTGTTCCCGTCCTCTATCAAAGCGGCCCCGGTATCATCGCACGAACTCTCGATGGCGAGGATGATCATTTGAGGTTCGATTCTTTGATCGGATCTATTGGATATAATGTGTACCTCTGCTGCTTCTGTTTGAAAAGGCTGCATCGGCCACGATCAGGGCGGTTTGAATGCCGTTTCTCAGGTTTAAGACCATGGGGGTGAGGTGGGCCTTTCTATAGAAATCGTCTATCCTATTCTTCAAATACCGGAGATCGGCGGTCCCCCGTTCCAATCTCTTTACGGTCCTGATAATACCCACGTAGTTCCACATCGTTGAGGTAATGCTCAGCCAGTCCTGTTGAATGAGGGCAGGGTCAACCTTCTCCTCTTTCTCTGGGGGTTGCCATGAAGGGATTTCTGATTCTTTGTAGGGTTTCTCCCCGTCAAAGTGAGCGGCGATATCTTGTGATGCCCTCACACCCCATACCAGTCCTTCAAGCAACGAGGTGGAGGCGAGCCTATTCGCACCGTGGATGCCCGTTGCTGAGGCCTCCCCCGCCGCATAGAGATTCTTCACAGATGTTCTCCCCCAGATATCCACCTGCACCCCTCCACAGCTATAATGAGCGGAAGGTACGACGGGGATCGGCTCCTTGAGGATATCGATACCGAGAGACAAACATTTTTCATAAATCGTGGGAAAGCGCTTTTTGATGTCTATCGTGGTATAGGAGGCAATGTCGAGATACACATAGGCATCCCCCCTCTTGATCATCTCCTCATAGATGGCCCGCGTGACCTCATCTCGGGGGGCAAGATCACCCTGAGGGGAATAGCCATCCATAAAGGGGACATTGTCCTTGGTCGTAAGCCGTGCCCCTTCGCCCCGCATGGCCTCTGAAATGAGAAACCCATCCGCATCTTTATGGAAGAGAGAGGTCGGATGAAATTGGATATACTCCATGTTGATCAGCCTCGCCCCCGCTCGGTATGCCATGGCAAACCCGTCCCCGGTTGCGCAGGGAGGATTGGTGGTATGGAGGTAAATCCTGCCCAGTCCTCCTGTGGCGAGGACGGTATACGAGGAGAATATCATCTCAACCTTTTCCTCTTCGTTGTTGAGTACGTAGGCCCCGATACATTGGGGCTCCCGGTAGAGGGAGAGGGGATCGGTGGAATGGTGGGGGATGGTAAGAAGGTCAACGGCCGTGGCGTTTGTAAAAAGCCGGATGTGTTTGCTCTTCTGTGCCTTATCTATGAGGCCTTCTTCTATGGCCTTACCCGTTGTATCCATGCGGTGAAGGATTCTCCGTCTCGAGTGACTGCCCTCCCTGGCATATTCGAACCCACCTGTTTCAGCACGTGAGAAAAGGACCCCGCTTTTCTTTACCAAGACGTCTTCCACAAGGGGGGGACCTTCGGTGGCAAGGATGGTGACGGCTTCGAGGTTTGAAATTCCATCGCCTGCTTTTATAATATCCTCGATAAGGAGTTGCGGAGAATCATCGTGGCCTTGACTGACGATCCCTCCCTGGGCGTATTGAGTGTTGGATTCTTTTAACGAGGTTTCCTTGTTTATAAGGATGACATCGAACCCCTGCTCGGAGGCGGTGATCGCCGTTGTGAGACCGGCTATGCCTGATCCGATGACAAGGACGTCACAATAATGTTTTTTGTTGCTCTTCATTTCAGGTGATTTCCAGCATCCTCTTCAATGCCGTTCTCGCATCCTCTATGATTTCCTCTGCCACGCTCACCCGGCCATGAAGTTTTCCTTCCTTCAATCCTTCCAGTACCTGGAGAAGGTGGCGGGGTTGTATTTTCGTCATGTCGCTGCATACGGATCGCTTGAGAGGAACGATGAACTTATCAGGGTTGTGCACCTTGATTCTATACACAAAATTCCACTCCGTCCCAATGGCCCATGATGAACCAGGCTCCGATGTTTCGACGGTATGTTTGATTATACTGGTTGATCCTGCGGAGTCCGACAGGGCAACCACCTCCGGTGTACACTCAGGATGCACGATCACGTTTATTCCTTGTGTTTCGTTTCTTACTTTCAGGACATCTGAGGGGAGAAATTTCGTATGGACATAACAGTACCCCTTCCATACAAAGACCTTTGCCTTTTTTACACGGTCTTTGCTCGTATTTTTTATTCCCGCCGCGGGGTCCCACAGGAACATCTCGTGATCCGCTATGCCCAGTGCATGGGCGGTGTTTCGTCCCAGGTTTTCATCCGGGAAGAAGAACACCGCGTCTCCCTTGGAGAAGGCATATTCAAAGACCTGTCGTGCATTAGCGGATGTGCAGACCGTTCCGTCGTTGCGCCCGCACAGTGCCTTCAAGTCGGTGTTGGAATTCACGTACGCTACCGGTATAATTTTTTTATCCGATTCTTTTAAGTCGACCCAGGCCGCCTCTGCCTGTTCTATCCCGGCCATATCCGCTAAGGGACACCGCGCATCGGGCTCGGGATGGAGGACCTCCTGTCCTGGTGAGCAGATGATCCGTGCCATCTCCGCCATGAAAGAGACGCCACAAAACACAATAGAGGGGACATCTTTTTGTTTCGCGGCCTGTTGGGCGAGTTGAAGGGAATCGCCCACAACATCTGCGCACCCGACGATATCATCCTCCTGATAGAAATGGGCAAGGATGATCACGTCCTTTCCCAGTTTATTCTTGGCTTGTGCTATCCTTTCAAGAATTTCTTTTCTTTCGGAGGCCGACTCTTCAGCGCTCATTCCGCAGTCCTTCCTGGAGTAAGGTCATATCGAGTGCTTTGAAGGAGTGGGTGATTACCCCCACCGAGATAAAGTCGATCCCTGTCTTGGCAACCTCCCGTGCCTTTTCGACGGTCATGTTTCCCGACACCTCCAGGGGAATTCTTTTGTTCACAAAGGCAACGGCATCCTTGATCGATGCTGTATCCCAGTTATCAACCATGATTCTGTCAACCCCTGCCTCCACGGCCTCCCCTACCTCTTCTATGTTTTTGACTTCCACTTCAACCGGTACCGTGGACTGAGACCTCACTCGCATTACCGCCTCCCGGATAGAAGCGGCTATGGCAATGTGGTTTTCCTTGATGAGGGCCATCTCGCTCAAAGTGAGCCGATGGTTATGCCCTCCCCCCATCCTGACCGCATATTTTTCCATCTCTCGCAACCCCGGCGAGGTCTTTCTCGTATCGAGGATTTTAACGCCGGTCCCTTCGACGGCATCGACGAAGGTTCTGGTGAGGGTAGCAATCCCCGATAATCTCTGGAGGAGATTTAAGGCCACCCGTTCGCCCGTCAGGATGGCGCGGCTCTTACCTGTGATGACAGCCAGGATATCCCCTTCAGTGATCCGTTCGCCGTCCTGTTTTAACTCTTCATAGCGGATGTTTTTATCAAGGACATGAAAAACCTTCCGGGCAAAGATGTGCCCGGCCATCACCCCGTCCGCCTTGGCAATGATGTCTGCCTTTGAGGTATGACCTTCAGGGACAATGGCATCGGTAGTGACGTCTCCCGTGCCGATGTCTTCTTTTAAAAATGCTTCAATTTGTTTGTCCATTGCGGACAATTATAGGAGGGTCTCCTTTTTAAGTCAAATTGGCTGACCGTTGTGTTCCTTTGACATCACCGATGATCTAGCTTAGAATGAATCTGCCTCGCATGGCGTCGCTATGCCAAGAGTAAAAAGGGGAAGATGATAATCGGA